>JBAXBP010000131.1:0-9760 GCA_037141915.1 Bacteroidota bacterium | reverse complement strand
TAGGCTTCTCCCGGCTTTATCACAAGAGCTGCCGTGTATTGCGCCTTTGCATCATTGTACGATTTGCCTTGCAGCAGTTTGTCGGCCGAGGCTATGGCCGCCTGGTACTTCTGGTCAAGCTCTTTCTGCTTTGCAAGGTCAGCGAGAGCGGTGGTTATCACCGCAAGTTTTTCTTTCGGATAAGCCTCTGCCGGTTTCAGGGTTGCTGCCTTTGTAAACGGAACCCTGGCCTGGGCATACTGGCCAGCAGCCAGCAGGGAATCCCCGCTTTTGACTGAAAGGTTATAGTCCTCATCAAGTTTTTTCAGCCGTGCGATTTCGGCAAGCTGCTTATCGATCTCCTGGATCTTCAGTTTAGGGTATGTCTCGGATGGCTTCATTGCTGAGGCTTTCAGGTACTCCTGCCTTGCCTGGTCATAGGTCTTTGCAGCTAACAGCTGGTCAGCGTTTGTAATGATGCCGGTATACTGTTCTTCCAGGGATTTCTGTTTCAGGAGCACCTCCCCTATGCTGTCAATACTGGCAATACGCTTTTTCGGAAGGATCTCATCGGGTTTCAGCACCAATGCTTTCTGGTATTCAGTCTTAGCCTGCTCCCACGACCTGGCCTTGAAAAGTTTTTCACCTGAAGCCAGGATTCCCGCATATTCCGCGTCCAGCGCTTTCTGCTTCGATATATCCTCAAGCAGTTTGTCTATCTCTGCAATTTTAGTTCCAGGGTAGGCTTCTCCCGGTTTCAGAATCAGAGCAGCATTGTATTGCGTCTTTGCTTCAGCATAGGATTTAGCGGCAAGCAGCTTATCTCCCGCATTTATATCCGCCTGGTATTGTTTATCCAGGGCCTGCTGCTTTGCCATATCGGCCGCTGCTGCAGCCAGCTCAGCCTGCTTCTGCTTCTCAAGATCCGCCTGTTTTGCTGCCGCTGCTGCAAGCTCTGCCTGCTTCTGTTTTTCAAGCTCCGCCTGTTTTGCTGCCGCTGCTGCAAGCTCTGCCTGCTTCTGTTCAGCTAAAAGTTTATCGATTTCAGAAATTTTTACTTTAGGATAAGCCTCGGCCGGCTTCATGACGGAGGCCCTCAGGTATTCAGTTTTCGCCTGTTCGTAGTTTTTTCCAGAGAACTCTTTATCGGCTACAGCAATAGCGCTCTGGTACGACTCCTCCTTTGCCTTCTCCCCTGCTTCCTGCCCGGCAACCATCGGGTTCACCTTTTCAAGCATCACCTTCGGATAGCTCTCGCCCGGCTTGGTATTCAGGGCAAGGGTGTAATAATCCCTGGCCCTGATAAAGTTCTTGTCGATATAAAAACTGTCGGCCAGGCTCACATACTGGTCGTAATCCTTCTGCGTCTTCGACAAGGCTGCAAGCAGACGGTCAATTTCAATGATCTTATTCTTAGGATAGCCCTGGTCGGGCTTTAACTTTGAAGCATTGACATAATCCTTTTTTGCTGCCGTGTATGATTTTGAGGCAAAAAGCTGGTCGGCATCAGCTATCAATTTAGTATATGCCTCATCTTTCATTCTTTGGTCAGCTACCAGAAGTGTAAGTTCTGCGATCCTGTCCTTGGGATATTTTTCAAGGGGCCTTATCTTCGATGCATTCCTGTACTCAAGAAGCGCAGGCTGCCAGTTTTTGGCATTATAATACTGGTCCCCGTTCTTTATGGATGTGGTATACTCCCCGTCGGTCATCTGCTGTTCAACCCTGATCTTTACGATCTCATTGATCTTCTGTTTAGGGTACTGCTCCGAGGGAAGTATATGCGAGGCATTCTGGTATTCCTCGTTGGCTTTATCATACTCCCCTGCCTGGAAAAGCCTGTCGGCATTCGCAACGGCAACATCATATAAGGTATTCGAAGCTTTCTGGGAACGTATGAGGTCCATGGTCTTCTTCAACTTTTCCTTTGCGGTGGAATCACCAGGCACAAGGTTCAATGCAATCTGGTAATAAGCCTTGGCATTCAGGTAATCCTTCTTCTGAAATGCCGCATCACCTGCAACAACGGAGTTCATGAAATCGGCCCGTTTTTTTCCATTATCACTTATCATGCCTTTCACCTGGGCGATACGGGCATTGACTGTCTTGTCGTTAGGTTTTAGCTTCTCGGCCCTTTCAAGCTCCTCAAGAGAGGCCTGAAGATTGTTTGCCTTCAGACAGGCATCAGCTTTTTTTAGAAGGTTGTTATAAGCAGTATCACCTTGCTGGGGCCTTGCCTTGTTCAGCGTGTCGGGCGAAACTGAAGAGGCAGTGTCGGAAGGGTAATGATCAGGAGTTAATGGCAGGGAGACTGTATAAACCACCAAGGCAAGCGCAGTAAGCGAAACAAGAGTAATAATGGAAGCAAGGTATCCTGATTTCCGTGGTAACAGTTTCATGCAATATCTCGGTTGTTAATGCCTTTCTTAATGTCCTCGTAAAGTATAACGTAAAAACCAGGAAATAATTTCAATTACTGAATTATGACGCCATCTCGTATCGTCAGTTTCCGGTCGGCCATACCGGCAAGTTCAGTATTATGCGTTACGATCACGAAGGTTTTGTGAAGCCTTTCCCTTAAACTGAAAAACAGTTTATGCAATTCCATGGCTGAGTTGCTGTCAAGGTTGCCCGATGGTTCATCAGCCAGGATAACACCAGGGTCGTTGATCAGGGCTCTTGCAATTGCAACCCTCTGCTGCTCACCACCAGAAAGTTCCGATGGCTTATGCTTAATGCGGCCGGTAAGTCCAAGGATGTCCATAAGTTCCCTGGCCTTCTCAACAGTTTCGTTTTTTGAACCACCCCTGATAAAGCCCGGGATGCAAACGTTCTCGATGGCGGTGAATTCAGGAAGGAGGTGATGGAACTGGAAAACGAACCCTATATGTTTATTCCTGAATTCCGACATTTTTTTGTCGGAAAGCCCGTCAAACTTCACCTTGTCTATCTCAATAAAACCTGAATCGGCCTTGTCAAGGGTACCAATAATATGAAGCAATGTGGATTTCCCAGCACCCGAAGCCCCGACAATGGAAATAATCTCACCGTCCTTTATTTCGAGGCTGATTCCTTTAAGAACATTCAGCTCGCCGAATGCTTTGTAAATATCCCTGGCAATGATCATGTGAAAAGAAAGGGCAAAGGTAAAAAATTCCGGGGTCAGGAAATATTTTGTAATTCCAAACCTAAAGCTTACTTTTGAGAACCGGAATCCTGGGCTGATCTTCAGCAACTTCCATATTACAAATTATTGAATTACATTAAATTATAAAAATTAAAATAATCTATTGATCTATGAACCTGCATGAATACCAAAGTAAGATCATTCTGAAACAATACGGAGTCCCCGTTCCTGAAGGAGGAGTTGCCAACACACCTGAGGAAGCAGTAAAAGTTGCTGAAGTCCTTCGATCCTCAACAGGGACCGACAAATGGGTGATCAAGGCCCAGGTTCATGCAGGGGGCCGCGGTAAAGGCGGCGGAGTGAAAATCGCAAAGAGCATTGATGAGGTGAGGCAATATGCCGACGAGATCATCGGCATGATGCTGATCACTCCACAGACAAGCGCTGAAGGAAAACTTGTCAGAAAGGTTTATGTTGAACAAAACATCTATTACCCCGGGCCTAACCAGCCTTCAGAAATTTATCTCAGCCTGTTGCTCAACAGGAAATCGGGCCATATCATCATCATGTACTCACCCCGCGGAGGCATGGATATAGAGAAGGTTGCAGAGGAAACCCCCGGGCAGATCTTTACCGAGGAAATAGACCCGAAGCTCGGGCTGCAGCAATACCAGGCAAGAAAAGTTGCATTCAATCTGGAACTTAAAGCCGATGCGTTCAAGAACATGGTCAAATTCCTGAATGCCATCTATACTGCATATATCCAATCCGATGCATCCCTTATCGAAATAAATCCTTTGTTTAAAACATCCGACGATAAGATCATTGCTGCCGATGCCAAGGTGGTGATAGATAACAATGCCTTGTTCCGTCATCCTGATATTGCTTCCATGCGTGACTTTAATGAGGAGGACCCGATTGAAGTCGAGGCTTCCCGTTATGACCTGAATTATGTCAAACTCAACGGCAACGTAGGTTGTATGGTCAACGGGGCAGGACTGGCCATGGCTACGATGGACATCATAAAGCTTTCGGGCGGGGATCCAGCCAATTTCCTTGATGTGGGAGGCAGCGCCAATGCCAAGCGTGTTGAAGAAGGCTTCAGGATCATCCTGAAGGACCCTGCTGTAAAAGCAATACTGGTCAATATTTTTGGAGGCATTGTGCGTTGCGACCGTGTTGCACAGGGTATTGTTGATGCTTATAAAAATATAGGCGACATCAGGGTTCCCATCATCGTGCGCCTGCAGGGGACCAATGCCGTGGAAGCAAAAAAACTGATTGATGAATCAGGGCTTAAGGTTCATTCGGCCACAACACTTGAAGAGGCCGCATCTCTTGTCAATACAGTGCTGAAATAAATCTCGACTCTTCCTCCTTCTCAAATAAAAGGAGCCTGATCTTCTCCAGTTCAGGCAGGGGAGTTTTGTCAAATAAAAATTCACTGAAGGCAATTTCAAGGTACCTCAGCTGGGCTTCGTCATAATTCGCCAGCAGGAATTTAACCAAATGTTCCTCGTCGGTACCCGGGTATTTCTCCTGGTTTGCCTTCAGATACTGAAGAATCCTTAATCCGTCAAATTTCTCGTGGCAGGCGCGTATGAAATTCTCAACGGTTTTAAAATTCTTTCTCATGGGTGCAAAAGGATCAGCTTCGCGCAACTGTTTTTGCAGGAATTCAACGACCGGAGTCTGTTGGGTTTTTATGAAAAACGACGGGAATAGTTCATAGGTTTCCCATATCTCATCGAACAATTCCGAAGCATATATGGGATAACTGCTCCAGTCGCCCGAATCGCCTTTGATCATTGCCGGCCCGGTTCCGAAAAACACACGGTTGCTGAACCTTGCTTCGGGAAAGACCTTCTCATCATTCCAGAATAATATCCTGCCGTATTTCCTTAACTTCTGAAGAAAATAAAAATCCTCGCCGCTGGTTTTCGGGGTCATCCCTCCTACCGCATTATAGGCCCAGACAGGACAGGCCATAGCCGATCCCAATGCAGTGAAGGTATAGGGACTGCCGATACGCCAGAGGCTGAGCTGGTAATGCCGCATGTAGATCTCGTAACGAAGCACGGCCCTGTATGCCCTGGGATCAGGGGAGACCATATGAAAATAAGGAGCCGAGAGTGCAACGGCATCAGGATTATTAAAGAAATTCAGGGCTACCGATAAGAAATAATTCTCGTTAAACGTAGTGTCGGCATCAAGGCTGAGGATAAGATCTGCATCAGAGGCGAGCCGGCTGATCCTGTCCATGAGGACTTTACGCGCCCAGCCAATGCCGTAGTTTTTCTGGTCCCAGCCCTTGCCACTGGAAGCCCTGTCGATGATCTCAAAAATTTCAGGGTCAAGGGTATAAAGCCACTCCAGGGTCATTTCGTTGGTAAGACAGATCTCCGATTTATCAGGATCATTCCACCACGACTCAGGCTGGTTCACGCATATGTAAACCCTGAACCTGGTGTAGGTCTGGTGTGAAATACAATCGACAAGCCGACGAAGGAATTGTGGCTCGTTCTGAACCGGCAAGGCAATATGGATGAATGGTAATGTTTCCTGAAGATCCAAATCAACGATCGATCTTTAGTTTGTCAAAAAGTGCGCTATCCTCTATAACCTCAACTGCTTTGTTCACTTCCTCATCGACCTGGTTGGTCACTTCATAGTAAGCGCTGAGGTTGAAGAGCTTCTCGGCAATAAGACCCTTTACCTGCGCCCGGATAAGCTTCGAGGAAGCGGAATATCCTTTTTCATCGAACTTTACACCCAGTTTTTCAGCCTGTTCAAAGAAAGGTTTCATGAACGATGAATCTACAGCGAAATCTTTATTGAACTTTTTGAAATCAGGATAAGAGACCTGCAGGTTCTGGCGGTTCCTGTCGACATAATCACCCACGAAAAGATTGATTACATTCTTCCTGCGGAGATCCAGGTAATAATCGGAGATGATGGTTGAATCCCAGGGGATGAATACATCAGGCATGATACCGCCTCCGCCGTAAACCACCCGTTTTTTCGAAGTCTGAAACTTCAGGGAGTCGGGAAATTTAATGCTGTCGGGATGTATGAGCTCACCCCGCTTTACCCTTTTTGCAAAGTCCATATAGTATTTATCAACTCCTTCGGCATAGGATTTCTGGATGCAACGGCCCGAAGGCGTATGATACCTTGCGGTTGTAAGCCTGACCTGGGAACTGTCGGGCAGTGAAAACGGCCTTTGGACAAGCCCCTTGCCGAACGACCTTCGGCCAACGATTACCGCGCGGTCCCAGTCCTGGACTGCACCTGCAACAATCTCGCTTGCCGATGCTGAATTCTCGTTCATCATGATCACCAGCTTCCCTTTTTCAAACAGCCCGCTGGGTGTTGATTTATAATCTTCCCTGGGACTGTGTATCCCCTCGGTATAAACGATAAGCTTGCCTGCATCAAGGAAATGGTCTGCCAGCTCAATAGCTATCCCCATATAACCTCCTGTATTATTCCTCAGGTCGAGGATGAGGTTTTTCATACCCTGGCTCTGAAGCTTGCTGAGAGCATCGGCAAATTCCTGGTCGGAAGTCTGGGCAAACCTGTTTAGGTTTATATAACCCGTTTCAGCGTTGATCATATAATACGAATCAATGCTGTTCAGGGGAATCTTGTCGCGGATAATCGAAAAATCGATAGGATCCTTCTTCCCGCTTCTTGCAATAACAACATCAACTTTAGTCCCCCTTTTTCCTCTCAGGTGATCGAGAACAAACTGGTTCGTTATTGTCTTTCCAGTGGCAGCCTGCCCGTCGATCTTTATGAGCTTGTCGCCCGGCATGATCCCCAGTTTCTCACTCGGGCCACCCGAAATAGTGTGCACCACGTTGATGGTATCCCTCAGTATCTCGAACTGTATCCCTATCCCGTCAAAATTACCTTCCAGGGGTTCATTGGCACGCTGCACATCTTTCTTGGAGATATACATGGAATGGGGGTCGAGCTCCTTCAACGTTTCAACTATCGCTTTTTCAACAAGTTTGCCTTGATTGACGGTGTCCACGTATGCAAACTCAATCATCTGGTAAAAGGCGTTGATCTTTTTCAGACTGGAGTAAAAATCTTTCTGGGCCTGGGCTCCTGCAGGTATGGCGCTGAATATCCATAAGACGATCACGGATAACAGGGCTTTCTGAATCGTTGTCTTTAACATCATATCATTATTTAATTACAGGCTGATATTTAAATTTCGTCAAAATTATCCATTTTTGGCATACCTTTTGACGTAGCATATTGATTTAACTAATTTTAACCTGCCTTAACAGACTTTTAACAACAGCTCCCTTGCAAGATCAATCCGCAACCGACACATTACGGACCGAGCAAAAACGCTTTTATCAAAGCATGATATTTCCTGTGGCTTTTATGCTTCTTCTTTGGCTTATCAGAGCTGCGGATGTGATCTGGGACATGGGCATGAACGAATACGGGCTTTATCCTCTCAAGGCCAAGGGGTTGCTTGGTATCATCACAGCCCCCCTCCTTCACGCGAATTTTTCGCATCTCTTCGCCAACACAGTTCCCCTCCTGGTCCTCGGATCCCTGCTATTCTATTTTTACCGTCCCCTGGCCTGGCAGGTTTTTTTCCTGATCTGGCTGATGACGGGAGCCTGGGTATGGGTTTTTGCCAGGGGAAGCGGCGCCCATATAGGAGCCAGCGGGATCATATACGGACTGGCCTCATTCCTGTTTCTCAGCGGGATTATCCGCAGAGAACAAAGGCTTATGATCATCACCCTGCTGGTAACATTCCTGTATGGAAGCCTTCTGTGGGGACTATTCCCTCAGTTCTTCCCCAAGGAGCATATTTCCTGGGAATCCCACCTGATGGGCTTGTTATCGGGAGCGCTCCTTGCAATCTGGTACAGGAAATCAGGCCCCCAGAAAAAAGTCTACGTTTGGGATGATGAAGATGACAATGAACAGGAGGAGGATGCCTACTGGAAAAGCACATCAACCACCGATGACCTGAATTAATGTACCATGTACATTCTTTTACCTGCCCACTTGCACATATGGCATTATCCTTCTAAACACAGAATCGTTGACTCCTTCCAGCTGGTGCAGCTCGTCAACAGTCCTGAACAACTTATGTTTCTGCCTGTAGAGGATAACGGCACGGGTGATCTCATAAGGGAAATAAGGGTGTTTCATCAGTTCCTTGAATGAAATGGTGTTTATGTCAATTTTCCTTACCGAATCTGATTTTATTATAATATGCTCCCGGATGAGGTTGTAGAGTGAAGTATCCATACCCCAGACTTCAAGGACCTGCCGGCAGTTTATAAACCCTCCCAGTTTATTCCTGTATCCTGATATTCTCCTTGCATAGGAAGGGCCTATCCCTTTCAGCCTTTGAAGCTCAAGGGTGTCGGCCGTATTGATGTCGACAATCAGAACAGGCATCAACTGATGCTGTGATGCCCTGCCTGAATCTTTTGATTTCTCTGCTGACAACCATGATTTTCTGAACCGGCGGGCACTGCTGACAGAATCCTCAATTCTCGCCCGCCGGATCCCTGTCTCAAAATCCCTGAGTTCTTTCTCCAGGCCCGGGAAATTAACAGAAGGGACAACACTTCCCTCCGGCCATAAGCCGTTTGCTGTTGCCGCCAGGAGCAGGAGGACCAGGAGCACAATGATCCCTCTCTGTTCAGCCCTGTTAAAATTCAGGAAATCCTTGATCAACCCGGAACTCTTCATTGCATGGGCATCTTACCCAGTAATTTTAAACCTGCCCTGCATTCAAGGCATCTTTTATGATCACAATAATTTCGTTTTAGCTGGATCAGTGCTTGTGATTCCATTGCATTGGCAGCCCTGACCCCCAGCGTACTCCACATCCTGGTATCATGATTTTCTTCTCCCTCAAGGCTTTCAAGAAGTTCGATGGCTCTCATGCTGAAAGGGCTTATGTCCCTTGCCGATCCAAACGCAAAAAGAAATGGGGCAAGACTGTTAATCAGCAATAACCTGGCCGAACTCACTCCTGTTCTCTTTTCTTTTCTTCCCGAACTTTTTCCGAAGCGGTAATGTGTATCCCAGTATTGAGAGGCCTTCAGCATAAAAAAATCTTCAAGTCGTTTTATATCGGTAATATCGAGGAGGTAGCGGGGTTCAGCCTTGCAATTGAACATGCATTGTGCAAGCTGGCTGATCCGTATATCGGGAAAATTCCCCGGATGAAGCCTCAGCCATTTCCAAAGTGATGGTTTTAAAGGCTTTAAACCATATTTCCGCTGCAGGTGAAGATATTCCTTTTGAAGGGAACGCCGGTATTTGTCGCGGGGATTCCTGCCTATCAATCCCGATTGTCCGTATAACAGCGCTTCAAGCCTGAACAGGCTGTCGGCATTTCTCCTTATAATTTTCAGGGGGACCGACCTTGCAAGCAACTCGAACGGAAGTGCGTTGATCCTGAAACCAAATCCGGCAGCAAGTAATATATATAACACCTCATCCCAATCGGCATATTCATCCAGCAGGCGGAAGATGAACCCTGACTTTTCATGAAGCCTCTCGGTGACAAGGGAAGGTGCCCATAACTTAATGATATTATACGTGTTACCATTGATAAGATGAAAGCATGGAATCCACAGATGATTCCGCATGATTACA
>JBAXBP010000130.1:0-9924 GCA_037141915.1 Bacteroidota bacterium | reverse complement strand
GAAAATCTCCGTTGAAAGAACAGAAGCCCCTATGGCATTCATTATGCCGAGTTTCCAGCGTTTTGAGTCCATCTCAGGGAACACTATATGGATGTCGGTATTTGCAGGCGAAGGATAAATTGTAAGCTCTCCGTGATTCAGGTCGGATGTGCCGTAAGTCAGGGATTTAAGCTGTACGTCAAGATGCACACCCTGGTAATGTACCACGCTGATGTTGCTGATGGTCTTTGTATAGTAACCCGGCGAGGCAAATGTGAGATTCCATGATCCCTGGTCAATCACCCTGTCATAGTAACCACCCGGAAGCCTTGAATAGATCTGCGAACTATCCTTATCATGGCCGGTAATATAGATGAATGCCCTGAGAGGCTGGCCCGTTGCGGTATCTGTAACTATGCCATGAATACCGTACAGGGATTGTTCAATAAAATTCAGGTATGAACGGTACAGGTAATTCCAATACAAAACCAGCTGGTTGGCCGGAGGCATCTTCACAGCGGATATCTCGATGGTTACTTCACGGTTATGATGAAAATAATTATGGTAATCCTGCCTGCCTCCGGTGACCTGGTACCATGCATAACCATTAGTTATTCCGCTTGGAGCCACATCTGTAAAATAACCTGACGGCCCATAATGATGGCAGGTGTCGGCAAACTCGTGACCAACAAACTGCCACCAGGAATCATCGGCAGCTATTGCCGGCTTGTCATCCCAGGGATAATTAAAAACTTCGGCTCCCCCGTGGAAGTTGGCCGATATCGTAAAGTTCTTGGATCCGGCAAAATTCATAAATGCCACAGTCTCAGGTTGCCATGAATTTCCGTCGGGATGCTGACCATAAACAGGATCAGGGAAATTCCTGTTCAGGTTGATATTATTTCCATTGTTATAGGTGGCACCGCTGACTGTATTGTTGCCGCCGGCATATGTTCCGTCAGGGTTGGCCAGCGGGTTAATGTAGAGTTCGATACTATCCACGATCCGGGTCAGCCTCGGATCCGTTCCATAATTAGTCAGAAGGTATTCGATCAGATGCAGCATACCTACATAACCGGTAACTTCGTCCCCATGAATTGTGCTGGTATAAAAGAACTGTGGCTTGGCCCCTTCGGCATTAACATCTTTAGTGATCTTCATTGCGAGCAGAAGACGGCCGTCAACACTTGTACCTATGGTATCCAGCTTACAAATAGAGGGGTAGGCATTGCTGAAATAGACCATGGTGTCAATATACTGCTGGTAGGTAGGATAGAAATTCCAGGCTCCGGGCGATGCAGGCGTTCGTGAGCCCGCTGGTTTCATCAGTTCTGCATCAGAAAGAAGGCTTCCCGGGCTCGGGAGCAGAGTGATCTCATATCCCAGCCTGCTGAATTTTTCATATTCCTGGCGGTTGGCATAAGCCCAAACCTCCAGGCCTTTCACATTGTCGATGGAAATGATCCTGGTAATCACCTCGATCTCTGCCCTGTCAAAAATATTAAATTTAAAATAGATCTCTTTTTTCCCGCCGAATAAGTCCCCGGTCTTATTCTGACCGTATGATCGGAGATTAACAAACAGGGCGGCAATGAAGAACAAAAGGAAGAAAGGGAGTAATTTTTTCATAGTCTGATAAGCTGTTGGATTAGTTTATAGGTAGTATCATTGACAGGGACCAGTGGCAGCCTGAGATAGTTGCCTGCAAGTTTTTTTATTTCAAGAGCAGCCTTAACACCCGCCGGGCTGCCATCAGCAAACAAAGAATTTATAAAATCAAGCAGCCTGAAATGTATCTCCCTTGCTTTTTTGAAATCGCCTTTAAGCCCGAGCCTTACCATGGTGGAGAATTCTTTGGGAAAAACATTGGCTACCACTGAGATCACCCCGTCGGCTCCAAGAGCCAGCAGAGATAATGTAAGTGCATCATCTCCAGATATCACCAGGAAATCCTTAGGGCGGTTCTTCAAAACCTGTGAGATCTGATCAATGCTTCCTGATGCCTCCTTGATCCCTATAATGTTTTTGCACTCTTTCGAAAGCCTTATTGTGGTTGCAGCAGCAATATTGCTGCCGGTCCTGCCGGGGACAGTATACAGGATCACCGGCACAGGGCTTTCTTCAGAAACTGCTTTGAAATGCCTGAAAATACCTTCCTGCTGCGGCTTATTATAATAGGGGGAAACCGATAACACTGCATCCACTCCTTTAAATGAGGTATGCTGGATAGCATCAATAACTTCTGAAGTGCTGTTCCCTCCTATTCCAACTACAAGAGGCAGCCTGCCCCCGTTCTTTTCCACTGAAAAACTGACAAGGTCACGTTTTTCCTCCCTGGAAACAGTCGGAGACTCCCCAGTGGTTCCAAGTACAACAACAAATTCACAACCACCCGTGATGATATGGTTCATCACTTTTTCATAAGCTTTGAAATCGATGGCTCCTGATTTTTTGAAAGGAGTGACTATGGCAACTCCTGTTCCTTTTAATTTACTGCGGACGTCTTTCATCGGTCTTGATAATGGTAAGATAATGCCTGATCTGAACCAGGTATTCATCAAGTGTAACAGCAGGTTTTATATCAATCATCAGGTCATAATAAGATACGTTATCCTCTGAAAATTTGCCTACCCTGCATACCGACCTCGACAATCCGGCAATATATTTTAAAGGGAAGGAATCTGAAAGACTGAGATCGATCAGGAGATCGAATTCCTTGTCTATGAAATCCTTAACTGTTTTATGGACGGGCTTGTAAAACCAGGTAACATCCTTACCTGAGAAAAAATCGTATGATAATTTCGGAAGGAAACGCTGGATAAGATTCTTGCTTTTAACAAAGCCCAGAGCTTTCACTTCTTTATGTTCAAGCTGCAGCTGGGCAACAAATTCCGACACTTTATCGTAGTCGGGGATATCTTCAAGGGTATACAGTATTCCCACTTTCCTTGCTGCAGGGAGGTTGACCATACCATGAGCGGGGTCCGATTTAAGTCTCTCCTTCAAAAAGTAATACTGACCTATTTTTCTTCTTATCTTATCAAACATATCTTTCAGGTTCATGAACCTTGCAGCAATAATGCAAAGTTACGACAAAAGGATATAACGTCAAATCCCTGAAAAGATTATCAGACGAACCAAGGGTTTTTGTAAATTTACGGCGCATAAAAGAAAACGAATGACAGGATTCGACGTCAATATCTATACCGTTCTTTACGCACTAACAGCATTTATTTCCCTGATTCCCGCTTATATTGCTTTCAGGCACAGGAACGTGTCGGGAGCGAGGACTCTCGCTGTGCTCATGCTCTTTACAGCCTGGTGGTGCTTTGGCGGGATGTTCGAGACATCTTCAACATCTCTTTCAGCAAAACTTCTCTGGTCGAAAATCGAGTACCTTGGCGGGGTCAATGTTCCTGTATTGTTGCTTCTTTTTATTATTCAATATACCCATCCTTCGGTTAAAATTAAATTTTACTGGACCTCTCTCCTTTTCCTTGTTCCGGTCTTAACTTTCCTGGCGGCATTAACAAATAACCAGCATCATCTTATATGGACCGGCTTTTCCCCGGGCCCGGCAGCGTCCAACCAGATTATCTATCATCATGGAGTGGGGTTCTGGATTGGTTTTATGGGATATTCCTACCTGGTGCTTTTATCCAGCCTTATCCTCCTTATCAACTCACTCATACTGTCCAGGTATACTTTCAGGTACCAGATGATTTCCCTGCTCATTGCAGCCCTGCTACCATGGATAGGCAATATATGTTACCTTACCGGCCTCAATCCACTGCCGGGACTTGACCTAACACGTATAGCTTTCTCCGGTTCGGGAATAATCCTGGTGTATGCAATAGCAAAGCTGAGATTTCTCGACCTCCTTCCAAGAGCAAGGACACTGCTGCTTGAAACCATGTTGGACGGGGTTCTTGTTTTGGATTCCTCAAACAGAATTGTTGACATAAACCCTGCTGCAAGGGCGGTACTGGGAATGGGCAAGGATGAAGATATCATCGGAAAAAAAACAGGAGAGATAAACTATGAATACCTGCAAATTGTCATCAAAGCCCTGGAAAGCGAATCGGAAGAAACAGTCTACGCCCTGCCCCCGAAATTCATAGAAATCAACATCACCTCGCTTTTTAATAAAAAAGGCGATATTACAGGGCATTGCATATACATGCATGATATTACGGCATTGCAGCAAAAGGAGAAGGCGTTGCAGCTGAGCGAGGAAAAATACCGCACAATTGCCGAAAATGTTTCAGATGTGATATGGATGATGGATGTCAACATGAAATATCTTTATGTAAGCCCGTCGATAAAAAACCAGCGTGGGTTCACAGTGGAGGAATTTACGCACCTGGGACCTGAGAATGTTTACCCTCCGGAGTCTCTTAAAATTGTTGCTGACAAGTTCAGGGATTATAAAAGAATATCAGACCAGGGAAAACTTGTTCCGGGAATGTCAACCATAATAGAGATCCAGCATAAGTGTAAAAACGGCTCTTTAAAAACCGGGGAGGTCCATGCCAATGTTGTCCTGGATGAAAACAACAGGCTCATCGCAGTGCACGGCATCACCAGGGATATAACTGAAAGGAAACGTGAAGAATCTGAACTAAAGCGGCGTGACCGCCTCCTGCAGTCCATATCACGGGCAGTAATAAGCCTGCTCCACCGTTCCGACCTCGAGATTGCGATCCAGGAAGCTTTGCAGATACTGGGCGAGGCCATCAATGCCGACAGGGTATATATTTTTGAGAATGTCAGGGGCGATAAGACTCCTGAAATTGGGATGCGCCTCAGGCAGCAATGGACAAACGATGGCACCCTCGGGCTAAGGGCGGCAAAGGAAAATGAACACCTTTCGTACCAAACGTCCTTCCCCCGCTGGTTTGAGCGGCTCTCGGGCGGCAAATCAATAAAAGGCCTGGTAAAGGAATTCCCCGATCTGGAACGTATAGTACTGGAGCCTGAATCAGTAAAATCCCTTCTTGCCATTCCGATATTCATTGAATCGAATTTCTGGGGATTTATCGGGTTTGATGACTGTACCACTGAAAGAACCTGGTCTGAGGCAGAAGAGAATGTCCTCAACACTGCGGCAATCAGCATTGGTATGGCCTATGTTAAAAAGAGAACTGAACTTGAGCTGATAAAAGCCAAGGAACACGCAGAAGAAAGCGACCGCCTGAAGTCTGCCTTCCTTGCAACCATGTCGCATGAATTAAGGACCCCTCTGAATGCCATAATTGGGTTTTCAGGGATCATGAGCAAGGACATGGATCCTGCCGACCAGGAGGAATATATAAAGATCATTCATAAAAGCGGCAAGAACCTTCTGAATATTATCGAGGATCTTTTCAATATATCCATGATAGAAGCAGGTGAGATCAAAGTGGAAATGGAGCATTTCTCTTTTGAGAAATTCCGAAGCCATTTTAACGAAGTGCTTTACACCGAGATCAAGAGCATGGACAAGTCAAACCTGGCTGTCCATTTCAGTCCTGATCCCTCCCTGCCCGACCTCTACCTGTTCACTGATCAGAACAAGCTTTTCCAGATCTTCAGCAATATCCTGAAAAACGCCGTTAAATTCACCGATCTGGGGTCAATTGAATACGGGTATACAGTTGGCAACGGCAAGGAAATAATATTCTTTGTCAAAGACACAGGGATAGGCATTTCGCCAGTTTTACAAAAGACCATTTTCGAAAAATTCAGGCAGGCCGATGAAACTTTTACAAGAAAATTCGGAGGGACCGGCCTTGGCTTGTCCATCAGCAAACGTCTTACCGAATTACTGAACGGTAATATCTGGGTGGAGTCGGAACCTGACCATGGATCTGCATTTTATTTTATGATCCCATGCAGGGATATGAGCTGGCAGGTTTCCAAGGGCAGCAGCAGTGGTACCCAGGCCCTTGAATTCCTGCATAATAAAACAATACTCCTGGTTGAAGATGAAGAGTCAAATTACCTTCTCATCAAGACCATCATTAAACATTCTGATGCAACTCTCTTATGGGCCAGGAACGGTAAGGAAGCCCTTGAAATGATCGACACCCATGATGAGATCTCTGTTGTTCTTATGGACATTAAAATGCCGGTCATGGACGGATATGAAGCGACAAGGATGTCGAAAACGCTGAGGCCAAAACTGCCGGTCATTGCCATGACTGCTCACGCTTTATACGGGGATGAAGAAAAAGCATTGCAAAGTGGGTTTGACAATTATATTCCTAAGCCAATCAGTAAAAGCCTGCTGTTTACAATTCTAGAACAATATCTTTCATAACTCTAATGACAAGGCTGGATCTAAAGGTCGAGATTGATGACAAGTCGGGCTTCTGCTTCGGAGTTGTCGGTGCCATTGAAAAGGCTGAACATGAATTAAAAGCTACAGGTGAGCTTTTCTGCCTTGGCGAGATCGTTCATAATGATGAAGAGGTGAAACGTCTTGAGATTGAGGGCATGGTCAATATTACAAAAAGTGATCTTGACCGGATCCAGCATAAAACAATCTTATTCAGGGCTCATGGTGAGCCTCCCGACAGTTATCAAGTCGCACTGAAGAACGGGAACCGTATCATCGACGCATCCTGCCCCATTATTTTAAAACTTCAGAAACGTTTCAGGGAATCATACGACAAAGGCGAAACCATTTATCTGTACGGAAAACCCAACCACCCTGAAGTCATAGGGCTGAACGGCCAGATTGGCAACAAAGCCGTGGTTTTCGGGCATCTTGAAGACCTGGACTTCCAGGTTATGCCTGAAAAGATCACGCTTTACAGCCAGACCACCATGTCAATCGACAGTTTTTATGATATTGTAAGGAAACTCGAAGATGCAGGAATTGACGTTACTGTCAAGGATACCATTTGCAGGCAGGTTTCTCACCGGGAACCAAGCCTGAAGCAGTTCAGCAGAAAGTTCAGGAAGATTATTTTTGTCGCAGGCAAACGTTCTTCAAACGGCAGTGTGCTTTTCCATGTCTGCCGGCAGGAAAATGCCAATACCTATTTTGTAAGTTCCCCCGCCGATATCTTTGAAAACTGGTTTGAGAAGAATGATACCGTGGGAATATGCGGAGCCACTTCCACACCAATGTGGCTTATGAAAGATATCGAAAAAAAACTTTTATCCCTCTGATCTTGAAAGTTACATTTCTCGGAACAGGCACATCACAAGGCGTGCCAGTCATAGGTTGCAGTTGCACGACCTGTACTTCGGACGACCCTCGCGACAAAAGGCTCAGGTCGTCTGTCCTGGTTGAATGGCAGAAGCGGAAAATCGTTGTGGATTGCGGCCCAGACTTCAGGCAGCAGATGCTTGTCAGCAAGGTAGGAAGTATTGATGCGATCCTTGTCACGCACGGACATAAGGATCACATCGGGGGGCTGGATGACGTTAGGGCCTTCAATTATATCCTGAAGAGGCCTATGGATGTATATGCCGAAAAACTTGTTCAGGACGTCATCAAAGTCGAATATTCGTATGCCTTCGATAAGGAACCCTACCCAGGAGTCCCGGAAATGATCCTGCACAACCTGGTTAATAAACCCTTCGAAGTTGCCGGGTTGCCTGTAATTCCTGTCAGGGCGGTTCATTACAATGACAGTAACTTCGTGTTCGGGTTCAGGTTCGGAAATTTCACGTACATCACGGATGCGGTGAGGATCTCATCCGCAGAAAAAGAAAAAATCAAAGGTTCCGAGGTCATAGTCCTCAATGCCCTTAGAAAAGAAAAACACTATTCCCATTTCAACCTTGAAGAAGCCCTGGCCCTGATGGATGAGCTCAAGCCCAGGCAGGGTTTTCTCACGCATATCAGCCACCAGATGGGGAGGTATAGCGAAGTTTCAAAATTTTTGCCAGGGAACGTCAGCCTGGCTTATGACGGTCTCGTTACAATGATCAATGAGTGATTCTGACCCTTTTCAGGATCAG
Organism: Bacteroidota bacterium; assembly: GCA_037141915.1. Classification (GTDB taxonomy): domain Bacteria; phylum Bacteroidota; class Bacteroidia; order Bacteroidales; family FEN-979; genus CAIRDP01. The sequence goes on along the minus strand of JBAXBP010000130.1, from coordinate 1,989 downwards.
CATATTCATGGGATTGCTTCCCAGCCCGCTCACTTCTTTTCTTACGAACCTCAGCACCTGGTCATAATATAAAACCACCAGGGGTGATTCTTCCATGACCAGGCGTTCCATCTTATTGTAAATGGAATACCTCACCGAATCATTGGTCTGATGCATGGCAAGTTCATAAAGCCGATCAAATTCATGGTTGGAAAAATGCGTGTAATTCGGGCCCCGGGGACAGAAGTTCAGGCTGAGGAACATAAGCAGGTAATTTTCCGCGTCAGGGTAATCTGCTATCCAGGAAGCCCTGAAGAAAGGAAGCCTGGCCTCAGCTTTCATCTGCTTTGCCGCTGCGGGTGTGCTGATCTCAATTTTCATCTCAACCCCCAGTTCGGTCAGCTGCTGCTGAATATGCTTGCAGAAATCCAGGTAATCAGGCGTTGACACAAGGGTTACGGGCGGCATGCCTTTCCCGCCAGGATAGCCTGCTTCAGCAAGCAAACGCCTGGCTTTTTCAAGATCAAAATTATAATATACCGTGGAGGAATCAAAGGAGGGCAGGCCCAGGGGAATTATGCCGTAGATTCCCGGGGTACCTATATTATTTCTCAGGTATGTGATCATTTTATTCCTGTCAAACGCCAGGTTTATCGCCTGCCTGACCCTTTTATCATGAAGAGGGTTCGGCTTACCCCCTACCGCTTCCTGGTCCACCAGGAAACCCAGGTATTCGGTATTCAGGTAAGGCTGTGAAATAAGCTCAACGGCAGATCTGTATTTCGGCTGAAGCTTACCCTGCCTGGTAAGCAATTCATCCTTGTATGAAGGATCAAGGCCTGAAATGAAATCAAGCCTGCCTTTTACGAATTCAAGGAATGCCGATTGCTTGTCGGAGAGAAAACTAATACTTACCCCGTCAATAAAGGGCAGGCTGCTCCCGTTTTCATTTTCAAAATATTCAGGGTTCTTTAGCAGGACAAGCTTGACCCCTTCTTTCCAGTATTTGAACATGAACGGTCCGGTCCCTACAGGATGGCTTCTGAAATATCTCCCGTAGCTGCTTACCGCTTTTTCGGGGACTACCGATGCATACGGCATTGCCAATAGAGATAAAAACGGCGGGAACGGCTTGCTGAGCTTTATGACAAATGTGCTGTCATCAATGGCATAAAAGGCCGGGCTGCCGCTCTGCCTGGAGACACAATCAAATATCCACAAACCCGAAGATGCTATCGCAGGATCCAGTATCCTTCTGAAACTGAAAACAAAGTCCCTGGCTTTAACCTGTCTTTCTAATTTTAAATGAAAAACCGTATCAGAATGAAAAAAGACATCAGTACGAAGGTGAAACCTGTATTCCTGGCCATCACTGCTTATCTCCCATGATTTTGCGATACATGGCTGTATCCTCAGGCCATCATCAAGCTGAACAAGACCGTTGAATATCTGGTTCACAGGCCAGATAACAGACTGGTCGCGGGCAAATGCGGGATCCAGGGTGGTAATATTTGCAGCCTCATTATACCTGAAAACATTCTTCCCCCTGTTACCCTCCCCCGGATTGTTGCAGGAGCCCAGAAAATATAATGAAAATATTATGCAGGCCCCGGCCAACCATCTGTTACTTCCTGAGATCATATAAAAGTATAGCTGAATAAAGTGACATTACAAATTTATTATAAATACATGAGCCCTTACATCCCTGCAAGGGATGTAAGGGATAATTTGTATTTTTGCCTGAATATCAATAAGAGTTCCACCGTATATTTATAAATCCGACAATAATGAAAAAAATTTCATTTACCCTGTTTTTGCTCGTTTTTGCTGCTACCTGCCTGTATGCTCAGATTGATACAAGGTCTACCGGAGCCTACAAGTGTTACCTGAAAAAGTCAGGCATGCAGGAATTACCGAAACTGCCATCGCAGATCACAACTGCCGGGCCGCATGCCTATGATGTGCTAAAGTACACTCTCGATCTTGACATCTATCATTGTTATACAACCC
>JBAXBP010000129.1:0-9973 GCA_037141915.1 Bacteroidota bacterium | reverse complement strand
ATGAAAGACCTGCCTTCAAGCGACTGGATTAACCAATGGCCCGAATTTACAAGGAGTAACTACAGGTCGGGAACCGTAAGCGATCCCTATATTTCCACTGCCGACAGCACCCTGTTTTCGAGGGGCTGGTTCGATAAGACCATGCCCGACCTGAACCAGCGTAATCCATACCTTGAAAAATACCTTATCCAGAACAGCATCTGGTGGATTGAATATGCGGGGCTGGACGGTATAAGGCAGGACACCCATCCTTATTCCTTTAAAGATATGACAAGTGAATGGTGCAAAAGTTTGCTTGAGGAGTATCCGAATTTCAATATTGTCGGGGAATGCTGGGTGAATTATCCTGCAACGGTTGCATACTGGCAGAAAGGGAAAAGAAACCTTGATGGCTTTAATTCAAACCTCCCATCGGTCTTTGACTTTCCACTGCATGATGCCCTCATCCAGGCTTTTAACGAGAAAGAAGGATGGAATACAGGAATACTGAGGCTGTATGAGATCATCTCCCAGGACTTCTCCTACCCCAACCCCATGAATATCGTGACTTTTGCCGACAATCACGATGTGAACCGTTACCTCGACACCCAGAATGACGACATCAGGAAATTAAAAATGGCGATGGCTTTTATCATGACCACCAGGGGAATACCCGAAATTTTTTACGGAACGGAACTTTTACTGACGACCGGGGCCGACAAAGGCGATGGTGCAAAACGAAGGGATTTGCAGGGGGGGTGGCCCGGAGATAAAAGGGATATTTTTACATCATCCGGCAGGAACAACGCTGAGAACGACATGCACGGCTTCATGAAAAACCTGCTTGATTACAGGAAATCCAGCACCGCCCTGCAAACCGGGAAGCTTGTCCATTTCATTCCCATCGATGGCATTTACACTTATTTCCGCTATAACGACAAGAGCACGGTGATGGTGGTCATGAACAACAATGAAGAGAGCCGGACTATTGAAACAAGCCGGTACGGCGAATTTCTTCAGCGCTTCAGCTCGGGCAGAGATGTTATCAGCAAAAATGAGATAAAAGATCTCACAAAATTTACGGTACAGGCAAAATCTGCACTGATCATTGAATTGAAACATTAACACGGATTAAAACACACAGCATGCTACCTTTTCAGAAAAAACTGTCGAACATTTTTTACCTGCTTATAGGGTTCCCCAGCACTGCCATGGGGTTTGCCCTTTCGATCCAGATTGCAGTTCTAAGCTGGATACTGCGGACGAAATTCCACCTGGAAATCGACCAGATAGGAATTGTGTGGGCCGCCGGCCCTATTGCCGGTATCCTGGGCCAGCCCCTGGTTGGCCTGATCAGTGACAAGATATGGTTCTGGGGAGGCAGGCGCAAACCCTTTATCATCATAGGGGGCCTTCTGGCCGCACTGATGATCTTTGCTCTTCCTAACATCGGGGCTATCAATGATTTTTTCGGGATCGGAAGCGTGATGGCAGTAGCCATCACCGTAGCGCTGACACTTGACCTTTCCATCAACGTGAGCTTTAATCCCACCCGTGCTATAATTGCAGACGTAACGCCTGACGGGCAGCCGCGGACCAAGGGTTACACCTGGATGCAGTCGGTTTCAAACCTTTTCGGAAGCGGTGCTTACCTGATGGGAGCCCTCATCAGTAATTACTTCCTGATCTACGCCGGTGTTGTGATCGTATTCCTCTTTTCAATAGGGCCACTGTTCTTTATTGAAGAACCCAGGGAATTGTCGAAGCACGAAACAGAACCCGACGGATCGAAAACAAAAACCCAGTGGGGAGAACTCTTCAAGCTGTATTTTGCGCATGCGTTTTCATGGCTGGGCATCCAAACCATGTTTGTTTACATTTTCGCTTTCCTTGAACAGAAGATGGCATCCATGCAGAACATACCGGTTGAGGAGCGCAATGCCCATCTCGGCCAGATGATAGGCTGGTCATTCTTTATCCTCAATGCGGTAGGCGCAATCTGGCCCGCCTTCCTGCTCGAACCTATGAGCAAGATAGCCGGCAGGGTGCGAACCCAGGCACTGATGGTGGGAATTATGAGCGCAGGGTATTTCGGGATAGTGTTTTTAGCAACCACTCCTTTCATGCTGTATACGATGATGTGCGTTCTCACTTTCGGATGGGCGGCCGTTGTAAGCCTGCCCTTTGCCATCATGTCGGAAAAAGTGGATAAAAGCAGGATGGGATTTTTCATGGGAATCTTTAACCTGAGCGTGGTCCTTCCCCAGCTCGTTGCAAGCCTGCTTATGGGACGCATCATTTCTCATTCGGCCGACAAATCGTTAGTCTTCATTATCAGCGGCGTCTCACTTGCGATCTCATCCTTCCTCTGGATATTTGTAAGTGAACATAAAAAGCCTGCATAAAAACCTTAGTATGCGAAAGTTCATTCTTGTACTGATGTTCTTACTGACCACTTATGGGGCAGGAGCCCAGGCTTTTCAACACTTCCTCAACAGGATCAACAGCCTCCCTCAAAATCAGAGGCAGGCCGTTGCCGACAGTTTCATCAATGCCTGTCCTGCATTTCCCTATATTGAAAATGACAGCGTTGCACATTTTATTTATACAGGGGCCGTCAGTTCAGTTTCCATGGCAGGTGATGCAACGGGATGGAACCCTGACCAGCCCCTTGGACTGATACAAGGGACGACTTTCTGGCACCTTACAAAGACGTACGAAGCGGATGCGAGGCTGGATTATAAACTTGTCACGGGAGGAAACAACTGGATACTCGATCCGAGGAACCCTAAAACCTGCGTGGGAGGTTTTGGCCCTAACTCTGAACTGAGGATGAGCGGAAATACCTCTCCTCCTGAGGTTCAGTTCTATGATAATATTCCGCATGGGATATTCAGGGACACTGTTTTTCACAGTAACATTCTTAATAATTCAAGGCAGATCAGGGTTTACCTTCCCGCCAGGTATACCCCCGAAAAAGAATACCCTGTGATCCTGTTCCATGACGGGCTGGATTACATAAACCTGGGATCGGCCTGGAATGTTCTCGATTACCTTATCGCCCACCAGATGATCAATCCCGTGATCGCGGTGTTTGTTCCGCCTGTTGACCGCCAGCCTGAATATGCCGGTACAAAGATTGACCTGTTCACCTCATTTATCACAACCGAGCTGATGCCCTTCATAGATCAGAAGTATAAGACCAGCAAGGATCCCATGAAACGTGCAACCCTCGGGGCTTCCGACGGGGGGAATATCTCCCTTTACCTCGGAGTGAAAAAGCCTCTTTGCTTCGGAAGGATAGCGGCCCAATCCAGCGATGTGATAGATTCCATTACCAAAACCCTGCAGGACGGACCAAAATTGAATCTTGACTTTTATCTTGACATTGGCACTTACGACATTGCCATCCTGATCCCCATGGTCCAGAACCTCGCAAACCTTCTTAAAGCTAAAGGATACCCGTATTCCTTCCGTGAGATCCATGAAGGCCACAGCTGGGGCAACTGGAAAGAACACCTGAGGCTGCCGCTGATGCAGTTTTTCCCCTTTACCAGCGGGATCAATGAAAACATTAAACGGAATGACATCCGCATTGAACAAAACTGCCCGAACCCGTTCAGGGGGGATACCGAAATACGCTTTACAGTACCGGCAGGCTCAAGGGTAAAGCTCAACCTCCGGGATTATACAGGCAGGCTCGTCGATCCTATCATGGCGGGCATTGTTCATGACTCTGCAAACTGCATCAGGTACAGCAACAAATACCTTAGCGCGGGGAATTACCTTTGCACTCTTGAAGTCGGGGGATTCACCGCCAGTAAGGTTTTAACGATTATTAATTAAAGTAAACAACAATCATTAAATAAGGATCATATGAGGTATTTATCTTTTCTTTTGTTAACCTGCGGCTTCGCCCTGCTTATGCAGTCATGCGGTTCAAAGACCGACATCCCTGTGTCAAAAGAACCGCAGATGCTGAAACTGGTGGCCCCGGTAACGGTAAACACAACGGATTCCACCGTCATTGAACTGGGTGATTATTTCCTCTACCCGAATAAAATAGATTCGTTTTCCACCGACCGCTCCATTACTGCAAGGATAACCTCTGATTCTTCGAAAATGATCATTAAGCCGGCAGGGGCAAGCATTCCACGGCTTGGAGTCCTTACCGTGTGGTCAAAGGGATTTTCATACTCCCTCCTGCTTGAACGCTCGCTAAAGATCAATTATCGTTTCTGTTTTGATCCGGGGAACAAAAAGTACAGGAAAGTACAGATTGCAGGGCAGATGAACGAATGGAATCCTTCGGCAAGTTATATGTTCCAGAAAGACGGCAAATGGTATTATGACCTGCACCTTTTCCCTGGTAAATACCAGTATAAAATAGTCTGTGACAAAAAGTGGATGTCGGACAGGAAAAACCCCGATTCCGTTTCGAATGGCAGCGGCGGGTATAACTCCCTGCTGACCCTCGGCAACCTGAATTCATCGAACCTCCCTGTACTGTATACCAAAGATGCAGGTGGAAAAAAACTCAGCCTGGGCCTGAAAAACAAAGCCGACACTATCTTTATACTCTGGGAAAATCATATCCTCGACAGCAAATTCTGGAAACAGGACAGCAGCGGCATACAGTTGAACGTGCCTAAAACGGCTGGTTCATTTGAACGCAGCTTCATCAGGGCATGGGCCATCAATAAATACGGGACATCCAACGAGATCCTGGTGCCGCTGAAAGATGGAAAAGTCATAACCGACGCTTCAAAGCTTACGAGGGCCGACCAGGAAGCAATGATATTGTATTTTATGATGGTGGACCGCTTCCGTGACGGGAACAGGAAGAATAACGCTCCTATAGCCGATAAGGACATTGACAATAAAGTAAATTACATGGGAGGCGACCTGGATGGCATCACAAAAGCCATAGATGAAGGTTATTTCACAAAACTTGGCGTAAATACGCTCTGGATCTCCCCCATCACCCAGAATCCACTGAAGGGATATGTAGAGTACCCGGCTCCCCACCGTAAGTTTTCGGGTTATCACGGCTACTGGCCAATAACCCTTGCCACGGTTGATACAAGGTTCGGCACTGCAGAGGAGTTGCACAAACTCGTTAACGATGCACACGGGCAGGGCCTTAATATCGTCCTGGATTTCGTTTCACATCATGCCCACCAGGAATATCCTGTGTTTAAGGCACATCCCGACTGGATCACCCAGCTGGACCTCCCCCGAAAAAGAAAGAACATCAGGCTTTTTGACGAACAGCGCCTGACCACCTGGTTCGATATATTCCTTCCGACTTTTGACCTGACAAAGCCCGAAGTGACCGAAATGGTCTCCGATTCGGCAGCATTCTGGATCAGGGAATATAATATTGACGGGTTCAGGCATGATGCGGCAAAACATGTGCCCGAGAACTACTGGAGGGTTCTGACGAAAAAACTCAACCTGCAGGTTGAAGTCCCCCAGAAACGCAAAGTTTACCAGATCGGTGAAACCTTCGGCAGCCGTGAACTTATAAAGAGTTATATCAGCCCCGGTATGCTGGATGCCCAGTTTGAGTTCAATCTTTATTGGGATGCAAAGAATACCTTTGCCCAGGACTATACTTCTTTCCGCGACCTGAACTATTCGCTTCAGCAATCGTTCAGCTACTTTGGAGAGCATAACCTCATGGGGAACATAACGGGGAACCAGGACATGTCACGTTTTATTTCCTTTGCCAGCGGTGCATTAAGTTTTAACGAAGACGAGCACGACGCAGGGTGGAAACGTGATGTTGAAGTGAAAGATACCGTGGGATACCGTAAACTGGCTTCCCTTATGGCTTTCAACATGAGCATCCCGGGAATACCGGTTATCTATTACGGTGACGAATACGGAATGCCCGGGGCTGGCGACCCCGATAACCGCAGGATGATGAAATTCGACAGCCTGAATCCCCACGAAAGGCATAACCTGGCTCTTACCACGAAACTTGTAAACCTGAGGCGCACAAGCATGCCCCTTATCTACGGTGATTTCACAACCATAAAAACAGGCGATAAAGTCTTCATATACATGCGTTCCTATTTTGATAAAGCCGTGATCGTGATCTTCAACAAGGACAGGAACTCAAAGAAGATAGAATTTGATATCCCTGAACGCTTCGCCGGTTCAGTTTTTACACCGAATTTCGGAGGTCAGTTCAGTTCGGCAAAAGGCAAAGCAACTATCGACCTTGGTGGAAACTCATTTGAAATTTTAAGCAATTAAATATATGAAAAGGACACTGATCTTCATCGCAGCAATCCTGGTGGTCATGATCTCATGCAAACCAAAAACCGAAACAAAATCAGAAAGCTTAAAGCTGGTCCACAACGAATGGACCCGCAATGCAACCATTTACGAGGTGAATCTAAGACAATACACCCCCGAAGGTACATTCAAAGCTTTCCAGCAACATCTCCCCAGGCTTAAAAAGATGGGAGTTGACATCCTCTGGCTGATGCCTGTAAATCCAATCGGGGTAAAGAACCGCAAAGGAAGCCTCGGCAGTTATTATGCAGTAAAAGATTACCTTGCCGTGAACCCCGAGTTCGGAACCATGGCCGACCTGAAGGAACTGGTGAAAAAAGCCCATGAGCTTGGCATGTATGTCATCATCGACTGGGTTGCCAATCATACGGCCTGGGACAACAACCTTATTACAGAGCATCCCGAATGGTACAAGAAAGATTCCACCGGGAAGATCATACCCCCCGTTCCAGACTGGACCGATGTAGCAGGGCTCGATTACACCAAGCCGGGACTGAGGAAGTATATGACCGATGCTTTGTGTTTCTGGGTAAAGGAAGCCAATATCGACGGTTATCGTTGTGATGTGGCCGGCATGCTTCCGGTGAGCTTCTGGAACCAGGCCATGCCTGAAGTAAGAAAGATTAAGCCCATCTTCACACTGGCCGAATGGGAAACCCCCGAAATGCATGACACCGCATTTGACGCTACCTATTCCTGGGATCTGTACAAACTGGGGAACGATATAGCACAAGGCAAGGCAACTGCCGATAAGATCGATTCAAACTACAAAACTGAAACAAAAAAATATCCTGCCGATGCCTACAGGATGAGATTTACCACGAACCATGATGAAAACTCCTGGAATGGCAGCGAGTACAAAAGGCTGGGACCTGCTGCCCGGGCTTTTGCCGTTTTGTTCTTTACCTTCCCTGGCTTTCCCCTCATCTATACAGGCCAGGAATCGGCCATGAGCAAAAGCCTGAGGTTTTTCGACAAGGATACTGTCAATTGGGGAACCTTTCCGCTTGAAGGTTTCTACACCACGCTTTGCGGCCTTAAGAAATCAAACAAGGCGCTGCTCAACGGGGATGCCGGCGGGCCGCTGGTGAAAGTCCGTAACGACCAGGAAAAATCAGTTTACTCCTTCACCAGGGAAAAAGACGGGAACAAGATCCTTGTCATCCTGAACCTCTCTTCAAAACCCTGTAATGTCAAATTCCCCGACGGACTGCCGGCTGAGAACTGGGTGCCTGTATTCGGCAAGGAGAAGCCTGTTACAGGGAAAAATGCAGGAATCAAACTGGGAGTATGGGAATACCTGGTATACCAGAAAATATAGCCGAACATTATTTCCGCCGGGCTAAAAAGAATAATAATTTATGAGGACCTCTTTTATTTGTCTGATCCTGCTCGTTTCAGCAATACTGACAGCTGCCTTAAGATGCGAAGCCCAGGACAATAGTGCATTTCGGAAAACTGCACCCCTGAAGGAAGCTTTCGAACCACTTCCTTTCTTCACTGTTCTGCCTGCGGGTTGGATCAAAGACGAGATACAATCAAACCTTGACGGGTTTACAGGTCATCTCGATTCACTGGTCCCTGATCTAATCCTGACTGACGATATCTACGGCAGGAACAGGTTGAGCAGGAATGTCAAGGCAAAAGATGTTGGCGCCATCACTGAGAACGGGCAGCTGCAGGCCCAGTTTTTATGGTGGAACAGCGAGACCCAGAGCAACTGGAGGGATGGCTATATACGTTCAGCGATTCTTGCAGGCGACCAGAACCATCTCTCGAGGGCAAAGGATTATGTACAGAGGATGCTTACGAAAGAGGATGCTGATGGTTACCTGGGGATCTACGACAAGGACCTGAGGTACAATTTCGATAATGAAAACGGGGAACTCTGGGCAAAAACAACAGCCCTCAGGGGCCTGCTTGCCTGGTATGAATTCGTCAGGAATTTCACCGTTCTCAAAGACATTGAAGCAGCCGTTGCCAATGTCATGAAGAATTACCCCGCCTATGCCTCCCACCCTTTCCATTCGGTAAACCCTGATGCGGGCGGACTTACGCACGGCCTTGTCTTTACCGATGTTCTCGAGGAATTATGGAGGATCACGGGGAAGACCGAATACAGGGATTACTGTATTTTTCTTTATAAGGACTTTTCGGAACAGGTACTTAACGAGGATGCCCAGTATGGAAAACTGGTCGAAACGTCATTGCCGCTTAAAGGGCACGGGGTGCATACCTACGAGCACCTCCGCCCGGTTGCTGCGGCATATTATGCCTCGGGGAACCCTGCACTTAAACTGGCCCTGAAGAATTTCATCAGTAAGATCAATCTTGAACTCAATCCTTCGGGAGGGCCATCGGGTGATGAGTGGATTGCAGGCAATAAGGCTGATGCCACTGACCATGGTTACGAATACTGTTCCATCCATGAACTCATGAATTCATACACAGACCTCCTTTCCAAGACAGGAGATGCCTCCTTCGGAGACCTGGCCGAGAATATCTTCTTCAATGCCGCCCAGGGAGCCCGAAACCCTTTTGAAAGTTCCATCGCATACCTTAAGACCGACAATTCCTGGTCTATGAGAGGCGGGCTTAACGGGGACACCACGGTAAAAACACAGACAAGGTATAAGTATTCACCCGTGCACCAGGATGTTGCAGTATGCTGTGTCCCCAATGCAGGAAGGATTGCTCCATATTATGTTCAGAATATGTGGATGAAGGATGCCCAGGGCATTATCGCTGCACTGCTTGGCCCCAGCGAGGTTGAGACAGAATTCAGGGGAAAGCAGGTCAGGATAACAGAACAGACTTCATACCCGTATGATAATACCATTGTTTTCACTGTAAAAACGTTTGACACTGAATTCGATCTGAAGATCAGGAGACCTTCCTGGGCAAAAAAAATAAGCGTCAGTGAGGGATACAGCGATGCAAAAGGGTATATTGTCATCCATAAGCAGTGGAAAGGGGAACAGGATGTCAGCGTCACTTTCTACCCTGAAGTCATTACAACCCCTGACAACCAGGGGGAATATTATTTTTCGTACGGCGCAATAGTACTGGCAAAGAGGATAGAGAGCATTGGGCAGCCGGGAAAGGCTTATCCGCTGAAAGGCTTCCGCGACATGTACTACAAGCCATTATCATTCGGCAAATTCGAATTTGTCAATGAAAAAGTGATACAGAAAAAGCCCGGCAGGCTGGAATTCATCACCTCCATGTACAATCCTTCAAGTGGGAAGGATGAAACCGTTATCCTTGTCCCCATGGGTCAAACCATTCTTCGCCAGGTCACCTTCAAACCAAAATCCACAGATTAAAACAGTTTTAACCCCATGACAGAGCCCTGGACCCTGGTTCTGCCCTATAGGGGCGGTAATTTACCGGTAGAGCACAAATTAAAAACATGAAAAACATATTATTTTTTTTGCTGCTTTTTATAGAGGCTGCAACCTATTCCCAGGGAAGTAAAACAGCTCCTGACCAGCCACCCTCATGGGCAAAATCGGCTATATGGTACCAGGTCTTTGTTGAGAGGTTCAACAATGGCGACAAGCATAATGACCCCACTGCCGATGACATCAGCATCGCACCCCTGAAACAGGTCGCACCTCCGGGATGGTCGGTGACAGCATGGACCCACGACTGGTATGAACCCGAGGCCTGGGCCAAGGCAACCGGC
>JBAXBP010000128.1:0-10025 GCA_037141915.1 Bacteroidota bacterium | reverse complement strand
ACGGCTTACGAATATGCTTCTGCCGATCATGCCTATGGTCACCTGCTTGGAAACCTTACAAGAGAATTCATTGAAAAGCATGATATTACGGCTGATTTCATTGCTTCACATGGCCATACCGTGTTTCATCAGCCGGCAAGGGGATTTACATCGCAAATAGGAAACGGTGCAGCCATCAAATCAGAGACAGGGCTCCCGGTGATCTGCGACTTCCGCTCAGGTGATGTAGCAGCAGGAGGACAGGGAGCCCCTCTGGTACCGGCAGGAGACAAACTGCTTTTCCCTGAATTTGATTATTGCCTGAACCTTGGCGGGTTTGCCAATATTTCTTTTGACCGTGACGGTGAACGTGTAGCATTTGACGTTTGCCCCGTGAATGTTGTCATAAATAAAATTGCCAGGAAAGAAGGACTGCCTTACGACAGGGACGGCATGCTGGCTGAAAAAGGCCTGGTCGATACCTGTTTGTTAGGGCAGCTCGACCGTCTTCCCTATTATAACCAGGCAGGTCCCAAATCCCTCGGAATTGAGTGGGTGGAAGAAAATATTTTTCCCCTTCTCGAAAGATCCGGGCTGAATAATAAAGATATTCTTTGCACTTATTACACCCATATTGCTCACCAGATTGCTATTACCACCGGGAGTGATCTTTCTAAAAAGCTTCTTGCAACCGGAGGAGGGGCTCATAATAACTACCTTATCTCACTGATAGGGGAACATATTAAACCCCGACTTGTAAAACCTAACAATCTTACTGTTAATTTCAAAGAATCTATTATCTTTGCATTTATAGGAATTCTGCGTTGGAGAAATGAAATAAACTGCCTCAAAACCGTTACCGGAGCGGGGCAGGATGGTTCTTACGGGGCTATTTATTGACTTTTGCATTTAATTGTTTTATCTTTGTTACCATTGAGTTGAATCATTATATAATGAGTTGATTTTTCATACTAAAAAAACAAACAACATGAGTTATAAAGAAGCGGTTGATTATATGAACGCACGGCTCCCTATGTTTCACCGGGTGGGAGCTGCCGCGTACCGGGCAAACCTTGATAATACCCTTGCACTATGTTCAGTACTTGGAAATCCTCAGACAAATTTCAGGTGCATCCATATTGCAGGCACAAATGGCAAGGGTTCGGTTGCTCACATGCTCGCATCGGTTTTGCAGCAAAATGGTATACGCGCCGGATTGTATACCTCACCCCACCTTAAAGATTTCCGTGAGAGGATCAGGGTTAACGGGAAGAAGATCTCAAAGGCCTATGTTCCGTCTTTTATTTCAAAACACATGGAGGAATTTGAAAAAATCAGCCCTTCATTTTTTGAACTTTCGGTTGCCATGGCGTTTCAGTACTTCAAGGAGCAGCATGTAAATGTGGCTATTGTGGAAGTGGGTATGGGAGGAAGGCTTGATTCCACCAATATCATTACCCCTCTTCTTTCGGTAATAACAAACATAAGCCTTGATCACATGCAGTTTCTCGGCGACAACGTTACAAAGATCGCACAGGAAAAAGCCGGTATCATTAAACCCGGAGTTCCTGTCCTGATAGGAGAAAGACAGGATGGCGTTGATTCTGTTTTCAAAAAACAGGCAAAGCTTATGAAATCGGAGATCAGTTTCGCCACCGACCATTATTCTGTTTCCAAGATCCGTAACTGGGGCCGTAAAGCCATCCACCTGAATGTGGATGCTTTCAAGGATGATGCCATATTCATCAAAAAGATCCCCTGCCCGCTCGGCGGAGATTACCAGATGAAGAACCTGGTTACACTGTTGGGCATTATTGAGGAATTGAACAAACAGGATTTTGCGATCAGTGCCGAAGATGTTAAAAAAGGAATCAGGTACTCTGCAGTAAGGACCGGTTTAAAAGGACGCTGGCATGTTTTAAACCTGAAGCCTCTTACCATCTGCGATACCGGGCATAATGAAGCAGGTATCAAGGAGGTGATAGCCCAGATAGACAACATTCCTCATAAAAAGCTCCATTTTGTCTTCGGAACGGTAAGCGACAAAGACCCCTCACTGATGCTGAAGCACCTTCCTGCCAAAGCATCTTACTATTTCTGCAAAGCTGATATTCCCAGGGGAATGGATGCAGATTCGCTGAAACTGGCAGCTGCAGAGTTTAAGCTGAAAGGAAAAAGTTTTAAAACCGTGGCCCAGGCTTACCAGGCTGCCCGCCAGGCGGCAGCACCAGATGATCTTATTATGATCGGGGGAAGCACTTTCGTGGTTGCTGAAGTCATCTGAATCGTGAACCGTGAACCGTGAACCGTGAATCGTGAACCGGTTTACGGTTCACGGTTTTATCCGCCGCTCACCAGGTGAAGGACCATCACATCGTCCTTGTCCCTGACCAGGGCAGTGTTGTATTCGTCCTTCTTTACCAGGTTCCCGTTGATCCTTATCACAAGCATTTTGAAAGTGAACTTTTTTAATTTCAGGAGTTCATCAACCGTTATGATCTCCTGATCAAACTCCTCAGGAGTATTATTTAATATTATCTTCATCTTCAAATCTTTTCTTATCCCATTATCCTTCATCTTGTATCCTGCATCTCATCCCCCGCCTCAGGATTGTAATAAAATATCCAGCACCACATTTGCCTGCATATTTGCTACTATTCCCACCCTCGGGGCAAGCGGGGGGATATCGCTGCTGATCTCTGTCGTTTCATCCCCGCAGATATGCAGGTTGCCCGAGCGGCGGTAATGAATACTTTCGTTCATTCCCCAGCCGGCCATTCCCACACCCACAACCAGGGGTTTCTCAGGAAAAGCGGATAATACAGTCTCAATCAGCATCTCCTTTTCCCCGGCCTGGTCAAAGGCCTCCACGATGACATCACAATCCTTGAAATATCTCAGGATATGTTCGGGATCAAGCCTAATTTCATAGGCAATTACACTAACCGAAGGATTTATCTGGTGGATCACCCTTTTTAGCGCAGCTGCCTTTGGCTCACCTAACTGGCTGAGGAAATAATACTGCCGGTTCAGGTTCGATTCGGCTATCACATCAAAATCGGTAAGTATCAGGGTTCCGACACCCACCCTGGCAAGCGCAACTGCACAATTGGAGCCAAGTCCTCCGCAACCAGCCACACCAACCGTCTTGTTTTTGAGCTTTTCTCTTATCTCTGCCGATGTCATCTGGAAATGTTTACGGTTTTACATAAATATTTGCTGCATCCCTGTATCCTGCAAGGTTCTTGTACCAGTCGGGATATTGAACTCCTCCCGATTCGGCCCAGGCGCCGAAATGAAGATGGCCGCTGAGGATCTGAACTCTTTCCCAGGTATAGTCAAATTTTACAGGAATATTGATACCCCACGGGAGGTTGGTTGACGATTTGTAATATCTTCCCGATGCAGGATCAGAGTTGTCATTGGCGGTTCCGAATAATGACCGGTCAGCCAGGGCTGTTGGTACACGGTCAGGTAAATGAATTTCAACCGGCCTGCTCATGTCTTTTATCAGGAAAGGATTATAGGGTGGAGTTCCAACCGCCGATTGCGACTGGGGAGTTGCAAAATGAAGGTTCACGAAAACAGTATCTGAAATACCATAAGGAACGTCCTTTAAAGTATTATACAAGCCTGTACTTCCGGGCTGGGCAACATTGGTCCAGTTGTCGAAAACAATGACCACGGCTTGGGGCTGGTTGTTTTCAACACCATTTGCTGCAAGGCTGATATAATTATTCCTTAAGGTGTTGGCAGGCGTTAGCGTTACAGACTGAACCGCTGCAGCGGCCACGCCATCAAGCTGGAAACCGAAACCGTTACGCAGAGTTGCACCTGCCGCCCTGAGATAGAACTTAGGTTTCAGGTCAACAACCTTGTTCTGGGCATTAGTGATATACCAGTAATTGTAATCTATCACCACGTCATTCATGTCATAGTCGCCATACCCGGGCCATAGATCTTCAAATGCCAGGGACCCGAACTGGTTCTTACCAGGATAGTAGTTGTTATACGCACGGGTCGCATCGTTGGGATAATCGTCAAGATTATCAGGCACACCATCGCCGTCAGTATCAGTCGGGCCGGGCTTATTACCTATGCCATCGGGATTACAATCTCCGGTCGGAATATAATTCTGAATGTTGGCCCAGCTGACGAGAGTAGCCCCGTTGATGAAATTGGAAGGCCCCCCGTTACTGATTGTCCCGCTCTGGGTTGCAAATTCAATCGGGCCATTGACCTTCGGACCATTGATGGTAGCAGTGGTGGTTTTGACGGAACTTTTACTTCCGGAGCCGATAAAGCCCCCGTTCAGCATGATGTTCTGTGCGACCACCTCCGACTGGTTCTGCAGTTTAATACTGCTGGCATTAATATTGAGAGTCTGATAAATCTTAAGATACCCGTTGTTCATGGTAAAATTCGCAGTATTGCTGTTGAGTGTCTCATGAATAATGAATTTACAGTCATTCTCAACAACACAGTTGCCGTTAAGGTTCACAGAATGCTGCACTTCTATAGTCCCTGTATTTGTAAAATCATGATTGGCATCAAAACTCTCGCTGATATTCATTATCCCCGTATTTGTAAGTGTCCCGCCTCCATTGATGTTAAAACTGCCATTTACCGAAATGGTACCGAAATTTACCACAGGACCGTCAGGCGAAAAAGTACCTCCTATGGTACAATCCGGGGAATAATTGGTCAGGTTCGAGCCAAGGGTGTTCATATTGAGGCTACCGTTAAAATGAGCATGCGCGCTGGCATAGATCGTAATCCCGGCATTCCCGTCCATACTGAAGGAATTGCTGACGTTAAGTATACCTCCTGATGTTACGATGATAGCCGTGTTTGTGCCTCCGAAACTGTTAATGCTGCTGATGTTTGCAGTTGCTCCGCAAATCTTTAAAGTCCCTCCCCCGTTCCAGAATTCAAAATTTACCGTACCGCTGAAATTACTGGTTATACAGTAAGTCTTACCCCCGTTAATAGTCACGCTGTTCCCTGTAACAGTAACATCACAACCGCTGGAACAACTGGGTTCGTTAACACTCCCGCCGCTTTTTATCCCCGACTTCGAAGAAGAAAAGGTATAACTGATATTGTCCGAAACATTCACTTCGGCCTGCTGGGTTGATCCGTTCCCTGAAGTTACAAGCAGGTAAATTTTTGTGAGTGCAGTAGGCACCTTCAATTTTGTATCAAACGGGAAGTTATAGCCGGCAGATCCCGATACAAGAAGATTCCCTCCCTGCAGCGGGTCATTATCATAAACTAAGATCCTTGAAAGCAGCCCTACCTGTGATGCAAAATCCACGGCAACCTCCAGGTGGACCTCCCTGCTGCTCTCCCAGTTGAAGGACGCTGGAACCTTTAGGTTGAAAATATTTACAGGGGCCTGCGAATCAGAATTGTTCTTCCTGCAGGACGACAGGATTGCCAGGAATGTAAAGAGAAACAGAAGAAGTTTAACGGGTGTCATATCAGGATGATTTTAGTTTACAATTAAATTAACTGCAAACCTAAACTCAATTTATCAATTACACAAGCAACAACAAGTATGTGTAGCTACTTTATGTATTTCCGTTCATGGTTTTCGGGTATCCGGAATTCACCACAGGTCAATATGTGTTTTTTTGAATGGAATCAGAATTCCGCTTGCCTCAAACCAATGCATTTCGTTATGCAATGTAAAACATATCGAAGTTTTTGATTGTCGGGGCTTTGCGAAGATATTTTTCACTAAATTTGCAACGTTAAATTTTTAACAGATGCGAGATTCAGGATACAGGATGCATGATATAAAACTCACCATCCCTCATCCTGCATCCAGCATCCTGCATCCGTTTATCCAGCAATCGTGCATCCTAAACCCATACCTATGACCTTCTCAGAATTCCAGAAAACCCACAAACTCCTGGCCAGTTACAAATACACCTGGGCTCCTATCGATAAAGGATACAACAACAGGACCATTTATGTCAATGTTGGCGACCTTACAATAAAAGAAAAAGCGGTAAGCCAGCAGATGAAAGATAAATTCGTCGGAGGCAAGGGATTTGACCTTCGCTTATTATGGGATGCAACAAAACCCGATACAAAGTGGAACGATCCTGAAAATGAAATTGTGATTTCGGGCGGACCATGTTGCGGGATAACCCAGTATTCGGGTGCAGGCAAGGCCATCTGCTGCGCTATCAGTCCGCAGACAGATATTATTGTTGATTCCAATGTAGGTGGGTTTTTTGGTCCCTTCCTCAAATTCTGCGGGTTTGATGCGCTGGAAATACAAGGGAAATCTGACCAGGAAGTCATGATCGTTTTTGAAGAAGAACGTGAAGTGGTTGAGATTTACGAAGCAGCCGACCTGCCGACCGACAGCCATATCCTTGGGGAGATACTGCACGAAATGATGGCCAATCCCGAAAATGAGAAAGACAAGTACAATGTTTCCATCGTTTCAGCCGGCACAGCTGCCGATCACTCGCTTATCGGGATGCTTAATTTTACCTTTTACGACATCAAACGAAAAAAAGTCAGGCTGAAACAAGCCGGCCGTGGCGGTATTGGCACCGTTCTCCGCGATAAAAAGATTAAAGCCGTGGTAGCCCATGTAAAAACCATAGGAGGAAACCGCAATAATGTAGTCAACATGGAAGCCATACAGGAACGTGGCCGCAAGTTCAATAAAGAGATGAGGGATCTTGACGACAAGCAGTGCGAAATGCGTTCAAAAGGCACGGCCCATCTTACCCATATCATGCACGATTACGACCTCCTTCCGGTGCATAATTTCAAGTTCGGAAGTCATCCCGAGGTTTTCAAAATCAATGGAGAAGTATGGAAGTCGTTTTTTACCCAGAATGTCCCCGACGGCTGCTGGGTAGGCTGCAATATGGCCTGCGCAAAGGGTGTCGACAATTATGAACTCCGCAGCGGTCCGTATAAAGGCGAAAAAGTGATAGTCGACGGACCAGAGTATGAAACCACTTCCTCACTGGGCTCTATTGCCGGGATCTTCAACCCCGATTTTACTATCGAGGCCAATTTCTATTGCGATACTTACGGCATCTGTACTATTTCCTGGGGAACCATTCTCGGATTTATGATGGAATGTTTTGAGAACGGGATTCTCAACGAGGAACGTACCGGCGGACTGAAGCTGAATTTCGGAAATGCCGATGCAGCGATGGAATTGCTGCACCAGGTGTCACGCGGAGAAGGCTTCGGACTTATTGCAGGCCAGGGTGTAAGAAAAATGAAAGGGATCTTTGCAAAGAACGGCTGGGGTGACCCGGGTTTTATGCAGGACATCGGCATGGAGAACAAAGGCCTTGAATATTCCCAGTATGTATCCAAGGAATCCTTAGCCCAGCAGGGAGGTTATGCAATGACCAACAAAGGGCCACAGCACGACGAAGCCTGGCTGATTTTTATGGATATGGTAAACAACCAGATCCCGACTTTTGAGAAAAAAGCAGAGGCCCTGCATTATTTTCCTATGTTCCGCACCTGGTTCGGGCTTGCAGGTTTCTGCAAACTCCCCTGGAATGATGTGGAACCCGAAGACAATGCCCAGAATGCCGAACCTGCCAAGGTTCCTGAGCATGTCGATAACTATGTGACGATTTTCAACGCTGTAACAGGTTTAAAGATTGACAAGACCGAGCTGGTCCGTATGTCGGAGCGTGTCTACAATTTCCAGAGGATCCTCAGCATACGCAGGGGATATGGCTTGAGGAAGCATGACGCACAACCTTACAGGGCCTGTGGTCCTGTAACAAAAGAGGAATACGAATCCAGGGCCGATCGATACGACAAACAGCTGATCGAGAAAGTAGGTTTCGACCCGACAGGGAAATCCACAGAAGATAAAATGGCGGTATTAAGAAAGCATCGCGAAGAACAGTATGAAAAGCTTCTTGATGCGGTATATGAGCGTCGCGGCTGGACAAAGAACGGCGTGCCGAAGATCGAACACCTGAAGAATATTGGGATGGACCTGCCGGAACTTATTGAAGTGGTGGAACCACTTCAATAAAAGGCGAAAAGCGAAATGGCGAAATTTAGAATTTTCACTTTTCACTTTTTAATTTCCATCTCATGAGATCCCTCATTTGCATCTTTATATCACTGATCCTGCTTGCCGGGTCAATCGCCACTGCACAGCCGGGCTGCAATTATGCTGTTATTCCTAAAGGAGTGCCCATCGATTCGGTAATCAAGATTGCAGCATCGGTCAAGCCCGACCAAAGGCAGGCTGCATGGCAGGAAATGGAATTCACGGTTTTCTTTCATTTCGGGATCAATACTTTTGCAGATCTTGAATGGGGTAAAAAAGGGACTAAACCCGGTATTTTCAACCCATCCGAACTGGATGCGCGACAATGGGTACGCACGGCAAAAGAAGCCGGAGCCAAACTTGCCATACTGGTTGCAAAGCATCACGACGGCTTTTGCAACTGGCCCAGTAAATACACGGACTACAGTGTTAAAAATTCTCCATGGAAGAACGGGCAGGGAGATGTGGTGAAAGAGGTTTCAGATGCCTGCAGGGAATACGGGCTTAAATTCGGCCTATACGTTTCACCCTGGGATATTCACTCAGAAGTATACGGCAGCGACGCATACAACACCTATTTCAAAAACCTGCTCACCGAGGTCCTGACCAATTACGGTGAGGTCAGCGAAGTATGGTTTGACGGAGCCTGCGGCGAAGGGCCGAACGGTAAAAAACAGGTGTATGACTGGACGGGATATTATGAACTCATTCGTAAGCTTCAGCCTAAGGCAGTTATTGCCATCATGGGTCCCGATGTGCGCTGGGTGGGAACTGAATCAGGCTACGGAAGGGAAACTGAATGGAGTGTTGTCCCTCTCACACAGGCTTCACTTGAAAGTATCTCGGTTAATTCACAGCACAAGGCAGGCAAAGGAATTTTTTTACCGCCCGGAGACATGATGCAGGAAGACCTTGGCAGCCGTGAAACGATAAGAAATGCACCGGGACTGATCTGGTATCCTTCTGAAGTTGATGTTTCTATACGTCCCGGTTGGTTTTATCACGGAAAAGATGATTCATTGGTGAAAAGTCCGGAAAAGCTTGCCGACATCTATTTCAGTTCTGTGGGAAGGAATTCGGTGCTTCTTCTCAACCTTCCTCCCGACAAGCGAGGCCTTATTCATGAGAATGATATAAAAAGCCTCAGGGGAATGCGCGCCTTGCTCGATTCGTGCTTCAGCGAGAATGTAGCAGCAGGTGCAACCATCATACCGGCCAACGGTAATCTGAAATCCAAAGGGGAAAACATGACCGATCATAATCCATCTACCTACTGGACCTGCAGAAAAGGAAGTACCTGCGCATCATTTATCATGGAACTTAAAAAGATTTCACCCTTCAACTGCCTCAGCATCCAGGAAAATATAAAAAACGGGCAAAGGGTGGAATCATTTCTGGTTGAAATCCCTGACGGCAAAGCATGGAAAGTCATTGCATCGGGCACTACCATTGGTTATAAACGATTGCTCAGGTTCCCCCGGCTTCAGGCTGGCATGGTCAGGATCAGGATCACTTCATCAAGGCAGAACCCTGAAATTTCCGAGATCGGATTATTTCTGATCCCCGAACGTCTCATTCCAGTAAACTCGCAGTAAAATCAAAGCCGGCTGCCAGCAAATTTGTACATGGTACATTGTACATTGATTACCTCCCTATCCTGGTATGCTCCGGTTCATATAGGCTGAATAATCCCTGACCTTGGGGTGGTAATCCTCGTCCATCAAGGCGGAAGAGATCAGGTAATCGGCTGTTGAAAGGTTGCAGGCCGATGGTATGTTGTACAAGACCGAAATCCTGAGCAGGGCTTTTACATCCACATCATGAGGATGAGGCTGCATGGGATCCCAGAAAAAGATCAGGATGTCGACCCTTCCTTCCGAGATCATGGCCCCGAGTTGCTGGTCGCCCCCGAAAGGTCCCGACTTGAGCCTGATGATCTTAGGGGCGACTATTTTTTTCTTTTCTGTTTTGATTGCCGCCAGGG
>JBAXBP010000127.1:0-10117 GCA_037141915.1 Bacteroidota bacterium | reverse complement strand
CACGTATCCATACCGGTTTATCAGGCAACCCGGGAAAAGCATCATGCACATTATAATAAATATCGGGGAAATGAGCCACTTCGCCATTTTTGGCATGAAGAATATATTCTCCGAATCCTTTATTCCGGAGATCGGCAAAAACTGAAAAGTCCGGAGGAGGAGAAGAGCCAAAAAGCAAGAAGTGCGCAGGATTTACGTTAAGAGTGAAACCGTCCTTATCCACGATTGAAATCGCCATCGGATTTTTTTCTACGAGGTCGTCAATTACTTTCTCTGCTTTCTTACGTTCTGTAATGTCAGTTATTATGCCAATTATTCCAATTACATTTCCCTCCTTGTCTTTTATGGCATCCGCACGCTCGTAGGCTGGAAAGACACTACCGCTCTTTGTCACCATCTTTAGTTCACCCGACCAGGCGTTGCCTTGCAAAATAGTTTCAAACATTTGCCCTGCAAGGGCCGCGTCTTTGACTCTGGCCATTCCCCCTCCGGCTGCTTCTGTTTCTTCCGCAGTTTCGAAGCCAAAGAGATCAGACAGCGCTTTGTTCTGATAAAAGTGACGACCATGCAAATCAGTTATTCCAATGGCATCACTTGTAGACTCAACTGCTCTATTGATTAAAAGGAATCGCTCTTCATCTTTTTTATTATCCGTGATATTATATACAAAGCCGGCAACATTCAACGGCTTCCCATCCGGATCTTTTTTTACAACCCCACCATAATCATAAAACCATATGTATTCTCCTGAGCTGGCTATAATCCGGTATTCAGCTTCGTATCGGTCAAGTGTACCATCAAGGTGGCCCTTCATCGCATTCATGATGGTTTTATAATCATCAGGATGAACCAGAGATGTAAAATCTTTGTAATGTGTGAAGTTTTCGGGCGGATAACCCAGCATTTCAACCTTATGTTTGTCGAAAGTGACATGGCCGCTTGGTACATTCATTTCCCACCAGGCCATATTTCTGCCCTGCATGGCAAGTGTTAATTTAAGATTGGTTTCAAGCATCTCATCATATGCGTATTTGCGCATGGAATTTTCCTTTTCATATAGTTCCTTAAAGGAATTACATTCTTGCCGCAATTCCAGTAACTCTTGTTGGAGTTCCTGGTTGGTTTTGTGTTGAATGCCCATTGAGAAGTTTGTTTTAAATGATTAAATTCCTGTTAGTATGACTTCTTTAGCACTGGCTATGACGAATTCAGGCTTGCGAACAGGAAAAGCTGGATAAACTGAGATGTTGTCAGTCAATAAAGGGGGTAATTATCTGCTGTTTTTTCTAAAGAAGGTGCATAAATCCAGGGAATATTTACCGGGAACCCCAAATGGGATAATCATCAAAGTTACTCCTTTAACAACCACGGGAGGATATATTCAATAGAAAGTTGAAAAATCCGGGTTAACCAATACCAGCGGAAGGAGGTCGGGAACTCCGTTTTGTATAGCTATACCATAAACTCATGTTTCTTCAGCTTTTCAAGTAAATCCTTCTTGCTAACGGGTTTTGACATGAAGTCGTCGCAGCCGGCATCGAGGGCTTTCTGTTTATCTATGCTTAGGGCGTAAGCAGTGACAGCGATGATCGGAAGGTCTTTTCTGAATGATTTGATTTGCCGGGTGGCCTCAAGCCCATCCATCACCGGCATCTTCACATCCATAAGAACGAGTGATATTTCGGGATGCAGTCGGCACATCTCAACGGCCACTTGCCCGTTGGGAGCCTTTAAAATAGCCGAAGTGATAGGATTGAGTATAATTTGCATGTAGATATCACTGTTGATGTCGTCCTCGGCAACCAGAATTACAGGGAGGTTAATCCCTGCATGGTTAATCGGGGGGGCGATGGGTTTATCCTTTACAATTTTTGCAGGTTCCATCGGCAGCGAAAAGAAAAATGCAGCGCCTTTACCCATTTCCGATTCCAGGCGGATTTCACCACCCAGCAGCTTTAAGAACCCTTTCACGATAGAAAGCCCAAGTCCGCTCCCCTGATATTCCCGGTTTTCACTCGTATTCTCGTGTACAAAAGGTTCAAATATTTTAGAATGGGCTTTTTCATCAATACCAATACCCGTATCTGTCACGAAAAATTCAACAGCCCTGGATTTAATGGAATATCCCAGGGTAACGATTCCATAGTCGGTGAATTTAAGGGCATTGCTCATTAAACAGGAGATAGTCTTACGAAGCAACTCGGGATCGGTAATCAAAGTAAAGTGGTCCTGATCCTTTGGAATCACAAGCTTAAGTGTAATATTCCTGGCGTCACAATCATACTGAGATATGGTTTGTGCTTCTTTTAGTAATGTAGTAATGTTGACTGCCTTAAGATTTACTTCGACATTTTCTGTTACAATAAGCGAGATATCAATGTAGTCGGTAATCGTGTTGATCAGGCGGTCGCTTGAGGCTTTGAGAAAGCGGGTGTAATTTTGCTTCTCTTCGGAGGAGAGGTCCGGATCGGCAAGCAGGTTGCCGAAACCCAGGATCCCATTGAGAGGAGTACGGACTTCATGTGAAATATTCTGCAGAAAGGCTGTTTTAAGACGGTCGCCTGCTTCCGCTTTTACCAAAGCTTCTTTCAGTACAATCTCGGCTCTCTTCCGCTGGGTGATATCTCGGTATTTCCATAAATGACCGCTGTATTCATTGTCGAGATAGGTGGGAATATAATCCCTTTCGAAAAACCTTCCATCCACTAACTCCAACTCGTCGTTGAGAACTGTTGTTTTTCTGGCCAGAATTACCTTGATATCAGCAATAAACTTGCCCGGGTCTTTGAAAAACATTTTACTCTCTTCCGCGGCGTTAGAGCAGTCTGCGCCCCGGAGCGCTTCGGGAGGAGCAGGAATGCCAAACATATCGCAGAATAGCTGGTTGGTTAATGAAATTTTCCTGTTGGAATCTTCAAGCAAAACACCTTCGTGTAAATTAATGATAAGGTTGGTCAGCAGCGCTGCATTATTTTTTAATTCGTCTTCGGAACGCTTACGATTGGTGATGTCCCTGAAAAAACCCACAATGCATTTTCTTCCGTTTATGGTCATGAAACTTGATGCGATATCCGCGAAAAAAATCTCCCCGTTCTTTCTGAGACATTGAATATTTGCAGCAATGGTTTTCTCCCCGCGTGCCAGGCTTTCAAATTCAGCAAGGGTATCCTGAAAAGTATCTGCCGGATGAATTCCGGCGATAGTCATCGTTTTCAATTCATCTTCGGTATATCCAAGCATCGCACATTGCGTCGGATTCGCAAACACATTCATTTTGCTTTGCTCGTCAGCAATCATAATACCATCGGGACTTCCCTGAAAAATGGAACGATACCTGCTTTCGGAAACATCCAGTTTTTCTTTTTCTGCTTCACGGAGTTCAGTAATGTCCCAGTTGGTGCCAATCATACGCAGGGCCTTTCCTGATTCATCGCGTTGAACTGAAGCCAATGCCCTGATATTGTGGATAGAACAATCCGGCCAAACAACCCTGAACTCGGTATCAAACTCTTTTTCGCCGCTTATGGCCATTTGGATTTCCTTATCGCCACGATCTTTATCATCTCGATGAAGTCCATTTTGCCAGGCTTCATATACACCAGTGAAATCTGTTTTGTTAATTCCATACATAGCAAACATCTGGTCGTCCCACAATAAAACACCGCTGATAATATCATAGTCCCATATACCCACACCACCTGCACGAGCAGCTAATTCAAGGCGGGCCGTTAGCTTCTTCAGTTCTTCTTCTAAGAGGATACCTGCCTTTTCATCAGACAGGCGTGCTGTGATATCGGTGATAAAGCCATGCCAAAGGACTGATCCGTCAGCGCCACGCTGGGGCAATGCATTGCCGTAAAGTGAGCGGATTGTGCCATCCTTGAACTTCACCCGGTACTCATGTTGCCAGGGAGTAAGGTCTTTTGCCGATGCCTGGATGGAAGCGGCAACACCGGCAAGGTCATCCGGGTGAAGGTTTGCGAATACTGCTGATGCATCTTCATGAACTTCTTCGGGACTTACCCTGTATATTTCATTGATGGCTTCGCTGGCGTAGGGGAAACAGGAGCTGCCATCGGGGCGTAGTAAATACTGATAAACAACTCCGGGCACCAGGCGGGCGATCTTGCTGAGATTCTCCTACTTAAAAGCCAGCTCTTTGTTGGCAATGACCAATTCATCAGCTCGCTTTGTTTTCTCTTCGTTTTGAAAGGCCAGTTCTTTGTTGGCAATGAGCAGCTCATCGGCACGCTTTGCCTTCTCTTCGTTTTGAAAGGCCAGTTCTTTGTTGGCAATGAGCAGCTCATCGGCACGCTTTGCCTTCTCTTCGTTTTGAAAAGCCAGCTCTTTAATAAGCTCCAGTATTTTATCTTCTGATTTCTTTTTCAGAAGATCTTCGGCTTGTAAATGAAGAAGGTTTTCCTTGTCAGTTTTTCCCATTTTAACTTTTTCTTTTACAGAGGCAATACCAGTTGAAATTTTGTTCCCAGAATACTATCGCTTGTTATTTCAATGGCTCCTTTCATTTCTTTGATGATCTGGTAGCATATCGATAAGCCGAGCCCGGTTCCTTTTCCTTCCTCCTTGGTAGTATAAAAAGGAAGCATGACGTTATGGATATCATCTTTAGAAATGCCGATCCCATTATCGGTAATGTCAACGAATATAAAATGATTTTCCTGGTATGATCTGATTCCAACTTGCATCTCAATATCCTGCTGTCGGTTTTTCTTCTCAGTGACGGCATCTTTGGCATTGGCCAGCAGATTAAGTATAACCTGCTCAAATTTATAGGTATTGCCAACTATTTGAGGGATTTGTAGTTCGAGTTGAAGATTCAGGCTGATGCCGTGGTGTTTGAACTGTTCCACGATCATAGAAGAGGCGTTTACGATGCTTGAATTAATATCGAAAGCTGCAGGTATGAAGTCCTCCTGGCTTCTGGCAAACGCCCTTACATGATCAATAATATCGCGGATGCGGGTAATGTTATCGAAAATTTTATCCGATTTATTTTTAAGAAATTCCATATCCAGCTTTTCTGTTCTGGCCGTCTCAAATAAAATCTTATCCATAGCCAGGGAAATGATATTCAATGGCTGGTTAATCTCGTGCGCAATGCCCGCAGCCATTTCTCCAAGGGTCGACATGCGGTCGGTATGAATCTGCTTTGCTTCCATTTTCTTGCGTTGAGATACATCTCTTACAATGAGCATGTAGGAAACAGGCGCCCCATGTTGGTCCTGCATAAGCGTCGCGCTGATTTCACCGGTAAACATGGATTGGTCTTTCTTTTTAATCATCAACCCGATATTTTGTGTAAACCCATCATTCAAGGTCTTCACAAGCAGCTCCCTCAGTATGTCACTTTCCTCTGATGAAACGAATTGAAAAATATCTTTCCCAATTATATCGTCTCCGGAATTTTCGCCAAACAGAGGGATTCCGATTTCGGAAATCTCGGTAATGATTCCTTTCAGGTTGATTAATGCCATCGCATCAGGAGAAGCATTTAACATGGTTTTGTATTTTTCTTCGCTTAACCTGATGACGTGTTCTGCCATTATACGATCGGTAATATTGCGGATAGTGTTGTGAATTCCTATCAACTTATTATTCACCCTAACCTGGTGTGCCGTGTGTGACAGCCATCTTACAGCTCCATCTCCATCAATAATGCGATATTCGAAGTCTTTGATTTCAAGCCCTTCACGAAAGACATCGACCAGTATTTGCATACAGCGCTCTGCATCATCGGGGTGAATGATATCGGGCATCATCTGCCCGATTAATTTGCTGCCCGGGTATCCCAGAATCTTCTCACACTGCGGACTGCAGAATGTTATGATCCCGGTTTCGTCGGACAGGATAAGCAAATCGAAGCTATTGGAAACCATTGTCTTGTACAATTCATCACTCTTCTGTAACATTTCCTCTGCATGCCTGCGTTCAGTAATGTCGCGAAAGAAGCCTGCTATGCATTTTCTGCCGTTTACGGTCATGATGCTTGCTGCAATATCAGCGTAAAAAATCTCCCCGTTCTTCCTGAGACATTGAACATTTGCGACAAAGGTTATCTCCCCGTGTGCATTGCTTTCAAAATTGATAAGGGTATCTTGAAAGGAATTTGCAGGATGAATTCCGCAAATCGTCATCGTTTTAAGCTCATCTTCGGTATATCCAAGAATATTGCATTGACCCGGATTCGCGAATAGGATCATTTTGGTTTCCTTGTCAACAATCATAATTCCATCGGGACTTCCCTGGAAAATGGAACGATACCTGTTTTCGGAATCATCCAGCTTCTCTTTTTCTGCTTTGCGAAGTTCAGAAATGTCCCAGTTGGTGCCGATCATACGCAGAGCCTTTCCGGTCTCATCGCGTTGAACAATAGCAAGAGCCCTGATATTGTGAACAGAACCATTGGGCCAGGTTACGCGGAACTCGGTATCATACTCTTTTTCGCCGCATAGTGCCTTTTTACTTTCAGCAATGCTTCTTTCACTATCATCAGGATGAATACCTGTTATCCATGAATCTTGCGTCCCGGTGAAATCGTTTCTTTCAATGCCATAGAGTTCATACATACGATCGTCCCAGACAAGGACGTTGTTCTCAATATTGTAATCCCATGTCCCAATACCGCCGGCTCGGGTGGCCAATAATAAACGAGCAGATGCCAGTTTCAGTTCTTCTTCCAACTTTTTGTGATCCGTGATGTCGCGGGAGACTCCGTCTATTCTGATCGGCTTACCGTTGTCGTCATAGATAATCTTACTTCTGTCATTGATCCATACAATGTTTCCATCGGGTCGAACGATGCGGCATTCCCTTACAGCAGAACCTTCTTTGATCAATTGTTCCAAAGCTTTATCAGAAATATGTTTATCATCAGGATGCACATTGCTTGCCCATAAGGAAGGATCCTCGACAAAATCCGCTACAGGCCTGCCAAATACCTGTTCTAGGGATGGACTGATAAAGTTAACTTTCATGTCGGGCCATGATAAAGACCAAATCACATCAGTAACATCATTTAAAATACGTATACGTTGTTCTTCGCTTTCCCTCATCGCATGCTCGGCCTGTTTGCGTTCAGTGATGTCAACCATGGTTAAAAGGCATAGTTCTCCGTTTTCAGCTACTATACCGGTAAGGCTAACCACCATTGGCAAGTTAGCGCTGGTTGCAAGGGTTACTTCACAATCCTCTTTGGCTCTGCTGTTATATGCTTTTTCAAGAAAAAGATCGAAGATTGGTTTCGTGTCACTGGAAATGAAAAAATCGAACCTGCTGATTTTTAGAAGCGAACGTTCCTTACCAAGCATAGCTGCCCCGCGGAGGTTAAGCTCGATTATCTTTCCTTCTTTGGAAAGAGTAAAATAACCCGATGGAGCAAAATCATATAATTCAATATATTTTTCTGCAGCAATCTCTGTCTGCTCTTTTGACTGCATGAGCTCAGCGTTTACGGTTTCCAGCTCTATCTGGTGAACCTCAAGCTCGTTTGTGAGCTTCAGTGCATTGGCTATTGCATTACCCAGTTCATCGGCCCGTTTTGTTTTCTCTTCGTTTTGAAAGACAAGTTCTTTGTTGGTAATAAGCAGTTCATCGGCCCGCTGTGCTTTCGCTTCGTTTTGATAGGCCAGTTCTGCAATAAGCTCCAGTACTTTGGCTTCTGATTTCTCTTTCAGCAGTTCTTCGGCTTTTTGGCGAAGGGTTTCAGATTCGGCTTTGCTATTGATGTTTTTCAATTTGTTAATTTCAGGCAGTGTAATCAAATCAAAGGAAGTAAGCTCATACATGCCACCCGGCTTTACTGAATAGAATAGCCGAACCCTGCCGGCAGGGTTAATCAGTCCATTATTTTTACCGCCACCAGGTTCTCTGATAGTTTTTCCTTTGCCAGTGAAATGGTAACATTATTTGACGACTGCTTTACTGCTGTTGAATAATCGAGCAAGGTATGGTAGGCGTTCTGGATAATGTCGAAATATTCCGGTTCTTGCATTTCATGACGATTATCAGGATGTACCTGATTCGCTTTTACCAGGTATGCTTTGTTTATCTCAGCTTCAGTCGTTTCTTCGCTCAATCCCCGCTCTTTCGTCGCCTTTTCCACCTGTTCGGGGTTCAGTTCTTTGACTTCAATAGTATAAAAGCTGTAACACGGCAAGGGCCCGACTAATTTAAAATTCAACAAGCCTTTGTAGGCTTCATCAAGATGGTCAATTGCTTTTTCGAATTGTTCTTTCTTATTTCTGTTGATAAGAAACGCAGAATTGGTGATCATCTCGTCATCCCTTACTTTATGCGTTTTAATGTCGAGACCCAATGGGGATAATGTATCTAAAATAATCAGTTCAATGGCTTTGTTTTTTTCATCTAATTTTTTCTGTACGAACATCCCCATCTTATACTGATCGACTTTTGTGATGATGCCATTGTTGTTCATCAGCTCATTTTTAAATTCCCTTACCTCGGGAAGGTCAGAGATGTTTTTCAGTACGTCATTGAAAAATGCCCAGGTAACAACCACTTCCATTTCAGTCAGATATTCGATCTTCTTTAATGTATCGATAAGTAATCCGTAGCCACGTGACAGTATATTCAAAACCTCCTCTTTGGTACTGGCAATGGTGCCGAGCCGCATGGGGATAATCAGGGAAAATCCATTCCTCATCAATTTTTCTATTGTTTCCTGTTGACGTACCAGCGCATGCCCTAAAGATTCCATGTCGGAATAATCAATAGACGCACTTTCAGTGTCCGAAACAATGGCAGAAATATTTTGAAAGCTTATTGCATATACTCCCGAATGTTCAAGTGATTGAAACAGGGTTGTGCCATAAAAATTCGGCACAACCCCATGAATATATATTCCTTTTACCGTCATACTTCTTTTATTTGGTTGTTCAGGGATATTCTCAGTTTGATCTTGCAGATAAGACACTCAATAATTTTGAAGAGTAAAATTCCTTAACAGCCTTAGTGTAATGAACAAACCAAAACCTTCTTCTTGCCCGTATAAGATTACCGCAGTTACAAACAGCGAACGTGTTTCTGTAGGTCCGTATCAGTGGATTCACATGCCTTCCGCATGAACAAAATATTTCCGGTTCTGGTATTCTCATGCTCATTTTTCCTTTCGTGATTTTCGTATCTGAGTCATCGCTTTCTGCATCTTACTCCACTCAGCAGAGGCTTGCACCCTGTTCTGCAATAAATCGTCAAGCATTCCGGCTGTAGAATTCTTAATGGTTTTTACTTCGATATTAATACCTTTAATGTCATTGCTTATGCTTTTCATGAGGGCATTAAAACCGTCCATCCTGATTTCTTCATTCTTCGCTCTGTCGGCATTGTCCTGAGCAAAGGATGCTTTCATATCTTTGGCCATTTCCTGATGTTCCTGACGGAATCCATCCATCGTTTTTTGAACTTCGAACACAAGATTTTCATTTTCCTTGATCCGGTTTGAGAATGAAGACAATAACTCTTCAGTCAAATTTTTCATATCTGATGCTAAACCCATATTTTTATCTCCTATTTTAATTAAATGGTTCATTAATTATTTTGTTTTTACTTCGGTTTTGTTTGACCTGAAATGTACAGTCCCTATCTCCTTTTAGAAAATTCATAGTTTATGTACATTGTTGAACAGGAAAAAAGGATTCGAATTATTAATAATTCGAAGGCAGCTGATTTTTTCGAAGCCGGGTTTTGAGGGGAGGAGGTTGGGTTTTTTTAGAAAAGCCAATACTGCTTTTTTCAGACCGGGTCCAAGCGATTTATGTTTTCTTTTTGAAAAATTGGGTCCGGAAAATTAATTCCGGATAAAAAAAAGCATAAAAAAATTCCTGGTAAATCATGCTTTCAGTTTTGCCTGTAAGGATGTTTTAGCAAGAATATTTCTTTAATTCAATACCTTATGCAGCCTTTGCAGTTAATCCAATGGCTTCAGCATATTTCAGGTATGTTTCAACTGAGGCAACAACTACTCTTGCTTCAATAGCAAGGAGTTCGATACCAACTAAAGAAACTCTTACCCATGCGTCAACAACAACACCTTTGTCAAGAATACGGTCGATCACCTCAACGAGGCTGGATGAACCGA
>JBAXBP010000126.1:0-10120 GCA_037141915.1 Bacteroidota bacterium | reverse complement strand
CGCAATGAACCACCCTGAAGCTTTTAAAGCAGTGGTTGATGAGATCAACAAATAGGGATTAGCTTAAATACCGGAAAAGGCGCTTAACCAGGCGCCTTTTTTATTTCCTGCCGGTATTCCTGTAAGAATTGTCGAGGAATTTCTCAATCTGGTCAACCGTCAGCCTCTTGGCTATGATCCGCTTCTGCTCATTAAGTATATAGATCACCGGTGTTGATGTAATATCATATTGGCCGTGGAACTCACCGGTCAATGTGCGGGGACCGTTGACATTGATCCAGCTCATGTTCTTCTTTTTGATGTAATTCTTCATTTTCAGCAGGGAGGAATCTGAACATACAGCAAATATTTCGAGGTCGTATTTCTTGCGGCTTTCATCGTAAAAGCTCTTGAGTTTGGGGATCTCCTGCTCGCAATGCCCGCAATCGGGATCCCAGAACAGCAGCAAAAGGGTCTTCGCATTCACATTGTACATCGACACCAGGTTGAGGCTGGTATCCTGCATGATCATATTCGGCGGGCGCTTCCCGATCAGCAGCCCTTCCATCTTAGCCGATTTCTTAATGATCTCCTTCTGAACCGTTTCGTTCACCCAGTATGTCTGGTTCGTCACATAATACTTGTTCACCACATGCACGAAGATCTTGTCAAAACCCATGATCTCCGAGTTTTCGTACTGCCTTGTCACGAACCATACCATGTATTTGAACATCTCGGGATTGATGCGCGACTTTTCTATCAGGTAATCAGCTTCACTGATGATGGTGTCGGGGGACTGCGGAAGGACCTTGTCGAAATATTTCACCAGTTTGGAGTGGAATACCGGCGTGCGCAGTGCCCTGTCATCCGTAAATGAAACGTCATCCCAGAAATGATATCTGAAATACCGATAAGCAAAGGTAGAATCCTTGCGGCCGTTGGGCAGGGTAGGGATCTCCGGAACTTCGGGTTCCTTCATGGTGTTGATCATGAAAGCCAGGAATGAATCGGGGTGCTGCTTTACAATATTCAGTTTATACTGTATGATGACGCTGTTGACCTTGTTGATGCTGTCGCCCAGAACCCTCGCAGAATCAGCATTTTTCGAGTGTTTGTCAAGGTCTTTCTGGTACTTCTGCACAATATCGTATTCCTTTTTGTTAAACCTCAGGTAATCATAAAACAGGCTGTTCTCGGGAGATCCTTTGATGGTCATTGTTTTCAGGGGAGCGGCCTTGTCGGCTTCAATGCTGAACTGCTGGTCATTGTTCATGATGAAGTCAAAATAATTCTTATCGCTGATAATAAAGATATAAATGCCCCTGGGAAGGTCGGCGGGCGCAGTATAGGTGCATCGTCCCGATTTGTCAACCTTTACTGTGTCTTTTACATAAGTCCCGTTCCCGTAATAATTGGCGATCAAACAACTCGTGTCCTTAAGCCCGTTGATGTGAAACTGTACCTTATACCCTTTCTGGGCCGAGGCGAAAACGGCAAGATTACAGGCAATTGCCAGTATAACAAGTCTGAACAGTAGTTTCATGATGATTCCCCGATTTAATTCACTTTATTTTAGACTTCAGCTCTTTTTCATAAGGTCTGAAGAACAGTTTGACATAGTAATACCCGATCATTTCGTTGATGACTTCGCGGAATCCCTTGCTCGAATGCCACCAGTCATAAGGCCCGTAAAACATATTCGGAAGCGAAATGATACCAACTTTTATTGAATCACCCATGGCCGACTGGAACAGTATCTTCGACCTGGCTCCGTGTACGCTCATGGTCATGAGGTTAACAGCCCTGATATCAGGTCTGTGAGCGCGAAGCCAGTACCTGAAGGCAAGCCCCGAATTGTAGGTCCTGTCGTTCATAATCTCGTTAGTCTCAACAACAACCAGTTTGGTGGAGTCCATCCCCAGCTTCTTCAGGGATTCTGCTGCAACTTTGGCTGTGTTTTTGTATGCTGATAGCAATCCTCCCGATTCAATTGGCGTCCCGGTTGTGACAAGCATGGAATAATGACCTGTCCTGAATTCCCTGATCGCATCAACCAGCACATAATCGCTCACAAAGCCTTCAAGTGCAAGGATATCTGTTTTTTCGCGTTCAACAGGGGCAAGGATGGAGTACAGGTTTCTGAAAAAGAAAAGGCTTGGAATTATAAGGAGCAGCAACAATGCCATCCATCCCCAGGTGGTCAGGCCCCACCTCTCTTTGCGGCTTATAACTAAAAAACTTTTACGATTCTTTTCCATTTGTTGCTAAGAACTGAGATGTTCCTTTCTTAAAAGATCATTTACGGTTTTAACAGGATTGAAAGTGAGGATGGGCACTTCCATGAATACCGTGATCCATTTCGCCATTGCCCCGTTCCATAAACCGGGAAGCTCAAGAGCCTTGAGATTCCTTCCTCCGCTTGATTTTGTCGAAATAAATCCTGTTTCCTCATCCACAAAACGTGAAAGATCAAATTTATTGCCTTTAAAATCACGGATAGAGCAAACAAGATCCACAGGATTAAAGTGAGTTGCCGATAGGAAAATGCCCTTCTGTATCGGATCATTCATGTCGACCTGGGAGGATTCGACGATCTGAAGCGAAAGTTCCTCATTTTTGTTTTTTACCCAGTAAGGGCCGCCGCCAGGCTCTCCTTCATTTTTGACCATCCCGCATACCCTCAGGGGGCGATTGAGCTTTTCAAACAATATTGCGGATTGTTTACCTGTTTCGAAACCTTCGAATCCCTCAGGCAGTGCCAGTGAGAGATTGCGTTTTCCGAATTCAACGATATTCGTGACATCGACAGGTTTACACTCTCCCTCGTCCACAGTTTTAAGGAATTTAAAAATTTCCTGCCTGATCCATAAGAGGTAGCCCCCGATCAGCTTTTTATGCAGTACAGTCTGATCCTTTAACCTGTCGGGGACTATATTGTCGATATTCTTTACAAAGACCACATCTGGATCCAAATCATTCAGGTTCTGCAGCAGCGCTCCGTGGCCGCCGGGCCTGAAAAGCAGGCTGCCGTCAGCGTTCCTGAAGGGTTCGTTCTCTTCATCTACCGCAATGGTGTCGGTCGAAGGCATCTGAATCGAGAAACTGATATCAAACTGAACATTGAGCCTGCTTTCGTAAAAAGACCTTACTTTGTTTATAAGGCTCTCAAACCTGGAGCGGTGCTCGGGCGAAATGGTAAAATGAAGCCTGGCAAGCCTGATGCTGTTGCTCGCATATAACGCGGCTTCAACCATATGCTCTTCGGCCGAAGTTCTTGATCCTTCCTGATAATCATGGAACCTGATCAGCCCTTTGGGAAGATTCGAGTAATCGAGGCCTTTATCCGTCAGGATATGGTCGATTATGATGTTGTAGTCCCGGCTTTTTAACAGATCTTCAAGTTTGAGGCCGTTGCGCTCAAGCCTCAGCATCAGATCCCCGTAAAAAGCGATCTCATCAAGATGGTTGAGCAGGAACCAGACCGAGTTAAAGCGCTTGTCTTTATTGTAGAGTTCGGCTCCCTCAGGCCCCTGTATATATTTTTCCCTGAATTCGAAGAGATGCTTGAACATCCTGCTAGCTGCCCCTGAAGCCGGGACGAATTTCACAACAGTAAGATTTTCAATGCCTTTCTCGAAAAAAGAGATAAGTGTTGGCTTGTCTTCTTCCTGAAGGCACACGATGCCGTCGCCTGCAATAGCAGGCCTGTCAAGCTTGATGAAGGGAAACCCATGAATAAAATGGTGGATCTGCCGCTCAAGCGTTTCAACAGGAATACCTTTACTTTTGATCTGAAGGATGTCGTTATCTGAGAACATAGGGAATTTTCTACGAAGATACGACTACAGCGTAAATCTGTATAAAGCTTTCGTAAATACGTCGGTTTTATGGGATTTTTTTCTCAAATTTGTAGAACAGTGTAATGATGAATAGGCGTAACTATTTGATTTTAAACAATATAAATATTGAGCGAAATGATGTATCACATGAAAAAACTCCTGACTATCATCCTGCTGTTAACAGGATTCACAATATCTGCCCAGGTTGCCCCACATAAATATTTTGTTGAATTTAAAGACAAGGCCCAGAATCCATATTCCCTGGACCGTCCCTCAGAATTCCTTTCAGCCAGGGCTATACAGCGTCGCCAGACTATGGGTATAGGGTACGATATCAGTGATCTTCCTGTAACGCCGGCTTATGTTCAGGCTATCCGGGATATTGGAGCCCAGATACTTAATCCAACGAAATGGCTTAACGGGGTCACTATAAAACTCGCCGATACCACCCTGATCAATTCGATCAAACAGCTGTCTTTTGTTAAATCCGTGGTCAATCATTCGGGCGTTAAATCGAGATCGGCTGAACCAACCGCCAAATTCGGCCTGGAAAATGAGTTAATTCCTTTTGTCTCCTCCTCAAACTCCCCTAAAAGTGCAAGCGGGTATAATTATGGTGAATCCTACGCCCAGATCCATATGCTGAACGGGGATGTGATGCACCAGAATGGTTTCAGAGGTCAGGGCATAGTTATTGCACAACTTGATGCCGGGTTCTACAAGTTTCCCGTAAATCCTGCTTTCGACAGCCTCAGAGCTAATAACCAGGTACTTGGGTATAAGGATTTTGTGAAGGACGGGTACGGGATCTACACTGATCACACTGATCAGCATGGGATGTGGGTGCTGTCGATAATGGCGGGCATCATCCCGGGCCATCTCATCGGATCTGCTCCCAAAGCCAGTTTCTGGCAGTTGAAAACCGAAGAACTGCATCTTGAATATGAAATAGAGGAATACAACTGGGTCTCCGGGGCTGAATTTGCCGATAGTGTGGGGGCCGATATCATCACATCTTCACTGGGTTACACTGTTTTTGATTCAACTTATCTTGATCATACCTGTTCGGAAATGAACGGGCATACCACTGTAGGCAGCAGGGGAGCCAATTATGCATTCAGCAAGGGCATCATGGTTATTGTGAGCGCAGGGAATGAAGGCAATAGTACAAACTGGCATTGCGTTAGCTCACCAGCCGATGCTGATTATGCTGTTGCCTGTGCAGCAGTCGATGAGAATGGGGTGAGGGGGTCTTTCAGTTCCCTGGGAGTTGATACCGCCGGCAGGGTCAAACCGAACGTTGCTGCGATGGGGGTGATGACAGTCCATTCCGATTCGAGCGGTTTAATGTCCAGGGGAAGCGGCACATCCTTCTCGGCACCCATGATTGCAGGCATGACAGCTTGTCTGATGCAGGCCAAACCAGGCTACCCGAATACCTTCTATAAAACGGCCATTGAAAGGTCCTGCAGCCATTTTTCATCGCCCGACAGCCTAACCGGCTTCGGAATACCTGACTTTGTTAAAGCAATGAATATCATGGGTATTATAGATTTCGATAAAAGTAATGATTTAAATATTTTTCCGAATCCGGTTGCCGATAGGTTTAAATTGCACTTCACTTCAGGCCAATCCCTGCCGGCTGTGCTTACCCTGATCAATAGCCTGGGGCAGGTAAGCCTGCGCAGGGAGTTCATGCTTAGGGCAGGGGAGAATGAGCTGTTAATTAATGATATAAGCAGCCTGGCAGCCGGTGTTTACCTTCTCGTATTTGACTCAGGTTCGGTGCATTCAACCTCAAGGATGGTAAAATTACCCCTGTAGGCAGTCGCTCATCAATCAGAATATTACATTATTAAACCCGGTTGGTATTAATCCAGCCGGGTTTTGTTTTTAAAGCTTGTTTACATTTGTAATTACGCGCGTAAACAAATGGGAGGCCAGGGCAGTTTCACAAAAGGATAATCTGTAAGTAAATCGAACAATAGTATTAATAATACATACAGCAGAGGATTAATAATTATCACTCCATTGTTTACATTGGTAATTTTATTATCTTTACAAGCGTAATCGAATGATGTTACAAACGTATACAGTTGTAATTTGATTAATGTATGTTTGTAAACACAACAAAATGTATTTTGTAAAAAAATTACAACATACTATATATCAGTTAATAATTAAATTGAGTTAAACTTATAGATTAAGTGACCATGATTCAAAGGCTTGTTGAACTTATGCGAATAAAGAACCTGACATCTTCGCAGTTGGCAGACAGCATTGGTGTACAAAGATCAGGCATCTCTCATTTCATTTCGGGCAGGAATAAGCCAAGCCTGGAATTCATTTTAAAGATCCTTAATCAGTTTCCTGACATAAATCCCGACTGGTTACTTTTTGGCAGGCAATCTTTTTACAGGGGCGGAAAGCTTTTTGAAAATACCGGTGAAACAATACGAATACCTGAAAAAGGTATTTTCACCTCTTCTTTAGAAGATTTGCCTGATTCCCAGCCTTCATTTTTGGAGGAATTGTTCAGTGAGCAGGAATCTGAAGCTGAAGAAAAGAAGACTGAAACGGTTAATTCACTTAAAAATCAACGGATTAAGCAGAAATCAAGCTCTGAACCCGGGTTTTCTGAAGGGAATAAGGCCATCAAGGGAGAAAAAATTCTTCCACTGGATGAAAAAGATAATGAAAACACTGAAAAAATTGTTGTTTTCTATAAAAACAGGACATTCAGGGAGTATTTTCCTGAATAGCGGCTTTTTGCTCTGAATATCAGACTCTTTCGAGTTGTGAGAAAAAGAAGCTACCCTCCCTTTCGGCTGTGGCATCTGCATCGGAACCATGAACTGCATTTTCGGTCATGCTTATGCCATAGAGATTTCTGACTGTACCCGGGTCTGCTTTAGAAGGGTCGGTTGCCCCGATGAGTTTGCGGAATTCGGCAACAGCATTATCCTTTTCCAGTATTGCTGCGACGATAGGACCCGACGACATGAATTTTGTAAGATCTTCATAAAATCCTTTGCCACTGTGCTCTGCGTAGAACTGTCCGGCCTGCTGCCTGCTTAGGTGGACAAGTTTCATGGCGACCAGCCTGAAGCCTGCTTTTTCAATCATTGCTGTTATCTCTCCTGTATGACCTGCAGCCACTGCAGAGGGTTTGATCATTGTAAACGTGCGGTTCCCAGACATCTTTAATTTTTTAAATTATACGAGCGGCAAAATTACAACTATTTTTAAAATTCGTACTTTTGTGCACTCAATGATGGAAAACTATCTGAATAATACGGATTTCGAAAAGATCAGGGAAACCCTGGACAAATCCGGCAGAATCATTATAACAACGCATACGAACCCCGACGGTGATGCAATAGGAGCGAGTCTTGCCATGTTTCTTTACCTTCGTAAGAGAGGGTTCGATGTAAAAGTCATAATTCCTGACCTGTATCCTGAATTTCTTGCCTGGCTGCCAAAGGCTCAGGAGATCATGATCTTTGAAAAACAGGCGGAGGAATGCAGGAATCTCATAGAGGGGGCTGACCTTATTATATGTGTCGACTTTAATAACCTCAAGCGCCTGAATGAGCTGGGAGATGTCATCCGCCAGTCAGATAAAATGAAAGTTCTGATTGATCATCATTTATATCCTTCCGATGAATTCCTTCACAGGATATCCTTCAGTAAGATATCATCCACCTCGGAACTGGTCTATGATTTTATAGATGCTGTTGGCCATAAAGATTTGATTGATAAGGAAATGGCTGAATGTCTGTATGCTGGGATAGTTACCGACACCGGTTCGTTCAGCTATGCCTGCAATTATGTTAAGACCTACCTGATCATAGCCGAGTTGTTCCGTTTGGGAATTGACGGGGAGCATATCCACAGGCTGGTTTATGATACATATTCCGAAAACCGTTTAAGGCTGCTGGGATATGCCGTAAGCGGCGGCCTCACTGTACTTCCCGAGTTCCATGCAGCATATATTGTTTTGACCAGCGAAGACCTTGAACGCTTTCAATACAAAGTTGGGGATACCGAAGGAGTGGTCAATTATGCACTTTCTATAAAGGATATCAACCTGGCAGCATTGTTCATGGAAAAGGATGATAACGTGAAAGTCTCCTTCCGTTCGAAAGGCAAATTCTCTGTTGACCGTCTTGCCCGGGAGCATTTCGGAGGCGGTGGCCACAGCAACGCTTCAGGTGCGAACTGTGATATGTCGGTCGATGAAACCGTGGGCAGGTTCCTTTCACTTCTCCCTTCCTTCAGGGATGAGCTCAAAAATGTATATTAAATGAGGATGCCTGCTTCTTCCTATCCCTGGAGGATTTCAAGGGTTTTAAAACGGCTGCTTTTCATGGTCCTTTCTTTGACAGGCCTTTCGCTGCTCATGGTTTCGTGTACAGAGGAAACCCGCAGGGCACGCACCACCGACCATATCCTGATGATCGACAAGGAGGTGATCGATTATCACCACCAGGTTGTCAGGTCCGAGAATGAGGAAATAGGGGAATATACCAGCAGGCATCAGTGGAAAATGATTCAGACCCCTACCGGGTTGAGGTATATGATTATTGGACAAGGAAATGGTAAAAAAATCACCAAGGGAGATGAGATCCGCCTGAAATTCAGCATTTCGCTTCTCAATGGCAATGATGTGTATACTTCGGATTCATTGGGCTTTAAGGTCATTTATCCCGGAGTTTCAGAAGAAGAAACAGGACTGCAGGAAGCACTTTTACTTATGAACAGGGGAGATCATGCAAAACTTATTGTTCCTTCCCACCTGGCATATGGATTACTTGGAGACCTTAAAAAAATACCTGCAGGGGCTACCCTGGTATATGATGTCGAAGTGCTTGATCCGGCTCACGGGAATCGTTAATAACCTTGGCCAAAGTGTTAATAAGTAAGCCCGGTTTTATTGATCTGGCTGCAACGGACTTTACTATCTTGTTGAAGCCTTTAAAGCCAGGTAATTCAAAAGAAATATTTAGTTAAATAGTTGAGATAGAGTATATTGTAAATTTAATAAAATTGAATTTTACTTCTCCGGATATCCATTTAAAACAATAAAAATCAAAATCATGAAAAACAATTTCGTTAAATCGATAGGATTGGTATTGCTGTTGGCACTGACAACATTTGCTTGTTCTTCGAAGTATGCAGGATTTGACAAAACTGCAAATGGCCTGTATTATAAGATTATTAAAGGATCCAAAGATACTATTAAGCCAAGGATTGGTGACTGGGTTTCCCTGCAGATGCGCTGGAAATACAAGGACTCCGTGATGTTCGACAGTTATAAGGCACAGGGCGGGCAGCCTGTGAAATTCCAGGTTCCTCTTTCCGATTTTAAAGGTGATATTTATGAAGGCATCCGGCTATTGGCAGCAGGCGACAGCGCTGTTTTCCTGATCAATGCCGACTCATTGTTCATGAAGACCTTCCACCAGCCCAAACGTCCGAAGTTCATCGACACCAATTCAGTGATCACCTTCAGCATCAAGCTCCTCACCATCGACAACCCTCAGAAAATGATGATGAAAGAACAGGATGATCTTTCTAAATACTTGAAAGACAAGAATATAACAGTTCAGCCGACAGCTACAGGGCTTTATTTTATCGAATCGGTCCCCGGCCAGGGGATGAAAATTGATTCAGGCTGCTGGGTCACCATTCATTTCAAAGTTGCCCTGATTGAGGGGAAACAGCTGTTTTCCTCATACGACAGGGGAGAGCCGATTGTCTTCGAATACGGAAAACGCTTCGACACACCCGGTGCTGAACAAGCCATTGGCATGATGAAAAAAGGAGGCAAGGCAGTTGCCATCGTTCCTTCGAAAATTGCTTACGGTGAAACCGGCAGGTCTGGCGTTGTGCCACCATACGCTACCATGGTTTATGAACTGGAGATTGTAAATGTTCAGTCAAAGGCAGATCATGAAAAAACAGCAGCAGCCGATAAAAAGAAAGAAGAGGAAAAAGCTGCGAAGAGTAAAAATGAAGAAGCTGCAAATCTTGCCAAATACCTGAAAGAGAAGAGTATCACTGTTAAACCTACAGCCAGCGGCTTATATTATGTCGAGAAGGTAAAAGGTACGGGTGCCAGGGCAGTTTCAGGCAAAATGGTAAGAGTTCATTATACCGGAACCCTGCTTGACGGGACTAAATTCGATTCAAGCCGCGACAAGAACCAGCCCTTTGAATTTACCCTCGGATCAGGACAGGTGATCAAAGGCTGGGATGAAGGAGTTGCGCTTATGAATGTTGGCGGAAAAGCAACGCTG
>JBAXBP010000125.1:0-10390 GCA_037141915.1 Bacteroidota bacterium | reverse complement strand
GGGCGATTGCTGATTACGTTCTGGGGTATGAAAAGGGGAATACTGTTTCAAACCTGTCTTCAACCCAGGCGTTGCAGGTAGTTACAGAGAGCCATGGCGGAAAGTATTTTGCCTCGGCAGTCGGGGAGGTCAACGTGGTTGAATCGATGAAGAAATACCATGCAGTAATCGGAGGTGAAGGAAACGGAGGGGTGATCTATCCCGTGCTGCATTACGGCCGGGACGCCCTGGTCGGGATTGCACTGTTCCTTTCCTACATGGCTCGTTCAGCCAAAGACTGTTCCAGCCTCAGGGATAAATATCCCAGTTACTTTATCTCGAAGAATAAGGTCAGTCTCACTGCCGACATGGATATCGACAACATCCTGAAAAAACTGGCTAAGAAATATAAAAGTCGTCCCGTTTCCACTATCGACGGGGTAAAGATACATTTTGACGGGGAATGGGTACACCTGAGAAAATCAAATACTGAGTCGATCATCAGGATTTATGCCGAAAGTGATATGCAGGAAAAGGCTGATATCCTGGCTAAGAAAATCCTTCACGACGTTGATGATATCATCAAAGGAGATGAGTAAGAAAAAAAAGAAAAAGCCAACCAAATACAAGCAGGTCACCATCACGATCTCGGCTCGTCAGAAAAAATCTCTGACAAATTTTTGCAAATCCCGCAAGAGCACTCCCAGCAGGATCATCAAGAAAGCCATAAGACCTTTGCTTGAGAACTACCATGACCTGGAGGTAAATCATGCATCCGAAAAGGTAAACCAGCTCCAGCTTTTCAGCATGGAATAAAACTTACTGGTTTTTTTTTCTGAGAGTGTTCTCGTAAAGTGTACGGTTAACGATTGACCTGCCCAGCGTAACCTCATCGGCATGTTCCAGTTCATCACCTACCGAAATCCCCCGGGCAATCGTGGTAACAGGTATTGCAGATGCATGTAACTTTTTATAAATATAGAAATTCGTTGTATCCCCCTCTATGGTTGTTGGCAAAGCCAGGATGATCTCGGCCACAACTCCGGATTCAACCTTTTCAATAAGCCCCTGTATGTGAAGATCGTTTGGGCCAATGCCTTCCATAGGTGAAATAATCCCGCCTAGAACATGGTAAACCCCGCTGAACTGCCCGGTATTTTCAATTGCGATCACATCGCGAATATCCTCAACAACGCATACCAATGATTTATCCCTCTTAGGACTATTGCATATGGTACATAGTTCTTCATCACTGATGTTTCCGCATTCAATGCAGTAACGGATCTCGTTATGCATGCGAATGATGGACATTCCAAAGGCTTCAGCATCTTCCCTTCTTGATTTGAGGAGGTGCAAAGCCATCCTCATGGCTGTTTTTCTGCCGATGCCCGGCAGTTTAGCCAGCTCATTGACTGCAGTTTCAAATACCCTGGATGGTAGTGAATTCACTAAAATTTGTTTAATTTGCAAATGTAATCTTTTAGCTGTTCCGTTATGAACCGTCTACTTCTGGTTTTTATAATCTTTGGG
Organism: Bacteroidota bacterium; assembly: GCA_037141915.1. Lineage (GTDB taxonomy): Bacteria > Bacteroidota > Bacteroidia > Bacteroidales > FEN-979 > CAIRDP01. The sequence continues at coordinate 8,881 of JBAXBP010000125.1, read as the reverse complement.
ATGAATATTTTTGTTTTTTCACAGGACAGCATTAACTTTACCGATGCGCTGGGGCGCAGGCAGGGCGTGTGGAAGAAGGTTGACAAGGATGGACATAAAAAATACGACGGACAATTCAAAGACGGAATCCCGGTTGGAGAATTCAGGTATTATTATGCTGATGGAAAGCTGAAGACGGTTTCGCTGATGAGTGGGGAGGGGAAAACTGCAAGAACGGTATCTTATGCATCAAACGGCAGGAAGATTGCCGAAGGCAAATACACTAACGAAAAAAAGGACAGCATCTGGAGATATTTCAGTGAACTGGACGGGGTATTGCTGTCAGAAGAGAATTTTATCACGGGGACCAGGAGCGGAGTCTTTAAAACCTTTTATCCCAACGGCAATGTTACTGAAGTTATTCATTTCAGGGAAGGCAGGAAGGATGGGGAGTGGGTTCAGTATTTTGATGACGGGAAACTCAAGTTCAAAGGCACCTATGTCAATGACGAAAAGGAAGGGCCTTTTGCAGGATATTTTCATAACGGAAAAATTTCATTTTCAGGAGCCTATAAAACAGGTCACATGGATGGCCCCTGGACGTTTTATGAGGAGAACGGAGAGGTCATGAGGACTGATAAATATTCGGAAGGTGCAGTGGTGAAGGAAAAAAATCAATAAGCCGTGGTAATTTATAAAGTTGATGCTTTCTCGAACGGATTGTTTACCGGGAACCCGGCGGGGGTAGTGATATTGAATGATTCCTGGCCAGATGATAAGCTGATGCAGAACATAGCTTCTGAGAACAACCTGGCCGAAACTGCTTTTGTGCTTTTCAACGATGGTCAATGGCATATCCGTTGGTTTACTCCGGCAGTAGAAGTTGAGTTATGCGGGCATGCAACTCTTGCCACTGCCCATGTACTTTTTAGCCATGAAGGTTTTGAAGGCCATGAGATATGCTTCAAATCGCTGAGTGGAGACCTGTTTGTACGAAGGATGGGAGAGATGCTGACCCTGAACTTTCCAACAGACATCATAACTGAAGTACCTGTGAGCGAGGATATGTTTAAATGCTTTAACCTGCGACCAGTTCAGGCTTGGAAAGGCAGGACTGATCTTATGCTGGTTTTTGAGAACGAGAAGCAGATCGCTGACCTTGTCCCTTCATTTGAGGCCATCATGCTTTTGAACGGAAGGGGTCTTATCGCTACCGCGGCAGGCGAAAAGCTTGATTTTGTTTCAAGGTTCTTTGCTCCTCAGGCAGGAGTTCCTGAAGACCCCGTGACAGGCTCAGCACACACTACCCTTACACCTTACTGGAGTTCCCGGCTGAAAAAGACTGAGTTGACCGCCATGCAGCTTTCTAAACGGCAAGGGTGGCTTTATTGCAGGGATATGGGTGCAAGAACGGAAATTTCAGGCCGGGCGGTTACTTACCTGGCCGGTGAAATCATGGTTGAACCGATTTAAATTCACATTATGCAGGTAAAAACTTTCAGTTCTGCTTCAGTTAAAGGATTCATGCAGGCATGGGACGAGAACTCCTCGGATGGCTTCAACCCCAATGCCGCTATTGTTTTTTCTTCCGTCGACATTGACCTTAACGGGATAAGTACTTTCATTAAGAAAAAAGGAGTACGCCTGTTTGGCAGCAGCTCATGCGGGGAATTTTTATACAATAGTTCGGGAACGGTTATAAGTGAAGGCGGGCTTGTATGCTCGATGCTGAAACTTGAACCGGGTTCTTTTGACATTAATATGTTCAGCGGGAAAGGCATTGACTGCTTTAACCTGGGAAGAACTGCAGGAGAATGGGTTGTTAAAACTTTTAAAAAACCTGCGATATTTGTGGTTGCCAGCGGTCTGAACACCGATGGTGAACAGCTTGTCAGGGGCATACAGGCAGTTGCCGGGGGTGATGTAACCATGTTTGGAGGCCTGGCCGGGGATGATGCCCATTTTAATGAGACCTATGTCTTTTCAGAATCAGCCATGGATCCCCAGGGTGCAATCATCATGGTCCTTGATCTCTCGGTTTACGAGATCAACGGGATTTCAACCAGCGGGTGGGTCAGTATTGGCGCCGACAAGATCATTACCCGTGCAGAGGGAAATATTGTTTATACCATTGATAACCAGCCTGCGCTGGACGTTTATAAAATGTACCTCAATGTCAGGGATGAGGATCTTCCTGAGATCGGTGTTGAATATCCCCTCCTGATCAGGAAACAGGATGAAAGTTTCGTGCTTAGGGCGGTCCTCAATGTTGACCGTGAGAAAAAGGCCCTCATCTTCGCAGGCACAGTTCCCAACGGTGCTGTTGTAACCTTCTCAAGTTCGCCGGGCTTCGAGATCATAGAATCCACGCGTAAAGAGGTCAATGAGTTTTATAAATATAATCCAAATACTGATCTGTTGATACTTTTCTCCTGCATGGCCAGGCATAATGCCCTGGGACCCACTATCTCGGAGGAAATCGATGAAGTATGGGAAAAATGGTCTAAACCACTGATCGGTTTCTTTACCTATGGAGAGATAGGTAATAATTACAAGGCTTCATGTGATTTTTACAACCAGACTTTCACACTGGTCTCCATAAAGCAGAAATAAAATGCCGAAGAATCTTCAGTACATCATAGACGAATTGCGTAATCTCAGGAATCCTGAAGAATTCCTGGCCGCCCGTGACAGGATTCTTGAAGAATTGACAAGGGTCGATTCCGACTTTGAAAAGCTGAATTTTAAATATGAGCGTTCCAATAAAGAAAAAAACATCCTCTCTTCCCTGCTTACACGGACTTCTGCAGACCTGAAAAAGGTCTCCGACAACCTTAAGATACGTGCCGAAGAGCTTTCTACGATTCTCACCACAATTCCTGCATACGTTTATTTCAAGGATGTAAATCTTAATTACATCCTGGTCAACCAGTCCTATGCAGAACTCACAGGTCTGCCGGTCGACAAGATCACGGGGCGAAGCCTTTTAGAGATATTTCCCCTTTACAAAAGCACAGGATACCTTGAAACAGAGCAGAAAGTCATCTCTTCAGGGAAGGAAAATTACAATATTGAAGAGGAAATTGAATTCAACGGCCAGACCCGTTGGGTGAATACCAACCTTGCCCCGATACGGAACCCGGCCGGCCACATCATAGGACTGATAGGTATCTCCTGGGATATTACCGAGAGAAAGCATTATGAGTCGGAGCTGAAGCGTGCCAAGGAACTTGCCGAGGCTGGCACTATGGCGAAAAATGAATTCATTGCCAGCATATCGCATGAATTCCGCACACCCATGAACGGGATACTGGGACTTTCGGAGATTCTCAAAAATACGCCTCTTGATGAGTCCCAGGCTGACCTGTTAAAGGGCATTGTTTCTTCGGCCGAGAACCTGCTGGTACTGGTAAATGACCTGCTCGATTTTTCAGCAATTGAAGCCGGGAAGCTGGAACTGGATTTTCATCCTTTCATTCTTGACCGTGTGCTGGAGGATGTATTCCAGATGCTGAACATGAAAGCCAGAGAAAAATTCCTGGACTTTTCAGTCCTGATCAGCGAAGACGTCCCCAAACATCTGATAGGAGATTCCCAGAGGCTCAGGCAGATTATTATCAACCTTGCCGGCAATGCAGTAAAATTCACTGAAAAAGGAGGGATAGAAATCCATATTCATCTCCTGAAAAGCACGGTTGACCGTGCCTTGCTGAGGTTCGAAGTGATTGATACAGGGATCGGCATTCCGCAAGAAGCAAAAGAATCTTTATTCAAAGTCTTTTCGAGGGTAAAGCAGAACCAGTCGAAACTGATCGTCGGATCAGGACTGGGGCTTTCGATCTGCAAGAAACTCACCGACCTGCTAAGCGGAGAGATTGGTGTTGAAAGCGAAAAGGGCAAGGGTTCAACCTTTTGGTTCACTCTCCCGTTTGACCTTACAGGGATCAAAATCCAGCAGAAGGAAAAGACAGAGGAGTCGGAATTTAAACTTTATACAGGGAAGAGGGTCCTTGTGGCTGAGGATAACCTGATCAACCAGAAGATAGTGAGCTTCCAGCTTAAGCGTATAGGTTTTGAAGTTGATCTGGTTGATAACGGGCAGCTTGCCCTTGAGAAATATAACGAGAACTATTACGATATCGTCATACTCGATATTCAGATGCCTGTAATGGACGGCTACGAGGTGGCAAAAGCAATCAGGCGAAAAGAAGCCATTACCAGGAACCATATACCGGTGATCGCACTGACGGCGAATGCCATGAAAGGCGATAAGGAGTTGTACCTTGCTGCAGGGATGGACGGATACGTAAGTAAACCCTTCACTCCTGAGACTCTGTTGAGCGCCATACAGCAGGCCGAAATCATTGCATCACGCAGCCGTGTCTGATCAATCCTGAGGATTTGATTGACCATTATCTGAGATTTTCTTTTTTTTTCGTTTGCTCTTCTCCTGGCTTTCAGTTATCATCCTCTGGATCAGTGCAGTTCTCTGTATTCCGAGTTTCGGTGAAATCTTGTCATACCATGTTTTGATCATTTCTACATTGGTGCCATCCCAGCTTTCACGGTATAACAACTGTATGCTGTCCTGAAGACTGCCCATTTCCTTTTCATAATTATCCTTGAAGTCATTCCAGGAAGTCTGGGATCCGTACTTCATGCTATGGAAACGGTTTACAATCTCACGTTTTTTCAGTTCATACATGTCGAAGATCAGGTTAACAAAAGCAGTACCCCGGTTCGAAGGACGTTCATTAAACGTGGAAGATTTGGCATTGACCATTGTTGCCGAGCTGATATGCAGGCTGTCGTTGATCTCAACCGGGTTGATCAGGATGATACCAACTATCTGCGAACTCTTCCGTGTTTCTGAACGGCCCGCCACCGTTGGGATGTAAACAGTCTTGGAACCTGTTGGCGGTCCTCCGATCTCGTAGAGTTCGAGGTTGCGGTCGGAAGTCCATGGAATATAGGCCGAGCGCACAAACTTGTTCAGCCCGGGGCTGTAATTGAGAAGCACGCCGTTGGTACGGAAAAAGCTTTTAAATGCAGTCTGCTTTTTACTCTCAGGAGTTACGCCCGGGTATATCCAGAAAACCGAATCATAAGGAATGCTCATGATCCGTTGGTAGTCGTTTGGCTGATCACCCAGGTAGCCAAGGGTGTTCAGGTATGGTTTGTTGAAGTCATAAAAGATCAGCTCGGCATTTGCCGACAGATCAGTGACCTTGCCGGTGTCCTTTTCGACATACTTTAATGAGTAATCCATTGATATTCTTGATGTCTGCGGATGTTCTTTGTCGGAATTGTCAAACGTTACAGACCATGCCATGTTTGCCGAATCGACCCTGTCGCCGTGGACCTGGGCCCGTAGGTAGTAAAAATCAACGTTATTGACAGAATAATCCATCCTGTCGATGGTATAATCATTTTCATTAAGGTAGACTATGCTTTCAAAAAGGCTGACGCTGTCGGACTTTGGGATCATCCTGAGGATAAAATGATTTATCTTTCCTTCCGAAGAATGCTTTACAAGGAAAATGTTGTAGAGTCGTTTAAGTTGATGGTAGCTAAGGTTGCCTGCAGATAGAGGCACTGTAAAATGCCCGCCGGGATTGAAAGGCAGCAGGTGCCTGATGATATCGGTGGTGTTTAGGCTCCAGAAATTTCTGAGGGTCAGCCCGATCCTGCCGTTCTTCGGGTTCAGCATGCTTATCCCGTTCCCGCATGAGACAACTGCGTTGCAGTATGATTCAATGATCTCAAGGGGTTCCCTGTTGCATTCGCTCATAAAAGAGAAGTAGGCCTTGGTGAACTGCTTGTCGTCAGCTTTGCGGTATTTCTGGCATGCATCATAGAACAGGTGGTACAGGTAATCGGTCTGCCCTTTGGCAAGTACACTCACTTCCTTCAGGTCATAAATCATGGGGGAGAGGCCGATGTTGGCAGAATCCTTCAATACACGCACCGCGATCTTCCTGGTTTTATAACCTACGCAGGAAACTACTATTGTATCTGATTTCAGGAAAACATTGTATGGAAGGTAGTACCGGCCATCCTCATTTGCGATCATGCCCCCTTCTTTGCCTGCAAGCTTTATGGTTGCATAGGGAACATTCTCCCTTGTCTTTACGTCAAATACTGTACCCCTGTATGCCTGCTGGGAAAAAGCAGCAAGGTGGCAGAAGATCAGAAAACATATAATAATATGCCGCAGATACAGCATATGCCTGATTTGTTTACAACCTGTTTAATTCCCCCCGCCGCCGAACATGGATCTCAGTTCAGCTTCTGTAGTCAGCTGGTAATCGGCGGGGATCTCAAAATATGTGTCAGCCAGAGTTTTGGATTCGACTTTGGTAACGGTGTACTTCATGCTGACTGACCTTTCCCTTAATGTAAATTCCATGAGCATCCCCTCGATATCCTGGTAAATCGGGTTTCCGAAATTCGTCTCTTTACCCCCTAATTCGTCAGAGTACCAGATCTCGAAATTAGTCTGGCTGCCGTTCGCACTTACGGTAAGAATTGCTTTTTTACACTTATAACCTGCAATCTCCCTGGTTTCATCAGTGAGTTTGATGCCTGGTTTCGTCTGGTTGCTGATCTCCTTGCTGATCTCATCCATGGATTTTTTGATGGCCATCTTTTTACCCATCATATCCAGGAGGGTTGCCGAAAATTTTTTATCAATATTGTTGACCACTACCACGTTCCCCATAGGAGTCATGGTCTCATTCCGGGTCGATGTCCCTTTTACATAAAGAGTAGCGCTTTTCGGCATCATGGCAAGTTTTTCCTCCGCGAGGTTGCTATTCGGGTAAGAGATGCTGTAGTAAATTATTCCTTCGAATTTACCCCCTCCCGTGCGGGCAAGCCCGGGGATGGTCATTACTAAAGCGGTAATGATTACAAACATGACGGATATCTTTTTCATTTTAATCGTTTTGTCGTTTACACAGTAAAGATATAATTTTAATACAAACCAGAATAGCTCTGGTGAATCTTTCTACCATGTGTGACTGACCGGGCTTTCATGTCCGGTTTATTGAACCTGGCTGGCTTTTTTTTGGTTCTCCAGGCGGGCAAACCGCAACTTGATGCCACACTCTACCTTCTTCCCATCCTGTTGCCCCCAAGCATGCCCCAGCCCCCGCTGCCGAGGATGAAGCCAAAAGCATACCAGGCCCCGTTATTGTTCTGGGCGAAAACAGTCACATCATTATAGATGAGCATACCTATGAGGTCGAAAGGAGAAATAAGCCCGTGCCAAAGCCCGCCCCAGAAACCGTAGGTATGGCCCTGAAGGCATTGTGTCACTATTTCACGATGGGCGCAACCGCTCAGGAATACGACTGCCAGGACTGCAAGTCCCAGTAATCCAAAGAAATACTTTTTATTCATATGGTTTGTTTTGCAAGGTTGTTGATATCCTGACATTCCAGGTGTTTCTTCTCATAGCCCCTGACGGCCACACCTATCATCGCTTTCCCGACATGGATAGTATCCGTGGCATATTTTGGCAAAGCCCTGAAGACAGGGAAAAAAGGCTGTAAGGCGATGTACAGGTTGCGGTAGAGTCGTGTACCGGATCTGATCCCTTTCATAGGTTCTATAAAACCGGGCCTGAACATATAAGCAGCTTTGAACGGCATGGCCAGCAAGGCATTCTCGGTGCGGCCCTTGACCCTTGCCCACATGACCCTGCCTTTCTCAGTTGAATCCGTGCCGGTCCCTGAGACGTAACAAAAAACCGAGCCGGGGTTTTGCTCAATAAAGGTCTTGGCAAAAGCAAGGGTAAGATCATAGGTGAGGCGGGTGTATTCTTTCTCGGGCATCCCTGCAGAGGAAACTCCCAGGCAGAAGAAACAACTGTCATATCCTTTCATTTCCGCGGCAATAGACGAAAGATCGAAGAAATCAGCATGCACGATCTCTTTTAGTTTGGGATGCTGCATCCCGAGCGGTTTCCGGTTGATCACCAGCACTGCTTCAACTTCATCGCTTTCGAGGCATTCCAGCAAAACTCCTTTGCCGACCATCCCGGTCGTTCCTGTGATTATCGGTTTTATCTTCATGTTTTACTTAATTTCTAATGTCTCTTAAAGTGAACATGTTTCATTCATACTATTCTGCAAGCATTTTTCCGCTGCCAATGAGCGTCTCATTTTGAATTACCCTGTAGAAATAAACTCCGCTCAATAGTTTATCCCTGCCAATGATTATTGTTTTGTCCTTCCCGAAAAAAGAAGTGATGATCTTGCGTCCAAATACATCATAAACCTCGAGAACGAAATTCCCGGGATTTTCAGAAGAAGAAATCTCAAACGTTGTTTGCATGTTGAACGGGTTGGGATATTGCCCGACAGCTAATTTCCTTATGGGAACAGGGGATATCCCTGTGGTAGTGGTACAATGGGCCCCTGAATTTCCTGTTGGATTTCGAATGTAATTGACATGACCGGAGTCGGGAATGATTACATGCAGCACACAGCCTGTATATGCAATAAATGGTGTTATATTGGAAAACCCCATATTATACTGGCTGTCCCAGCTGGCTCCCCCGTTACCTGAATGCAGGTATTGGCCTCCGACACCTGACTTAACAAAAGTCATATGCAGGTCATTACTGTCGCGGACCATGTAAGGATAGTAATAAGTATGAGCTGTGTCATTGGTCACATTCGTCTCAGTTCCCCAGTTTATGCCGCTGTCGGCAGATTGCCCCAGGAGTATCTGGTAATGCCCCGTGACTGCTCCGGCACAGGGTATATCAATATTTGCACCGTCGGCAGAGACCATGGACCCATAATCATTCGGAGGTATAACCACAACATCGGGGCCCCAGCTTGCACCGTAATCGGTTGAACACTTGTACAAAATCTGCATCCACCCGCCCCTG
>JBAXBP010000124.1:0-10466 GCA_037141915.1 Bacteroidota bacterium | reverse complement strand
CTTTCTCTTCATCCGTGCCCTTTGGCTGTGTGAAAGCATCCATGATACGGTTGAATGCCCGTGTATCCTCGTCAACAAGGAACAACAGCTCTTCTTTCAGTTCCTGCCCCTTTTCCGCCCAATTGCCGAAAACCTCCCACTGATCATCCCATCCAGGTTTATGAGAGGAGAGGTTGGCAACCATGGTACCCAGGGAAACTCCAAGCGCCCCTATATAAGCTGAAACCGAGCCGCCGCCGGGAGCTGCAGATTCGGAAGCTGTTTCCGAAGCAAAGCCTTCGGCAGTCATACTTACCAGCTTTTTGTCTTTAGGGTCCTCAAGTATGTATTCTATGATCTTTTCCTTTGGATTAAAGGGTTTAAGGTCGTCAAGCCCCAGTGATTTAACCGCTATTTTTATAATCTCTTCTTCAGAAACACCCACCGACCTGTTCTGTTTCCTTAGGAAATACTTGCCGGCTTCAATCATGGCACGTTTGGGAATAAGTCCAACAAGCTCGCTGCCGGTCACTCTCAGGCCTCGTTCCAGTGCTTTTGTGCAGGCCACTTCGAATGCAACATGCACGGGAGTAATGCTGATATTGGTAAGATTGATCGAGACCTGGGCAATGCCGTACTCTTCAATAAACCAGCCAATTGCCTTACAGGCTTTCAATGCACCCTGAACCCATATCTCATTTCCCTTTTCATCTTTCAATATTTTTCCTGTAACAGGATTGCCTTCACGGACAGGCCTGCCTTTTTCGCGTAAATCAAACGCAATGGCGTTGGCCCTGCGTGTAGAGGTGGTATTGAGGTTGACATTGTATGCCACCAGGAAATCCCTTGCCCCGACGGCAATCGCACCGGTGCGGGCATTGAATTCCGCTGGCCCGAAATCTGGTTTCCAGTGAGGATCGGCAAGTTTGCGGGGAAGTCCTTCATATTCGCCGGCCCTGCAATTGGCAAGGTTGCGGCGCTCTTCATTATATGCAGCATTTTCGTAACAGTAAACAGGGATCTTAAGTTCAGCCCCCACCCTTTCGGCAAGTTTGCGCGCATAAGCAGCGGTTTCTTCCATGGTGATGTCTGAAACCGGGACCAGTGGGCATACGTCAGTTGCTCCGAAGCGGGGGTGCTCTCCTTTATGCCTGCTCATATCGATCACTTCAGAAGCTTTCTTTATCGCCTGGAATGCGGCTTCAAGAACCGCATCAGGTGTTCCAACAAAAGTCACAACAGTACGGTTTGTCGCCTTTCCCGGATCCACATCAAGCAGCCTTACACCTTCAATTTTCTCAATTTCGTCAGTAATGGTTTTGATCACACTCATGTCAATGCCTTCAGAAAAGTTAGGCACGCATTCTATCAGTTGTTTCATAGTCGGTTGTATATATTGTTTTCGCTAGCATCTTTGCAATGCTGCAACGGTTGCTGCGTCTTTCGCTCGCACAAACACACCGCTGCTACGGTCGCTGCGTCGCTCCAGACATTAGTGTATGCCCCTACGTTAATGAGGCTCCTGGCACCTGATGCAGCTTGTGTGTTGTGCTTCGTTCTGATCACCTGATGCTGCTTTTGCAAAATGCTTCGCTGCAAAATTATAAAATCCGGCAGGACCGGCAATAAAAAAACCGCCCCGGGGAGGGAACATTGCATTTCCCCGGCGATTTCCTATTTTTGTAATGAAAAAACAAAATTCCCATGAAAAAGTATTTACTGCTCCTCCTCCCACTGGTACTGGTCCTTTGCCAGTGCAAGCAAAAAGAAATCAGCGCCGAAAAGCAAACAGCCCGGTACATCAGCCAGCAGACCACTGATACCGTTATCAAAGCGCTGGTAGCGAAGTTTGGCGACATCCAGAAAACCCGTATAGAGAAAGGCATTAACCAGGCTGCAGCCTTATGGACTGAAAAAGACGGCAGGGATGCCGATTTCAAAGCCCTTTGCCTGAAATATTTCGTTGGCGATCCTGTAAAGCTTGATCTTTTGTTCAACAGGATGCAGGGCAATTTCGAACAACTGTTTGGTCATTATAATATGATCACACTGGCTATGAAATGGGCGGTTCATATTGATGCCGGCGAAGCCCTGGACGTGGATGAAATCTTCGGAGCCTGGGATCCGGCTTCGCATTACAGCGACGATTTCTTCGCTAACAAGATGGCGTTCATCACCTGCATGAATTTCCCCTTTTACACACTGGCGGAAAAGGAAGATCTCGGCCCGAAGTGGTCGCGTAAAGACTGGGCTTATGCCCGGCTCGGAGACATGTTTACTGCAAGGGTTCCTGCAGAAGTGAGCCAGAAAGTATCCGACGCTCTGTCATCCGCAGACAATTACATCAGCAATTACAATATTTACATGGGTAACCTGGTTGATGAGAAGGGCAAGACCCATTTCGCCAAAGACATGAAGCTGCTTTCGCACTGGAACCTCCGCGATGAACTGAAAGCCAATTATAACCAGGGCGATGAAGGATTGCTTAAACAGAAACTTGTTTACAACGTGATGCTTCATATCATCGACCAGAGTATTCCCGATTCGGTGATCAACAATCCGAAATTCCAGTGGGACCCTGTTACCAACAAGATGTTCAAAGACGGGAAGGAAGTTACTTTTGTTGCCGAACCGGACAAACGTTACGAAATATTCCTGAACAATTTCAAGGCATTAAAGGCTGTTGACCAGTACACGCCTCTCTATCCCACCTATATCCTGAGGTCATTTGACGGCGGTATGGAGATCCGCCAGGAGCAGGTAGAAAAGCTGTTCACCGATTTCTGCTCATCACCCGAAGTTAAAAAAGTGGGAGAATTTATTAGTAAAAGACTTGGCCGGCCGCTGTTGCCATTCGACATCTGGTACGACGGATTCAAAGCCAGAAGCAGCATGAACCAGGATGAGCTTGACAGAATCACCAGAACAAAATACCCTGATCCCAAAGCTTACGAGGCTGACATTCCCAATATGCTTATCAAATTAGGTTTCAAACCTGATATAGCAAAAGAGATCGCATCACATATCACTGTTGACCCGGCGAGAGGAAGCGGACATGCCTGGGGGGCACAGATGAAAGGCGACAAAGCCCATCTCCGTACCAGGATTGCCAAAACCGGCATGGATTACAAAGGGTACAACATCGCCGTCCATGAAATGGGACATAACGTGGAGCAGACTATTTCGCTTTACATGGTCGACAATTATATGATGATGGGAGTGCCGAATACTGCTTTCACCGAGGCGCTTGCTTTCATTTTCCAGAAGCGCGACCTTTTCCTGCTTGGGAAAAAGGATAATGATCCGAACAAGGAGGATATGGCTGCCCTGGACCAGTTCTGGATGAGCTACGAGATCATGGGGGTTTCACTGCTCGATATGGCCGTGTGGAAATGGCTGTACGAAAACCCTGACGCCACCAAAGCTCAGCTGAAAGAAAAGGTCATCAGTACTGCAAAAGATGTATGGAATAAATATTATGCTGAGGTGCTGGGTGTAAAGGATTGTCCTTTGCTGGCGATCTATTCGCATATGATCGACAACCCGCTATACCTGCCGAATTACCCGGTAGGCCACCTTATCGATTTCCAGATCGACCAGTACCTGAAAGGGAAGAATTTCGCAGATGAGATCCAGCGTATTTACTCAGCCGGCCGTATGATCCCGCAGTTATGGATGAAGAATGCCGTCGGCAGCGAGATCTCCATCAAGCCGATACTGGATGCGACGGATAAGGCGCTGACCACTATCAAATAGCGAAAAGCGAAATGGCGAAATAGCGAAATTGAGGTAAGCGAAATACATCGCACGAGCCGCCTTAGGTACAAGGAGCGCATTAAATCTTATTTTGGCCTATGGACTTTGCATGTATGAGCGACGCAGTAACGTCAGCGGCGGTGTGATGTATGAGCGTAAGACGCTGCCACAGTAGCAGGGATATAAAGTTGCAAGCTATTCCTTTTCGCTTTTCGCTATTTTACAATTTCACCATTTAAAATAACGGTTTCCACCTTATTGCTTCCATAAGCGTAAGGCATGAACTCATAGGTTGGGATGGGTTTGGTGATGAAAAGATTGGCTTTCTTGCCAACGGCAATGCTGCCGTATTCCTCGCTGAGTCCCATGGCATAAGCCGAATTGATCGTCACCGCATTGATGGCCTCCTGGGGAAGCATACGGTATTTGATGCAGGCCATGGCAAGGATGAACTGCATGTTTCCTGAAGGAGATGAACCCGGATTGAAATCGCTGGCCAGGGCAACAGGGAGGCCTGCATCAATCATTTTACGCGCCGGGGCATATTCCAACCCAAGGAAGAAAGCGGCACCAGGGAGGATGGTTGGCATGGTTTCGGAACCAAGCAGGCATTCTATTTCAGCACCTCCTGTATATTCAAGGTGGTCTACCGAAAGAGCATTGTATTTCACTCCAACCTGTACTCCGCCCGAATGGTACATCTCATTGGCATGGATCTTCGCACGCATACCGTATTTCATCCCGGCAGTAAGGATGCGCTCGGTATCCTCTACGGTGAAAAAACCTCTTTCGCAGAACACATCGATATAATCGGCCAGCTCCTCAGCAGCAACCTGGGGAATCATTTCATTGATCACCATATCGACGAATTCCCTCTGCCTGCCCTTAAATTCAAGGGGTACAGCATGGGCGCCAAGAAAAGTTGGAACAATTTTAAGCGGGGTCATGAACTTCAGGCGACTGATCACTCTCAGCATTTTCAATTCATCTTCTACCGTAAGCCCGTATCCGCTTTTGATCTCCACAGCCCCGGTTCCCTGCATCATGATCTCCTGCAGCCTTGGCAAGGCCTGCTCAATAAGTTCATCTTCCGTGGCTTCATGCAGCCTGCGTGCCGAATTCAGTATCCCTCCTCCCCTTTCTGCAATTTCTTCATACGAAAGCCCTTTGATCTTATCTATATATTCTATCTCCCTGCTGCCTGCATATACCAGGTGGGTATGCGAATCACAGAATGAAGGAAAAACCATGCGGTCCGCGGCATCCACCACTTTCATCTTCATTCCCCAGGACTTGCTGAAATCGGGAATGTCTTTCATTTTCCCAAAGTCGTTGATAGTGTCGCCCTCAATATAAATCCAAGCATCACTGATGGTTTTGATTTTTGACATCTCCTTCCCGGAAACCTTGAGTTTAGGTTTATTTTCAACCTGTACCAGTTCACGGATGTTTTTGATCAACAGGGCCATAAAAGCGTTGTTATGTTTTCGACGATACACAAAGATATGGATTTTTCGTTACCTTTGAAGTTGTATATTTTCAAGTTCCCCGGCCATGAAAAAAACTATTCTTTGCCTGATAATCCTGCTGCTCCAGGGCATGACCAGTCATGCAGGAACTGTACAGATCGAGACCGCACAGAAAGCTGCAGTCCACTTTTTTTCTTCCCATTACATGAAATTTAATCCCCAGTATAACAGGGTTTCGGAAGTCATTGAATCCAATGCCGTTTTCAGGGATAACAAAGCATTATACTTTATTTTTAACATGTCACCCTGCGGGTGGATAGCAATGTCGGCTCAGGATGCCGCCTGGCCTGTTCTGGCTTACTCGTTTGAAGGAAGGTTTACCGGTGAAAACCTGCCTCCCCAGTACGTAGCCTGGATGAAACAATACGAAGAGGGCCTGCTTTACCTCGCAAACAACCAGGTAAAGGCGACACAAGCGATCTCATCCGCATGGAAATCAATACTTGACGAAGGTTACGGGCAGGCTTACAAAGCACAGGCCTCATCCACCGTAGGTCCCTTTTTATATTCACTATGGGACCAGGGCGCATTGTATAACGGCAAATGCCCGGCCGACAGCAAGGGCCCGGGAGGCCATGCTTATGGCGGCTGTGTGCCCACTGCGATGGGGCAGATCATGAATTATTACCGCTGGCCTGTCACGGGAACAGGATCCTATTCCTATTCCGATCCGCCTTACGGTACCTTATCTGCAGACTTCGGAGCCACCACCTACAACTGGGACAATATGCCAAACAGCCTTACCCGAGACAATGACGGGATTGCCACCCTTCTTTTCCACCTTGGCGTTTCATGCGACCTTGTTTACGGGGCAGGCGGATCGGGCATGTACAACCATAAAGCAGCTTATTCTTTGAGGACCTACTTCAAATATTCACCACATACACAATATTTGTTCCGCGACAGTACAAACCTGAAATGGGACAGTGTGATAGTGGCCCATCTCGACAGGGGTATGCCTTTGTATTATGCAGGATGGAGCGTGCCTAATGTGAACGGACATGCATGGGTATGCGACGGCTACCAGGACACATCGTATTTCCATTTCAACTTCGGATGGAGCGGGACTTCAAACGGGTATTTTTACACCAGCAATCCCTCTCCCCCGGGCAACAATTTCAGGCTGGCACAGGAACTAATCATCAATATTTTCCCCGATACGGTTAACTACACCTACCCCGTGGGTTGCCAGGGAAACAAAACACTTCAGTTCACCGACGGCAGTTTCAGCGACGGCAGCGGGCCTTTGAAACCATACTCAGGGAGTGCCGACTGCAGCTGGCTTATCAGTCCGCAGACCTCTTCAGATTCGGTCTCGAATATCACTCTGAAGTTTGACTATTTTGATACGAATCCTTCGGATTCCGTTAAGGTCTATGACGGGCCTTTGATTTCCTCCCCATTATACGGAAGCTATTCGGGGAACACCCTGCCTCCAAACCTGGTCTCAAGCGGGAATACCTTACTGGTGAAATTCAAAGCAAACGGGGGAACTCCGGGCAAGGGCTTTAAAGCAGGGTTTACCTCCACTTCGCCCTTCTGGTGCAGCGGGATAAAAGAGATTGTTGCCGACACAGCCGATTTTACAAATGGCAGTTATACTTTCAACTATTCCAATAATTCCTATTGCAAATGGAGGCTCCTCAGGACCGACACCATGCCCCTTACCATATATTTCAAGAGGTTTGACACGGAACCGTTCTTCGACAACCTGGCCATTTACGACCTGGGCAGCGGCAAACTCCTTGACACCCTGTCGGGCCATTATTCCACAGGCAGTCCTCCGGATTCTGTCACATCGCCCAGCGGCAAGATATTCCTGATCTTTTCAACCAACAGCAGCGTAACCGGCAAAGGCTGGGAGATATATTACCCGAAAAAGATTACGGGCATACAGGAAACCATAGAGAAGACCGGCCTCGTCATATATCCGAATCCCTCATCAGGCCTTGTGAACCTGAGGTTCAGCTCTGCAAGTGCTGCCCCGGCTGAACTGACATTGTCATCGCCCGACGGCAGGGCGCTCATGGTCACGCGGTATGCCGCAACAAGCGGAGGGAATACTATTCAACTCAATACTGGCGGCCTTCCCGAAGGCATGTATATTATCCGCATTAAGACCATCAACGGCATTCAGACTGGAAAACTAATCATCAGAAAACAATAAACAAGCATTCATGAGAAAGAACTTTACCCTGGCTATCATCCTGCTCCTTGTAGTTGTAGCGGGATTCTCTAAACAGGCAGACCAATCGGTGATCCGTAAAGTGGCTGTCAACTTTTACTTTGAACATTCCAGGTTGAGCGACGGATTCGCTTACAATTCGATAGCGATCAAAAAGATGGTGCCAACGAACTATAACGGCCGCATCGTTTATTACACTATCAGCCTTAATCCCAGGGGATGGATCATTGTTGCCGCCGACGATGCAGTGACTCCTGTTTTGGCATATTCCTTTGAAGACAATATGAACTCATCTTCCCTGCCTCCACAGTTTATTTCATGGATGGAAAAGTACCAGAAGCAGATCGACAATGCAGTGACGATGAATCTGCCTGCATCTGCAGGGATCTCAGCCGACTGGGAAAAGTATTCTGATTACGATCTGAACCAGCCACTCGACCCTCAGATGATCACAGGGGTTGCCCCCCTTATCATCCATACCTGGGACCAGGGCTTCCCTTATAATATTTACTGTCCGCTGGATGCCGCAGGTCCCGGCGGCCATCCTTATGCAGGCTGCGTTGCCACTGCAATGAGCCAGCTGATGTACTATTACCGTTATCCTCTTACAGGTACAGGACAGCATTGTTATACGCCCAGCGGTTATCCCCAGCAGTGCGCAGATTACGGGGCAACCAGCTATGACTGGAACTCAATGATCAATTCACTCAGTGGCGCTGATCTTCACAGCGACAGCGCAGTCGGACTGCTGCTGTGGCATGCAGGCATTTCGGTGAATATGATGTACAGCGCCACGGGCTCTGGTGCATATTCAGAAGATGCAAGGAACGCCCTGGTCAATAATTTCAGGTACAGCTCCGGTACATGGTATATTCATCGCAGCGATTTCCCGGTTGCTTCATGGGACAGTATAATGCGAGCAAACCTGGACAAGAAAATGCCCATGTATTATGACGGTTACGGTCCTCAGGGCGGCCACGCGTTCAACCTGGATGGCTACCAGGGAACAAACCATTTCCATTTTAACTGGGGATGGAGCGGCACCGCCAATGGCTATTATTACCTTGACAACCTGAATCCCGGCGGGGATAATTTCACCCAGGGAGAAGGAGCCATCGTCAACATTTTTCCTGACACAACAGCCAACACTTATCCGTATGCATGCCAGGCCCAGAAAGTACTGCATTCCATCGCTGGGACTATCGATGATGGCAGCGGGCCGGTTCTGGGCTATCGCAATAACAGCCAGTGTTCATGGCTTGTTGCACCTGAAAGCAGCGAAGATTCGGTGCAAAGCATAACCCTTACCTTCAACACGTTTAACACCACTTTGGGAAGCGGCATTGTTCGTATCTATAAAGGCACGAGCACCTCCGACTCCCTGGCAGGCGAATTCTCGGGCGATGCACTGCCTCCTTCCGTCACAGTTAACGGAACCTCTGCCTTTGTGACCTTTACTTCAGGCCAGAATGACAATGGACAGGGCTGGCTGATGTCTTATTCGGGAAAGATCATGGATTGGTGCAGGGACAATTCAACCTTCACCGATTCAACCGGAAGTGTCAGCGACGGCAGCCTGCATTTCAACTATCATAATTCAACTACCTGCAGGTGGAGGATCATTCCTTCAGGAACCCCGGGTCCCATTACTCTTTCTTTCACTTCCTTCAGGACCCAGAAAGACCATGACGTTGTGACCATTTATGACTTCGTAAGCGGTGAATCACTTGGTGAATTTTCAGGTGTTTATTCAGGATATGATTTACCCCCTTCAGTTACAGCAAAAAGCGGGCAGATGTTCATCATGTTCAGTTCCGACAGGTCAGTAACAGAAGCAGGCTGGGAAGCAAGATACTCAAGAGCTCTTGGCTGCAACGAAATTCAAACTGTTCCGGAAGTGCAGATCTACCCGGTACCGGCAAGTGATTACCTGTATGTTCGCACGCCCGCTGATAAAAAGAGTGAAATGCAGGTTCAGATCAGCGATCTTAATGGTTTGACAGTATTGAATTATGTATTTTCCAATGATGGGAATGCTGTGAAGCTGGATGTATCGGGCCTCCTCAGCGGCATGTATTTCCTGCGCCTTACAACCGGAACCGGAAGTGTTGTGAAAAAGGTCGTTATTGAATAACCTCTCGCATCTTACGCTCATACATCACACCGCCGCTCTCATTCGCATCTTTGCATCGCGGCTACGGTGGCTGCGTCGTTCATGCCAGCTTATCCCTGGGCTATTCAGGATGTAATTCGCTCCTTGCACCTGATGCCGCTTATGCAAAATGCTCACTCAAATAATACGGCTTGTGTGATGTATTTCGCTTACTACAATCTCGCTATTTCGCTTTTCGCTTTTCATTATTTATACAGCAGGTCTATCTCTCCCTTTTTCTCAATGCATTCCATGAGCTTGGCTTTGAGTTTCCAGCATGTCATCTGGCGTTTCTCAAGCTGCCTCGACAACTCATAAGACGATATCTCAGGGTCATGGCATACCAAGTACACCATTTTAAAGGCTTCTGTGATGGGGATATGGCAACGATGGAATATAGTATTCGCGGTGACGGATTCCTCAGACTTGCAACGCGTACATCTCCTGGAATACATAGTCTTACCATGACAAAAATTGGTATGTCCGCATTTCCTGCATACGAATCCACCGGCCCATTTCTGATCGGCAATAAATTTAAGACAACTCTCATCCGAAGAGAAAAGAGTCTCAAACTGACTGACATTCAGCTTTTTAATCTCAAACATATGTTTAATTCAACAGGGATTAGCCAATCCCGGAATTAATCGGTACTGCATCTTATCCCTTATAGATCGCAAAATTAAAAAATTTAGTGATATTTATGCGATTCAATAAAAATAATTTGTAATTTTGCAGCAGAAAGTCTTTCATCATACATCATAAAAATGAAAAAAATAAGCTTATTTTTCCTTCCGTTCATCCTGCTCAGCATCTTGGCTTCAAATTGGCCAAGCGACGCTCAGATGTATCAAGAGCATACAAACGC
>JBAXBP010000123.1:0-10554 GCA_037141915.1 Bacteroidota bacterium | reverse complement strand
CCACTTGCGCAGATGGTACTGCTACATCAAGCGGAAGAGTATGTCGTCGCCGATCCTTTCTAATCCCGGTCCAAAAGACCGGGATTTTTTTTTGCCTTTCCCCTACGTTAGTTTTTTGTTTAACTTGGTCCCTGATGATTCCGGGCAGAGTGCAACATAAATTGAAGATAAGCGCTTACATGCATAACATACAATTGTCACTTACTGCCATTAAATTCGTATTAGTAATTCTTCAGTTTTTTATCCTACCTCACTCCTACTCCCAGGCCAATAAAGACAGCCTGCTTATGGCTGTAAAAACTTCAACAGGAGAAGCGAAATTCAAAGCGCTTAAAACTCTTTCAATACAATTTCAACAAAGCGATCCGGTGAGATCACTGGAATACGCCCGCAAAGAAAATCAACTCGCCTCAGAACTTAAAAACCGTTCACTCGAAGCCGAAGCCATGAACGATATCGGGATCATTCTTTCAATGATGCAGCAAAATAAACAAGCAATTGCCCTGCTCCTCGAAAGCTCAAGAATTTACGATTCCCTTTCGAATAGAAAAGGGTATGCAATGGTGTTGACTAACCTGGGCATTGCCTGGTCCCAGAACGGTTCGTTTGAAAAAGCCCTGAAATGCTATCTTGATGTAATTCCATTTTATCAGCAAAATATCAATAAAGCAAACCTGGCCCGGGTTTATATGAGTCTCGGCCTTGTTTATAAGCAACTGAACAAGTATGATCTCGCACTTTCGGCAGGTTTGCAGGCGAAAGAAATATTTGCCGCGGAAAAAAACCAGAGAATGCTGGCTGACATATCCGTTAATCTTGGATTGACCTATACTTCACTGAGGAGGTTCCCCGAATCGGAAGCTTGTTTCAATGAGGCCATGAACTACTACAGTTCTTCCGGAAATACATTCGGAATGGCGGTTGTAAGTACAAACATCGCCAAAATGTTTAAGGAGAAAGGTGACTTCAGCAAAGCAATAGAATGGTTCAATAAGTCATTGCCCCTTATAAGATCAATAAACAATGCCTGGGCAGAAGCTTCTTTATTCTATGACATTGCAAACATCAATATCACCACGGGTAAGTGGCAGGACGCGCTGACCAACCTGGCGTCATCGGCCCATCTTAATTCCCTGGCAGGTGACCAGGAACTGCAATCTCAGATCTACCAATCTTTCTACAAGGTTTATGATACACTGAGACAAGACAGGCTTGCACTGGAGTATTACAAAAAATACACCAACCTGCACGACACCCTGTTATCTCTTCAGAAAGCAAAAATGATAGAAGAACTCACCATCGGCTTCGAGATCACTCAGAAAGAAGCAGAAAATCTATTACTTAAGAAAGACATTAAAACATCAAGGCTTAGGCAGGGAATTTTGGCAGGCACCCTGGCAGGAGGTTTAATTTTAAGTGTACTGATTATAATTCTACTTGTTCAAAAACGTAAAAACCTTCAGCTGAAAAAGGAGCAGGTTGAACAGGAGAAACGACTAAAAGACATAGAGCTTGAGAAAATACAGGTGCAGGCCAAATTGAAAGAGGAGGAACTCGACAAACTTCAGATCGAAGTACAGATGAAAGAGCAGGATCTGGTCTACCAAACCTTACAACGAATTGATCTTTTTCAGCTTAACCGATCTTTTCAGGATAAGATGAACCAGTTTCAAAATAAAATTCCCAATAAAAAAGACCAGGGCGATTACATCCAGGCATTAAATGATATCTCCCGCGAAGCCGGCCGGGAACCTATGGCTGACTTTGAGGTCATGTTCAAACATTTGCATAAATCATTCAACGAAAACCTCCTTTCGCGTTGCTCTTCACTATCCAGGACCGAATTGCAGGTTTGCGCATTACTGCGGATCAATCTTGCAACAAAAGATATTGCACGCCTGCTTAATTTGTCTTCCTCAAGCGTTGATATGACCCGTCACCGGATCAGGCAAAAGCTGGAACTAGATCAGAAACAAAGTCTGACATCATTTCTTATCACATTATAATTATTCAGTACACTCACCCGTAGCTGACGACATGAAAGGTGGAGACTTCGAAGATCCCCTACCTGCTTTTTCAAGTCATAAAACGATCTTTCGGTTTTCTTTTAAAAGCGATTATCTCTCTGTATTTCTGCTATTTAATTTCCTAGAGAAATCCTGGTTTTTTTATAGGATTTATCGAATAAGGCAATTACATGCCTGATTATCTGTGTTATACAATATTTTGAAAGAAAATGTAAAGATTTTACATGGGTTTGGGGGTTGACTTCGATGATGAACACGGTCTACCTTTGGCGCTGATCAAAAAGAACCCCCGTGGCTACTCAGCAATCTCAGATGCATACAATTTTAGTTTCCCGAAAAGCAGGAATGGAACTTAACGATATCGCCTTGCTTCTGGAACGCAATGATATTTCAATTCTGATGGCTGAAACCGGTCCTGAAACAATTAAACAGTTCTGCAATCACCAGGAGACCGATATGGTGCTTATTAGTGTAGATCTGCCGACCATTAATGGTTTCGATACCACATTGATGATAAGGCAGCTGAATAAGGATATTCCAATCATCCTTTTTATAAATTACAGCAACCATGAATCTTTGAGATTGGCCACAATGGTAGGCTGCAGTGGTGTTATTCAAAATCCGGTTGATCCGGAAGAGATGCTGGGACTTGTAGTAAAATATCTGAATGAGAACACTCAAAAAACCATATTACAGGAAATTGAAAATATATAATAAACAAATACTCATATTATGAAAACGCCCATTTATTCAATTAAACGATTCATCACTCTGTTATTGGCTATAACAATGATGTTTGCAGTTCAAACCTCCTGCAAAAAAAAGGACGATTCAACTTCAAATCCCACCCCCACACCAACTCCCACACCGGTCGTTCCAATGATTCAGAATCGGCTTCCTCAACTCAGGACCTATAAGGAGATCCGGGATGAGAGAAACCTCCCGGGTTATATTTTAGGTGGAGCTGGAAGCGGACTCTCAGAGATAGACTGGCAGGCAGATTTCTTCTCTATAGGTGACATTATGTGGGATATCCATGATTTCAAACATACCGAAGCGGAATTCCAGAAAATAGATAACCAGCTTTCTTCAATGCAAAACCAGCTAACCCAGATCTCTGCCCAATTGAATGAACTGGCTGTAGAGCTTCAATTGGGAGTTGTGGATATAGAATCATGGATATCCAATTCGGCGGTCCATCCTTTCATGGTCGATATTGCCACAAAATTTCAGGATTCAACCTCACAATATTCGCTGATGTACTTCCCGGCAATGGCAGCCCGGATCAAAAGAGGAGACCCTACGGCAATTCCTATAAAGACATTACAGACCTTTGAACTGACTTACGTTCTGGAAAATAACAACCCAAATGTTACAAACAACATTAACCAGCTTTTCGATCAGATCCAGAACCAGAACGCCCTGAAAATATTTACCCAGAAAATCTGTCTGAACGACGGGGTACAATCCCAGGCCAATCTCCCGGCTAACGTGATGAATGCCTATCTTTTGCTGGAAGGTTATTTTTGCCAGATCCTGAATTACCAGCTCCAGGGAATGGCCGTCGTGGCCAACGTAGATAATGCGATAGACACGACCCACGCTACCTGGAAAACAAAGCTCACAGGTTTCCAGTCGATGATCAAAACAGAACTGCAACAATTTCTTACGACTGTTGATTACCTGAATTTAAACCTGTACGATTTCAGGAACCAGACTCAATATACCAACGATGCTACCATAACGAGCTGCCAGCTTGGAGTAGCACCCGACCAGGTTTTCCTTGATGTAGATGCAAGAGCCCAGTTTCTTTGCAATGTAGTCCTGGATGCATTTGCACTGCCTTATCCCAGTGTAGGGGTTAAGATAGTCACTCCGCACAATTACACCGACGGGAGCAAACCCATTGTCAATACTATTAACGTAACCGTCGGAGGCGGAAGTACATCAGCCGTTAACTGCGACAATTCACCTAACGGACTCAGCAGTCAGTTCCCGAATACTACCTATAACGCCTCTACCTATAATTGCAGTCCCGATAATCATTGGAATGTTTACAGACTCACCGGGGGCAATTTACTATCGGGCAGCCCCGCAGTCGTAATCCAGGACGGAGGAGATAAAAGCAGTCCGTGGGCACACGACAGCCAGATAACGGGTAATGTTAAGGTGCTCTATTATAACCCAATGAATGGAAAATCTTCACCAACCAAAGACAGCATTTATTCCATCCCGTTTGGATTCTTTTCGGCCGTGTGGTACTGGGGATACCAGTTTCCAATGAGCCCATGCCCGACTTATTTTTTCGAAGCACCCGGGCCGGAACCATTCACCACGAATAACTCTAGTCCCGTAATTCCAAATCCCGGTATAGTTGCCTTAAATACTGAAAATTTTGGAATTACTGACTACACTCCTCAATTTGGAAAATATTTCACCTATCCTTCAAGCCATCAGCTTGGTTACAATGGAAACATGGTGGGGTTAGGAGATTCATGGGAGCTGGAAATTGTGAGTGCCGTAATAGCTGCTCCCATAATACCTTCATCCACGGCAAACGGATGTATGCTCTTCAGCACATACAGTACCGATTCTCCTGATTTCACGGTTGATGATGTTTCGATGTTCGTCAGCTGGATAGGGGACGGTTTCTGGGACTCAGGTAAATGGCCCTATTACTCCAATCAGAAACTGCTTTGGGCCGCAGAAATGGAAACCTATAACATTTCAGGATTTAAAACAGAAGCACTGGATCCCATGTTAGAATATAACATCAATTATGGTTTCCAATTCACCGACAAGTCTCCCAGCGGATCTTCGATCCACGAAATGAGCGTATTTTTCAGTCCGTCGGTAGTGTTTAAGGATACCTATCCGATTTCAAAGTGAGTTTTCATAATGACTTGGAATGATGGTCGACGACCATCATTCCAAGTCATCAAACCTTCCAACACTGCCTGCAAGGGGCAAATTTTGATTTTATTGCAGGAGAAATAGTTTTAAAACGAACGCCTGATTCCATAATGCCTTTGCTTTCGTCAAGAAAAAGTACCACTCCTTAAATTGGACCTTCTGATCCTCGATTTTAATTCCAAAAGGGTGTCTCATTCATAATGATCCTGATTTTTTATGTAACTTGACCTTAAATTCCCGGAATTAAAAACCGGGAGTTTAAAAAAAAACCAATTCCAAACCTGTTAAACCCTTTTATGTTATGAAGAAGATGTCTCTGTTGGCTCTCCCGGCAAGCCTGGTCATTCTATTAATCCTGATTTCCATTCCGGCCTTCAGCTTTGCCCAGGGTGAAGCAAATCAGATAGTTGCTAATGGCTTGACGGCAAATCATCCCAATATCATTACAATATTTACGGCTAAAAAGGTCATTACCATGGAACAGGACAATCCTGAAGCAACGGCGGTAGCAGTTTCAGGTAAATTTATTGTTGCCGTTGGTTCTCTTTCCCAGGTAAAGTCGGCTTTAGGAAATTCTAAATATATTTTGGATGAAACATTTGCAAATAAAATCATACTACCCGGGTTCATCGACCAGCATCTTCATCCAATTTTAGGAGGACTCACCCTTTCGACTGAAGTCATTGCTCCTGAAGAATGGGTGATGCCTGAAAGGACGTTCAGGGCAGCCTCAACACCTTCGGAGTACCGGAAACGCTTAAAAGCAGCCGACGCGGCGATGAAAGACGGGAAAGAATGGCTTTTTTCATGGGGTTACCACAGCCTCTGGCATGGCCGAATGAGCCGTGCAATCCTTGATTCGGTAAGTTCAACCAGGCCTATCATGATCTGGCAAAGGTCCTGCCATGAATTTTATATGAATACTGCTGCCCTCAACACCCTTGGATTGACTGAACAATCCATGCAGGGTAAAGGCGATGCCAGCACGATGATGAACTGGACCGAAGGCCACTGGTGGGAAACCGGGACAAACCTCGTGATAGGACCGCTGATGAAGGTCTTCGTGACACCGCAACGGCTCGAGTTCGGGCTGAAGCAGATGATCGCTTACCTGCATTCGAAGGGAGTCACTGCCTATAATGAGCCCGGGGCGTTGCTGGCGCCCGGCCTGCTTGAGATGTACCAGAGGATACTCGGCGCTGACGATACTCCCATGTACTCCTTCTTTATTATCGACGGACGGGGTTATATCGACCAGGGCGTGCCTGCAGCAGAAGCCATTTCCGACGGCGAAAAGATCATCAATGCCCATTTGTCGGGCAAAGTCTGTTTTTTTCCGAAGCAGATCAAGCTCTTCGCTGATGGCGCCATTATCTCCCAGCTCATGCAGATGAAGCAACCATACCTGGGGGCCGACGGAAAACCCGATCCCTCGCATCACGGAGAATGGATGGTCACTCCCGAAAACCTTGAACAACGGACCAAAGCGTATTGGGATGCAGGTTACCAGATCCATGTTCATGTGAATGGCGATGAAGGCCTGGAAGTTCTTTTAAATACCCTGGAACGCCGCATGGCCGAAAATCCCAGGGCAAACCATCGCTCGGTGATCGTTCACTTTGCCAATTCATCCGAAGAACAGGTTGATCGCATAGCCCGGCTCGGGGCAATTGTAAGCGCCAATCCTTACTACCCGGTGGGGTTTGCCGACAAATACAGCAAAATAGGTTTAGGTCCTGAGAGGGCTGATGTCATGGTTCGTTCCGCATCAGTGCTGAAACATCATATTGCTTTATCGTTCCATTCCGATCTGCCGATGGCCCCTTCCGACCCCTTGTTCCTGGCATGGTGTGCCGTAAACCGAATTACGCCCTCGGGCCGGGTGGCGGCTCCCGAACAGCGTATCAGCGTTATGGAAGCCTTACGCGCCATTACGATTGAATCAGCCTATTCGTGGCAAAAAGAAAGCGAACTCGGGAGCATTGCCCCGGGCAAGATCGCCAATTTCACTATCCTTGAACAGGATCCTTTAACAGTTGAACCGGTAAAACTTAAGGACGTTCCCATATGGGGCACTGTTTTCGAAGGAAAGGAATACCCGATAAGCAGGCAATCTGCCTTAGGCATGAATCCTACGGATAATACTTTGATGCCCTCACTGACCAGCTTACCCCTTCCTGCCTGTTTTGCACCGGGAGGGCATGATCATGATCAGGATCATGGCTATTGCGGGGCCTGCAGCTTCAACCTGATGCTTAGAAACAGCGGGGTTTTGAATACGCTCACACTCAAATAAGAACTTTAGACAACTTCTTTGAAAATGTTTATTATTTTTACTTTGATAAAAAATTAACATTTGTTTTATTCTCAGCAGAAAAGCGCTTCCGGAATTGCCGCGTTTAAGGGAATCCTCCTCTTATTGGCTTTGCTGTTCCTGATAAGATGTTCATCTCCAACGACCCTGAAAAACAATCCGGCATTCGACTCCCTCCTGCTGGTGGTCAACCTGAAACTAAAAACCAATGCCGACAGTGCTTTATTAACTTCTGCTGAGCTCTGTCGCATGTCGGCCCTGAGTGGCGATAATGCCCGACGTTATGAAGCTGTCCTATTAAGGGGCAAAGCTTTCCAGACAGCAAAAATAAACGACTCGGCGCTCACCTATTACAGGAAAATGAGGATCCTGGCATTTCAACTAAATGACACCCTGAAAATTCTGCAAACCTGCAACACGCTGGGGTCACTTTTTGTTAATATGGGATCAAACGATTCGGTAGGTTTCTGGTATCGCAAAGGACTCTTGCTGGCAAAGGCTGCCCGGGACAGCATTTACCTCGCAGGCTTTTCGGCTAATATAGGGCTGTTTTACAGTCAGAATGGACAAGCCGACAGTGCAATGAAGTGTTTCTCGGAGGCGGCACGTTATTACGAGAAGCAATCCGACTTTGGTAATACGGCCCAGATATATCGTAACATAGGTAATCTCTTTTATAGCCAGGGTCTCTATGGAAAAGCTACTGAATATTATGGGCAGGCGATTGTATTAAACCGGAGAGCAGGCAACCTCCTTGAATCGGGAACAGATTATACCAACCTGGCCGTTTCACATATGATGATGGGTTCCGACTCAGCTCAGTATGATTACCAGGAAGCGCTGAAAATCATAACCACTTACGGTACAATTGCCAGCCTGATGCCGGTAAAGTTCAATTATGCAAACTACCTGAAAGATCACGGAAGATTGGAGGAAGCAGAAAAGTCCTATGCAGAGGTACTTCAGATCAGCAAAGCAAACAAAATACTCCAGGGTCAGATTTACAGTCTGAACCAGTTAGGCAGAATCGAGGCGGTCAGAAAAAACTCATTTAAGGCAAATGCCTTTTTTATGCAGGCCATCCACCTGGCTGAGCAAAACAAGCTCACTTCCGACCTGGTACAATTTTACCGCGAAGCTTTTGAAGGCAACATGGAACTTCGCAATGTCGACTTCGCCCTTGCTTATTTTAAACAATGGGAGCATTTGAACGACAGCCTCAAGACCATTGCCAGGGAGGATGCCGTTTTGAAATATCAGGCCCTTTACGAGAAGCAGGCTTTGGAATCAAAAATTCATGACCTGAACTCAAATGTCAGGCTGCAGAAATCACGAAACGTC
Source organism: Bacteroidota bacterium (assembly GCA_037141915.1). Lineage (GTDB taxonomy): Bacteria > Bacteroidota > Bacteroidia > Bacteroidales > FEN-979 > CAIRDP01. Next base: position 1,959 of record JBAXBP010000123.1, on the reverse strand, counting down.
ATTATTGCTTTAATATTCCTGGCATTGCTTCTTTTGGCATCGGCCCTCGTTATTCTTCTGTTTTTCAGAAAACGGCAAAGCGACCAAAAGCGAAAACTGGCCGAGCAACAGGTGTTTCAGTCTAAACAGGAAACCATGCTGAAACAAGCCGAACTGGAGAAGAAAACCCTGGAACATCAGCTTAAAGAGGAAGAGGTTGAGCGGCTTGAACTCGAGGTGAACCTGAAGGAACAGGATCTGGTATACCAGTCGCTGATCGCCACCAAACTCAGTCATGTAAACCAGTCGGTACAAGATAAACTGGGGCAATTCCAGTATCGTTTTTCGAAAAAAACAGACCAGGCCGAATTCAGCCAGTTGCTGTCGGAAATCATGCGAGATGCATCAAAGAACCCGATGAACGATTTCGAGGTGATGTTCAAGCAGATACATAGTGGATTTTACGAAAAAATGCTTGCGTTGAGCCCCGACCTCTCTCGAAGCGAACTTCAGATTTGCGCCCTTCTGCGACTCAATCTTTCCTCAAAAGATATTTCGAGGGTGGCAAATCTTTCAATACCTACCGTTGAAGTTACCCGACATCATATCCGTAAAAAGCTCAATCTTGATCAGAAAGAGAGCCTTACCAGCTATCTCATCCAGGTTTAACCCCCTGTCTACCACCTTTACTTTTCCTTAAGAAAATTCATAACCTGCATTGTGTTAGCTATATAACCTCCAGATGAAACAATGTCATTTCCGGTCATTCGCGAATCAATTATCTTAAGTTCAGACACATAGCTCATATTATAAAGGAAAATACAAGGAGATTCCAGGCTTGCGTCATTGACATTGATTCTACCGGCGGTGTATATTTACCGCATTCAATTTACATAGGCCAATGCAAAGCGAGAAGTCCTTTTCCACCACTATCCTGATTGCCGATGACCATGATGACCAATACCGGCCAATGGAAGAAACATTATTGCATGAAGGATATGTTGTTGAGCGTGTTCGTTCAAGCGAAGACGCTTTGCTGCGTTGTTCAGCGCCAGCTCCCGTTCACATTGCCCTGGTCGATGCGAGCCTGCCCGGGAAAAGCAGCCATCTGCTGACCCTGCAGCCCCGCCCGGCCGGTCACCCTCCATTGACGTTTATCCTTATGTCGGGATATAGCCTTGCATCTGTTTCGCTGGCAATTGCCTGGGGCTGCAAGGAGTTTTTATCCAAACCGGTTAGAAGGGAGGAGTTGTTGGCCGTGATGAAAAAATGGAGCCCTGCAGGAAACCAGGCTCAACTTGTACCTGATATTGTCATTAACAATTTAACCACAAAAAAATAACAAATAAACAGATGAAAAATAAAAAGAGATTTACAGGCATCTTATCGCTTATTCTTATAGCGATTGTAATTATCCCACTCATCTTTTCTTGTAAAAAGAAGGAAGACACACAGGTTCCACCCACGCCCACGCCCACCCCCACACCCGTCCAGAAGGATGTTTTTACTGATCCGAAGCTTAACCTGTTGTCGGAATATGAAATCGGTCATCAAAAATCGTTCAACCCGGGTAAATTATATCAGTCGATGAAACCCAAGAACAAGACGAAGAGTGCTGAAGGATTGTTTGACATCGGGTTTGACATCTTTTCGACCATTCAGGGATTTGCGAACACCCAGGCCATGAATAAGCAATTTTCAAAAATTGACAGCTCACTGAGCCAGATCCAGTCACAGCTCAATGTCATCACCGCCGACATAACCGATCTCATGAAGGAACTTCAATGGGTTCAGACCAATATCATCACCGCCGATTATGATTTCGGCGCTCCCGGGGCGGCAGGTCTCGAACTGCAGACAATCTGGGGTGACACCGCCTCGGCCTTGTTCGACAACAGCAACTTCACCTGGTATTCCTATATGGCAAGGATGCACAATTCCGGTTCGGCGGCCGACAGCAGTTTTATTGCAGGCAATCTG
>JBAXBP010000122.1:0-10677 GCA_037141915.1 Bacteroidota bacterium | reverse complement strand
AGATCATACCCTCTGAACCTGATCCGGATAATGCCGGCGTAGGAACAAGAGTATCACAATACAGCATGCCTCTATTGTAAGTTATCGGTTTACATTTTAAACATATAACTTATGATGACGCAAAAAAACACAAGCAGAACTGCATGGAGGCCTTCAGCCATATTCCTTGCAATCTGTTTTACCGTATTAACGGTGCATGCACAGGTCAGGCTGGGCGGAACCGTAGTTGACGGTCTTGACAGCAAACAGCTTACAGGGGCCAATCTTATCCTTGAAAAAAGCGGTAAAAATGCTGTCAGCGATAAAAAAGGGAGTTTCCTTATCGGCGGTATCCGCCCGGGGACCTATACCCTGCGTGTATCTTTTATAGGATATGCCACGATAAAACAGGTGCTGGTATTGCAGCGCGACACGAACATTGCAATCAGGATGGAACAGGCGGCAATCCTGGGTGAAGAGGTGAATGTGACTGCTACCAGGGCACAACCGAAATATCCCATTGCCTATACCGACATCACCTCAGTCCAGCTCAAATCAATCAACATGGGCAAAGATATGCCTTACCTTATCCAGAACACTCCGTCAACAGTGGTCACTTCTGATGCAGGGACCGGTATCGGTTATACCGGCATCAACATACGCGGCACCGACCTTACAAGAATCAACGTGACCATCAACGGCATTCCACAGAACGATCCCGAATCCCAGGGGGTGTGGTTCGTCGACCTTCCCGATATGGCCTCATCCAGCGACAACATCCAGATCCAGAGAGGTGTGGGAACATCGACGAACGGGGCGGGCGCTTTCGGCGCCTCCATCAACATACAGACAACAAAATTAAATCCCGACCCGTATGGGGAACTTGACGTTTCGGGAGGCTCCTATAACACGTTGAAATCAACCCTGAGGTTCGGCACCGGGCTGCTTTCAAACCACCTCAGCTTCGACGGGCGGTTTTCGTATATACATTCCGACGGTTATATCGACAGGGCCTTCTCAAACCTTAGCTCCTGGTACCTTTCGGGAGGTTATTACGGTTCAGGAACCACGTTCAGGATGATACTTTTCTCGGGTAAGGAAAGGACTTACCAGGCATGGGGAGGCGTACCGAAAGATTCACTTTCCACAAACCGGAGGTTTAACCCAATGGGATTGTACTACGACCAGAACGGGCAGGTACAATACTACAACAACCAGACCGATAACTATGTGCAGACCCACTTCCAGGCCATTTTTTCACAGCAGCTCATGAAAGGCTGGGACCTCAACCTTGCTGCATATTATACCAGGGGAAGCGGTTATTATGAGAACTATGAACAGAATGCCGCTTTTTCTTCTTACGGGCTTCCGGATGTCATCCTCGGCAGTGACACAGTCTCCTCTACGAACCTTGTCAACCGTAAGTGGCTTGACAATAACATGTACGGACTGACATTCTCAAGCAATTACCGGCCTGATGACAGGCTCAACCTGATTGTTGGCGGTGCATGGAGCCTTTACCAGGGCGATTCATACGGGAAAATCATCTGGGCGCAATACGCATCGGCCAGCAGCAACAGCTGGAACTGGTACGACGGGAGAGGCATAAAAACCGATTTCGACATCTTTGGTAAAATTAATTATACCTTTTGGAAGAAGCTTTCGCTCTTCGCCGACCTGCAGTACCGTTATGTGAATTATAAACTCAGCGGGACACTTGAAGACCTGAGAAGCCTTGACCAGGTCCATGTTTTCAATTTCTTCAACCCCAAACTGGGGTTGACCTACGCATTTAATGAGCACCACCAGGCTTACCTGTCGTTTGCCGTAGGTAACCGTGAACCAAGCAGGGACAACTACAAGGATGCGGATACCAACCGCATGCCTTCTCCTGAAAGGCTTTATGACTGGGAACTCGGTTATACCGCGAAATACAAATGGTTCACTGCCAATGCCAACCTGTTTTACATGGATTACAACAACCAGCTTGTGCTCACCGGGGAGATCAATTCGGTGGGAGAAGCCATTATGGTCAATGTACCTCACTCCTATCGCCTTGGGATAGAGATATCAGCAGGTATTGATATTATTAAACAGTTGCACTTCGACATTGCTGCCACATTCAGCCGGAACAAGATCACTGGTTTTACACAGTATATCGATGAGTACGACTCAGCCTGGAATTTCAAGGGTCAGCAATCGACCTACCTTGGCAAGACCGACCTTTCATTTTCACCGAACATGGTACTGTCGGGGATACTCACATATAAACCTGTAAAGAATCTTTCGGTTTCCTGGAATTCAAGGTATATCAGCCACCAGTATATAGACAATACGTCAAACAGCGGGCGTTCACTGAATGCTTATTTCGTGAACGGGTTGGGAGCCGCTTATGCCATTCACCCCCGCTGGATGAAGGAGATCGCCTTTTCGCTGACCATCAGCAATATCTTCAGCTCAAAATACGAGTCCAATGCCTGGGTGTATCCTTACCTGCAGGGAGTGGCTTATTATGAAAGCAACGGTTATTTCCCGCAGGCACCTGTAAACTACCTGGTGGGGCTCAGCCTGAAGATATGAACCGTGACTCGTGAACCGTGAACCGTGATCCGTGAACCGGATTACGGATTGCTTCTTCGAGTCACGGATCACGAGTCACGATTTTCGTACCTTTGTGCCCCGGATTATGGAAAAGACCATCAGCATACGAAACAAAAGGGCATCCTTTGAATTTTTTCTTCTGCAGGAATACTCTGCAGGGATAATGCTTACCGGGACAGAGATCAAATCGATACGCGATGGTAAGGCATCCATTGCCGATGCTTACTGCACATTCAGAGGGAATGAACTTTTTGTAATCAACATGCATATTGCAGAGTACAGTCTCGGCAACATCTACAACCATGAACCCAAGAGGGATCGCAAACTGCTGCTGAACAAGCGGGAGCTGCACAAACTTCACGTGAAAGTCAAGGAAAGAGGGTTAACCATCATCTCCACCCTGCTTTTCATTAATGAAAAGGGGCTTGCCAAGCTCAATATTGCCCTGGCAAAAGGGAAACATTCCTATGACAAACGGGAAACACTTAAACAAAAAGACATGAAGCGGGAAATTGACAGGGCCCGTGAATAAATCTGATCTTATGAAGAACCAAATCAGGCATTATACTTTACTTATTATTTTAATTTCCTTACCGGGGATGATTTTCGCCCAGGCTGGTACAGAGAAAGTCAGTATCATAGAATGGCACAGCTTTGCCGAAGCCTATAAACTGAACAAGAAGAAGCCCAAAAAAATGTTTATCGATGTTTATACCGACTGGTGCGGGTGGTGTAAAAAGATGGACCGTGAAACTTTTCAGGACCCCGAGACAGCGAAGTACATGCAGAAACATTTCTATTGCGTGAAGCTGAATGCCGAGACCAAGGATACTATCGTGATAGACGACACTGTAAAATTCGTGTATTCCAATCCGAAGGGAAGAGGCGGCAACAACCAGCTGGCCGTTGAATTGCTGAAGGGCAAGATGTCGTATCCTTCATACGTTTTCCTGAATGAGAAAAACCAGTACCTGACCATGATCACGGGATTTTACCCGGCTGCTGACTTTGCCCCTTTCATTCACTATTTCGGGGATGATATCTACCTTAACATGAAGTGGGAAGACTACCAGGCAAGCCTTAAAAAAAACGCTGACAAGAAAGCAACCGCGCCTGAACCTGATAAAAAGAAGTAAGTCGGGGAATGTTCCCCGACTATTGTTCAAAGATTATCGCTAATTTTCCTTTAACACTTTCGATATGCCGATCAGGTTGCCGTTTTTATCCCTGATTATAAGGTAATACAGCCCTGAAGCCAGGTCCGAGATATTGATCACGTTTTCAGGGTTAATTAACTTTCTCACCTCGCGGCCTAAACAGTCACGCAATTCAACAGATCCTATTGTGCTGCGGGCTGATTTAATACAGAGGATATCCCTGGTCGGGGACGGGTACACCTGGAAGCCTGAAGGATTTTCAATCTCCCGGGTCCCGGTAATCACATCAACTACCAGTTCACCCTGCAAACCTGCCCCGCAATCGTTGGAAGGTGTTACATAGATAGTACCTGAAGCTGATCCAACAAGAACAATGATGGATGATGATCCTTGCCCTGAATTAATAAGCCAGGTATTCGGAACTGTCCACAGAAAACTGTTCGCAGTATTTGCAGTGGCGGAATAGGTTTGTAAAGTTCCTGAGTTAACTGAGGTACTCCCTGTAATTACGGCCTGTCCGGGTACAAAAAACACGGTGGCGGTGTTACCCGAAGCTGTCCCGTTTCCGCAGGCATTTGCCGGTGTAACCTGGATAGTTCCTGAAATGGAGCCAACGGTTACCGTCACCGAATTCGTTGTTCCTCCCCCGGTTTGTGTCCAGTCTCCCGGGAAAGTCCAGTTGTAGGTGACCCCGCCGACATTGGTTACGCTGTATGTCTGGGATGAACCTTCGCAAGGTGTAAGGTTCCCGGTTATATCACTTGGTTTTGCGGGCGGTGTCAGGGAAATTACCGCCAATGTTTGAACCGATCCGTTTCCGCATATATTTGAGGGTATAACCTGGACATCCCCCGAACCTGATCCGACAGTAACGGTCACTGAATTCGTTGTCCCGCCTCCTGTTTGAGCCCAGCCTGCAGGGAAGGCCCAGTTGTAGGTAACCCCGCTGACATTGGTTACGCTGTAGTTCTGGGATGAGCCAAGGCATGGAGATGTATTGCCTGTAATCGGGCTGGGTTGTGATGGCACATTCGCTACCATTACTGCCAAGGTGCTTGCAGGTCCGTTTCCACAGGTATTGGCAGGGGTAACCTGGACATTTCCTGAATTTGATCCGACCGTTACAACCACCGAATTAGTCGTCCCGCCTGCTGTTTGTGTCCAGCCCGACGGGAAGGTCCAGTTGTATGCGATCCCGCTGACATTGGTTACATTATAAGTTTGAGATGAGCCCTGGCAAGGAGTTGCGTTTCCGGTAATTGAACCCGGCTGCGTCGGAAGCGGACAGTCATAGTACACCGGTGTTTCCCACAATCCTCGTCCGAATGTTGCAGCCCTTAAGATGCTGTTTTGAGGACTGGTTGCGTAATAAATTTCAAGCTCTCCCAACTTCACATTCGGCAAGCCTGTGTTGAATGCGATCCAGTTATCAGTGCCTTTTTTGAAATAAACACCAAGTTCAGTGCCGGCATACAACTGGACTTCGGATGTTGATTGTTTATTTTGAACAATCGTATACGCAGGTACCAGGGGTAAGCCGGCCGAGATATCGGACCATGAAGTACCTCCGGCAGCAGACTGGTATACTTTATATGCATTAAAACCGCTCATGGTGACCCATAGCGTGTTTGCGTCATCATTTTTTACTGCAATGGCGGTAATCGTTCCTGAGCTGATTGGCAAAGTACCAGTAACTTCAGTCCATGATGTGCCCCCGTTGGTGGTGGACCAGATTTTGTAAGGCGAGGCTACGTATAAGACCTGGGTGTTTGAAGGTGCAATGGCCATGGACCTGATCTTGTCGGAATTGTTCATCGTGGAGATCTTGGTCCAGTTGTTGCCCCTGTCGGTGGTCTTCCAGATATCGGCATATCCTGCATATAATGTTTGCGGATTAGCCGGATCGATTATATATGGTGTTACCCATGCCCCGTTGCCGGCAGCGGCAGGCTGGATTGCAGTGGCTGTATTCCAGTGATCCATTGTCCTGTCAATCTGCCCGTAAACGTAAGTACCGTATTGAATATTAACGTTGGAATAATCTATTAAACATTCCATGCCGTCACCGCCTTTTACATCATCCCAGTTACCACCCGAGAAAAGCTTGGTCCCGTTATCCTGAAGTCCTGTGATCGTTTCATTGGAAACCGTTTGGGAAACCCCGAGCTTATACATTTGAGAGATCGTAATCCCGTCGGTTTTATCAGTCCAGTTCGTTCCGTTGTTAGCTGAAAAATAAACCCCGCCGTCGTTCGATTCGAACAGGTCCCCGTTGCCTCTGAATATCAGTTTGTGCTTGTCGGCATGAACCGCCGGCACTCCGTCCCCCCACCAATGATTGACAATAGACCAGGAAGTACCTCCGTTGGTTGAGCGCCAGGTATTTACACCACCTACAAGCAGTGTATTGGCATTGGAAGGGGAAGCTGCAAGGCAGAGGTCGTACCAGCCCTGTCCGCCGGAATCGCCCCCGTTTGAATTCCAACCCAGTAAATTCAGCGTTGTTCCTGAAAAAATCTGGGTATATGAACCTCCGTTGTTTATCGATTTATAAACTCCGTAAAGCCCGTTTGCCGAATTTACTGCAACTGCATACACCCAGGTGGGCTGGTTTGCGGAAACTGCCAGTTCAATCCTGAACGTGCTTGAATTGTTGAAAGCCTGGGTCCATGATGTTCCACTGTTGGAAGAGACATATATAGTTCCTCCTGTAGTGGAACCGTATAAAGTGCTGAAGTTCCCCGGCATGTATTCCATGTCGATAAAATTGGTCGTGGTAAGCTGGGTATTCCAGGTAGTGCCGCCGTTCGTGGTTTTGAATACCCCGTTTGATGTAGCGGCAATAATATTCTGGTTATTCCCCGGATCGAGCAACAGGCGGTTTACCATTTTGTTGTCCGTTAATAGGTAGGTAAGCCCCGTGTTGTTCCATGTTGAACCTCCATCGGTCGACTTCAGTACACCAATGCTGCGGTTATCCCAATGATCCTTATCCCCGGTAGCTATATAAATCGTATTTGAGGTGGCATAATCCGACGGAATGACAATATCGCTTACCGCAAGGGAATTGATATTGCTCGTGAGGCAGGTCCAGCTGGCGGCATTGTTCGTTGTAACCCAGATCCCGCCTGAAGCAGCTCCGACCCAATAGGTATTAACGTCTGAAGGATGAAAAGCCACGCAGTTGATACGGCCGATCCCTGCATATCCGCCCGGAGTGGTGTTGGTTCCGAGGCAGGTCCAGTTTGCAGAAGTTGAAGTGGTCTGCATGGGCGATGAATTCAGGTATTCATCATAAACATCCTGAGCAGATTTCTTCGGGAATGCGCCTGTTACAGGGTCTACCCGGGTTTCCATCTCATACTCCCAACGCTTGAATTGCTTCCAGCCAACGGCTTTTTTATTAACCCCGTTTTCAATATAGACTCCTTTATCAACATTAAAGGGCGCCCAGTATTCATTAAAAGCATTCCTATAGTCGTAAAAAGTCAATTCTGCTTTGGGCTTGTTTGAAGGTAAATTCTTCAACCAGGGCTGGGAAAACAATATTGATGTACAAAACATGAACATCAATAAAAAAATTATTCTTTTCATAACTTCCAGTTTTGAGCCCCTGTTGGAGTGGGGCTGATATATTATAAATATTTTTACCAAATATAGTGTCACGCACTAAGCTTTTTTCAGGCTTAGTTTACGCAACGAACTATCATTGGCGAAATTACGACAGCATTTCCTGTTTAAAATACAGAGATCCGGAAACTAATTAACATTGTTATTTACAATCCTGAAATTGTTAATAACTTAAACATCTGGCACATACTGCTGAAGAAGGGGAAAATCCACGTAAAAAAAATATCCCAAACGCCTAAGGGTCAGACATTTGGGATATCGATGGGTGGAAGATGGGTTTCGAACCCACGACCTTCAGAGCCACATTCTGACGCTCTAACCTGCTGAGCTACGACCACCATTTATTGCTGCAAAAGTACATAAAAATAATAAATTTGCAAAAATCCCCGGCCATTGAATCTTTTCAAGAATCGCACCAACGTAGTTTCGGTCTCCCTTTCCCGCCAGGCATGGGTGAGGTTCCGCCGAGAACCACTTGGAATGATTTCTCTTGTTTTCATAGGACTGGTATGCCTTACAGCCATATTTGGGTACCTGATCACACCTGATAAAAGCCCGTTCGCCAACCAGCAATACCTGGAACTTGGGCTGAAAAAACCAGGTTTCAGTGTTGATATGTTATACATCAGGAAGGCAGATGCCCCTGCAGGATCAAGCTGGTTTCACACCATGCTCATGGGTGAACGCAGTGCCTGTACATCAATCCCCGTGAGCAGTTACAGGATCAGCAGGGATACCTTGTATTACAAACCCTGGTCGGATCCCGGGACGGGAATATCCACAGTAGAAAAAATAAATTTAAAGCAGGTCGGGCTTCCTGTAAAAAAAACTTTCTGGCTGGGGACCGACCGTTTCGGCAGGGATTACCTCAGCCAGATGATCATCGGGGCCAGGGTAAGCCTTGCAGTCGGCTTTATCAGTGTTTTTATATCACTGCTGATAGGTATTTCCCTGGGTGCCATCGCCGGGTATTTCAGGGGATGGGCCGACAACCTCATCATGTGGTTCATCAACGTGGTATGGTCGATACCCACGCTGCTGCTTGTGATCGCCATCACTTTTGCACTTGGAAAAGGTTTCTGGCAGGTTTTTGTGGCTGTCGGACTGACGATGTGGGTTGATGTAGCGAGGATGGTGAGGGGGCAGGTCATGAGCCTCCGTGAAAAGGAGTTTGTGGAAGCAGGCCATGCGCTTGGGTTTTCCGATACAAGGATCATCATCAGGCATATACTGCCTAATGTGATGGCCGCCGTCATTGTAATATCAGCAGCGAATTTTGCTTCTGCCATTCTTCTTGAGGCAGGGCTTAGTTTTCTCGGGCTCGGGGTGCAACCGCCGGTTCCATCCTGGGGTTCCATGATCAAGGAAAATTACGGTTATATCATACTCGACTATGCATACCTGGCGATACTGCCGGGCATTGCCATTATGATGCTGGTCCTGGCATTTATGCTGATGGGGAATTCCCTTAGGGATGCGTTGGACGTGAAAACGAGGGAGTGATCATCCCGGACCGAACTCAAGATTTCCACAATGCTTATCATTTCTAAGCCTGCATGAGCCTTTGTCGAGGAAAAACTTTACCGAGAAGTAAAAGTCAATCCCTGTAAAATCGCTGAAATTAAAAAATCCGCCCATTTTGTCGCAGCCTATGGTAAACCCGTAGGCTCTCAGGGCCAGGCCAACCCTGGGCAGGTACCAGTCATACAAAGAGAGCGGAAGGCTGACCTCCAGCCATTTTCTTTCATAACGCGGAGTTATTGTAAGCTCGGCAGGCCTGGTTACCGAGGCTTTGGCGAAGGTGACAGGGTAGATCAGGCTTGCATTGATATAGGTGAACATGGTAAGATGGTAATCAAACTGGACGCTCAGGGCAGTGGGAAGCCAGAGGGTGAATTTTTCACCGGCTTTGGCCGAGGTCTTGTCGCCATAGAACTTTAAGCTGATGGTGTCCATCATCTGATTAATGCTTTTGAACTTTATCCTGGTAAGCTGGTCCCAGTATGAAGAACGGTTGTCGATCACCAGTTTCTGCGCATTTGAATTGAACCTTATACCGCCGATATCCACCAGGGCCACTCCCACCCTGTAAACATAGTCTTCGTAACGCTGGGCGCAAAGCCTTGTAACATACTCGTACTGGTGAGGTTTTACAAGTCTTGTATAAGTAACCCCCAGGTCAACTCCAAAGCCGCCCCCCCTGAAAGCCGTTGTGCCGGCAGGGGTGTTGGTCTGGTAATCGACAGGTATTGACATTCCCATCTCAGCTTTCAGGTTTGTGATCTGGACCGTGGAATCGTCAATAACGGTATAATTGATATTGGAGGAATTCACATAAGTACCCGCATAGCCGAAAAGACGCTTTATTGTCACCCCTGCATTGATGCGGTTGAATGCATGTCCGTATACTTCATAAGAATAAGTAAGTCCAATTTCAGCCCAGGCCATCTGGGAAAAGCTGAAAGGCCTGATATCATTATAATTGATCTTCTGCTGGGGCCTGTAATTCAGCCCGAGGTAGAGAAAATTTGCCAGCTCGTAAGGCAGGTTATGTGCCGAAACGACGTTCCTGACTGCGGTGGTAATGGCAAACGCATGCTTGCCATAGATAAGCATTGCAGAGGGACCGAGGACCTGGTTGCTGACGTATGCGCTTTTAGGTTTCAGGTTTTCGTAACGGTAAAAGTTCCGGACTTCCGTACCGTAACCTTCGGAATGCGATGGCCATTGATAACCTCCCTGGAAAAAGTGGGAGAAGCTGTACTCAGCTTTTTTCTGATAAAGAAAGTTGTTCTGAACAAATTGTCCCATGCCTAAAAACTGTATATCGAGCCAGGTCTTCGAATTCTGCAATCCACTTGGGTTAATTCCGATATTGTTTACCCCTGCGTAATTGCCAAGGGTGAGCCCGTACATCGATTGCCCGCTGGAGAATGCCGGGATGGCAACCATGAGAAGCAAGGACAAAATATATCGATATAACCACATATATAAACAGGCTATTATGTATGATAACAGAAATCGGTGTGTAAATATTATCCCTGTTGCGGATTTATAAACACCTTCAGGGGAATAAACCTTTGTGGTGTTGTTTGAATTAATGACCAGAATATGGCAGCCGGGGTTGCCCCGACCTGCAAAAATTCGTGAACCATGATCCGTGAACCGTGAACGGTGAATGGTTCACGATTCACGGATCACGGTTCACGGTTCACGGTTTTTTCGTATATTTGCAGGCTCAAAAAAAAATCCAGCTGCGGATGTGGCGTAATTGGTAGCCGCGCAAGACTTAGGATCTTGTGCCTCAGGG
>JBAXBP010000121.1:0-10770 GCA_037141915.1 Bacteroidota bacterium | reverse complement strand
AACAAGGATACCCGGTATGTTCGATGCAGGGTTGCCAACAGTTGGGAAATAGAACCAGCAAGCCTTGAAAACAACTTATCTCACCTGGCCTCTTCTTCTCCTGCTTCTTGGTTTAGTCGTTTTTCAAACACTAATTTCCTGCAATAAAAAGCAAGTATCAGATTCAAAACAAAGCCTTCCCGCACAGGCCAGGGCCTGTTTAAAGGCAGCTGATGATCTTCAATTTTTAAATGAAGACTCAAGCCTTTATTATTATGAAAAAGCTTTGGCGATTTCGCGTGCATCGCCAACTGACACTATCGGGCCATATGTTTTGTTTGGAATCGCGAACCTTAATAGCCGTGCGTTCAATTATAAAAACGCCCTGGAATTATTCGATTCTGCAATGACTGAAGCGAACCGGGATAAAAATTACAGGGTTGTATCCAATTGCCTTAATGAACTCGGTACCATTGAAGAAGACCTCAATAATTCTGAACAGTCTCGCATATATTTAAATAAGGCTCTTCAGATCGCCGAGCATTATAATCTTCCCCGTCAAAAAGGGGTCGTTCTTGGGAATATTGCAAATTTTGAAACAAATCCCGATTCTGCTTTAAAAATAATGAAACAAGCAATTTCGATTTTGATAAATATCAAAGAAGCAGATTTGGAATATTGCACTGTTCTGATGAACCTGGCTAATAAAACAACTGAAAATAAGAAAGCTATAAAACTTTATTATGAGGTTATCAATATTGCCGAGAAAGCCAAATATTCTGAAACGGTGATTGCTGCATATAATAACCTGGCATGTACCTATCTTGATTGCAATCAAATAAGAGAAGCAGAAGTATGTCTTCGTGACCATGCAATCCCGGAAGCTAAAAAATCTAAAAACACCGATTGGTTATCGACAGTATTCGAGTCCTATTCAGAGGTTTTTGAAAAAAGAAGAGATTTTCAGTTAGCTTACCTGTATGAAAAACTTTCTCTGAAAACAAGGATTGAAGCATCACAAAAGCAGGCTGCCACCCAGAACCGTTTGTTAAACGCATTATTAAGGGCCAAAAACAGGGAAATTGATATTAAAGAAAAGGCTGAGGAGATTAAAACGAAACATGATCAGATTAACAGGATGTATGTCTGGTTATCAGTCCTGGTGCTATTGATTATTTTGGTAGTGGTTATTTCATTCTTATGGATACAGAGGAAAAACCTGAAACTGAAAATCCAGGAAATAGATGCAGCAAAAATGTTAAGCGCCATTGAAGAAAAGGAACACGAACGTTTATCTATGCAGATCCACGACCTTATCGGCCCCCTTTCGTCGGGCATGATGAAACATCTTGAGGGCATTGATTTCAGGGACCAGGAGGTAAAACAGCTTCTTATCACCAGGCTTTCCGAAGCAGGTAGTGAACTCAGGCGGATATCACACCGGCTGAATCCTCTCATGAGGGAGCAGATGACATTTAACGAACTGGTAAGGAGCATTCGTGAAGATTACCAGGGCCGTTCAGAACTGATCGTCAAACTTCAGCTACCCCCCAAAGAGCCTGAACTGTCAAAAGAAACGATTAACCAGTTATATTTTATTTTGCATGAATTACTGATGAATGCCAGGAAGTATGTTAAAACCGGTAATATCTGCATCAGTATTACAGAAGAAATGGATAACCTGTATATATTGTATGAGGATGACGGACCCGGTTTTGAACCGAAGGATGTACAGTTAACAGGACTGGGATTAATGCATATCTTTGAACGTGTGAAACTACTGAAAGGAAAAGCTGATCTTGATTCATCACCGGGGCATGGTACGCGATGGACAATTTCGATAAACCTGGAAAAGTAAGCAGAGAATGGAAGAAAGCAGGCAAGTTATCAGGGTATTTGTCATTGATAATCATGAAACTATCATAGTTTCAGGCTTGCACCAGTTATTCAGGCCTGCCAGGGATCTGATTGAAATTATCGGATCGGCAAACAGTGTCAGCCTCTCATTGCAATCCGACATTATCGATTTATGTGATATCATTATTCTTGATCTCTGGATACCCGGGGAAAGACCTCTTGAGAATGTAAGGATGCTTAAATTGCATTTTCCTTCAAAACCCATACTTGTTTATTCCTCGGAGGATTCCTCGGAATGGATACGAAAAATGATAGTTGCAGGGGTAAAAGGATATGTGACCAAAGAAGCGTTAAGAACGGATCTTAAATCGGCTATTCAAAGTCTTGCTGCAGGAGGAGCCTGGTTCACTAAATCGCTTGAAACCGCAGACCTTGATATGATTAACCGGGAGGTTATAGAACATGATGCTCCCCTTTCACCTGTCCAGAAGAAAATACTTGCAAGCCTGATTAACGGGAACAGCCAGAAAGAAATTGCAAAAAACCTGAACACCCGTGAACGGAATATTGAAAAAAACATGGCAACTCTCAGGAGCAGGTTCAGTGCAAAAACCACAGTCGAACTGATCAAAATTCTTATCGATAAAGCGCTCATCTGAGACAGGCAGATTCCGGCTTTCACCGGCCGATCCACGTAAAAAGAGAATACGAAGAAAAATCTGGCTGCCAGGTTGGACGCCGGAATGTTTTATTTAATTATCTGATTTAAAATCACATACTTTTTTTCTCATGGTTTTGGCAGGGGGGAAAACCCCCCTTGCCTCATGGGAATAAATCCCTTTGCATTTTATTGATCTTTATTGGTACTTCGTAAAACTTAACCATTAAACCTACCGAAGTATGAAAACAGTAAGTTTTTTAATGTGTTTTATAGTATGTATTTCCATCAATCCTCTTTCAGGACAAGATTGCAAATTCTATCCTATTCCTTCCTTCAATGTACTGGTTGACCCTGCAGCAATTTTTCAGGATATGCAAGGTGGTTCCAATAGCAAGGCAAAACGCCAGGAGCATGTTCATGTTGGACATTCAAACAAGCTCGATTCCAGTTCATGTTTTGCCATTGTAACATTTTACACCCTGGACCACCAGTCTGTTTTAGGTCCTTACACGGTAAACTGCGGTGAAACATTATCAGTCGAGATCGACGACCAGGAATGGGGCGTGTCAGTGACCTCATTAACCGAAATTGAAGTATCTGTTTGGGTTGATTTACAAGGCCTGCTTAAAAAAATGAACAACTCGCTTGCCCCGCAAAAGGAACAGGAGGTCTGCGAACCGGATTAAAAAAACCTCCTTTACAAATTGAATTGAAAATGATTGCGACACCATTAATCAAGGTCAAAGAGAAAGGAGGCAAGCGCAAATGTAAACATTTTTAGACTCAATATATTCAAGCAAATATTTCGCGGAACAGTATTAAATATTATGTTTCTCCCTACAATTTAAATGAAAGGTTATGAAAAGAAAAATGATTTGCGCTCTAATATTTTTGATCAGTGTTTCATTTTTATTATTTATGAACGCCTGTAAGAAAGAGCTACAAAAACCGCAGAATAATTCAGAAGTGTCAAGTGACCTAAGTCATAAAGTATTAATATTGGTCGATAACTTTCTTAAAAAGAAGTCTAGCAATATAAAAGATGGTGAAGTTATGTCCGTTGATAGTACTATCTGGTATCTCGAAACGTCAATGAACGTAACCTATGCTCGTCTGGATTCTTCAGTGAAAATATTTAAACAAGATTCTGCTTTTATTTCGGTTCCTCTTAATCAAGATGGATCTGTAAATATCAGCGATGTATATACTGCGTATGCTCAATTGGTAGATAGTCTATCCGCATTTTATTATTCAATTGAAGGTACAAAAAGTGTTATAGTTAATGATGTTTTTGCAGCCGCTGTAACAATTTCTCAATTACAGATAGGTGTTAATATTATATTGGCGCAAATGCCAGACCCAGGGATTATAAGTCCATGGTTTGGAGCAGATCAAAATTGGAAATGGGGATTTAGTTCAGGAAAATGTAATGGTACGTATGTTGGTCGGGACGCTACAACAGAACTAGCAAGACATGCTAACTATACAATTCCTATTGCTCCTTCAGGCCAACATTATACATGGATAGACCTCGTGAAAAGTCAAATTATTAATCCATATATGGTTCCGCTTCCCAGTGGTCAGCAAAATCCTTATGGCTTTGAAAATGAATACTTATTTGATCATGGTGGCGGCTACCCTGAATATGATGAATGTCTTGCCTATGATGCGATGAATTATTATCTTCAAAACCTATTTACAATAAGTGGAAATTATCAACCCCAAGGGAAAGAAGTAGTAAATTATTATTGTGATTTTGATTTTGCCGGTGATCAGAATAGCTGGGAGCATATGCACAAAGCCCAATTTACTTATGGTAGAAGGATAATAGCTTATTACGATGCTGAAACAGTGCCTCCAAATGTGAAGTAACTATTTAATAATAGGTAACCGATAGAAATATTCTGTGAAAATGAGTTCATTCAAATTTAGTGGTCTTTTGTTGAAGAATGAACTCATTTTTATTTAAAATTGAGGCTCATGAAAATAAACCAGATAATTGTTTCTATTCTTTTCGTGGTTTTAGGATTAAACCAAATTTTTTCTCAGACTACATTTAATATTGTCGTTAAAGATACATCCTTTGATTATCAGATTGGGGATGCTTTGGAACTTCCATCTGGTAATTTTATAACCGTAGAGGCTAAAGGCAGTTACCCCACATTGATCGGTTCAAGATTATTAAAGATCAGCCCGCAAGGGAAAATTCTACTGCAAAGAGAGTTCAATTATCCTGGATTTGCCTCTGGTCTAGTTAGTGTTAATCTTACATCAGAATATAAATTGTTATTGAGTGGGGGTGTTTGTACTTCCGGATTATCCAAACTTTGGTTATGCACAGTGGATACATCCTTGAATTTAATCCAGAATAGAATATTTTCTTTGGAGAATTACAATTACGTGATGAGTCACGTTATTATTTTGCACAATAATGAAATCCTCTGTTATGGCAAAGTCAAAGACACTACAACCTATCATAGACCATTTTTGTTTTCTTATAAATTGTCACAGGATCTTGATAGTCTCCATTTAAAAATCTTTATAGATCATCCTGCCTGGGGATTGGATTTAATTGAAAGAAATGATCATAAAGGTTATTATTTTGTGGTTGTTGGTTACGGCAATCAAAGTGCGGGTAACATACTAAGTCTTGATACAGCATTTAATGTGCAAAAAATAGTAGGCATGCCTGATGTTGATAATATGAGTTCAATTGAATATACCGATTCCACTCATCTTCTTGTTACAGGCGAATATGAACATACCTGGCCATCAATAGATAAAAGGGATGTTGGAATTTTATATTATGATACTTTATTCAATTTAATATATTCCAAAGCATTTGGCAAGAAAGACACAGAAGATTTCCCGGCCATACAAAAAAATATAGCTTTTTCGGATCTTCATTCAATTTTCATAGGAGGTACAGATAACATAGGTCCCTACGAATTTACCCCCCAGGATTCATGGTATCTTTTAAATAATATTGACACGGCGCTTAATCTCAACTGGCAGAAATATTATGGCGGGGATGGATTTTATACCCTTTATGGCGTTTTAGCTACTAAAGACAGTGGCTGCCTGATGTATGGTACATTTTGGGATTACCATCATACTGAAAAATTCACCCGATATCTTTCACTTATAAAGGTTACAAAGAACGGGTTGCTGCTTTCAATAAATGACGAGCCATTACCAATAATGCATGAAGCCATTATTTATCCTAATCCAGGTAGTGATGAGATCATGGTACAAACTCAACTTAAGAATTCAAGTATTTATTTATATGACATAACCGGCCAGGCAGTTCGTAACCAAAATCTGATTTCTGGCCGTAATTATCTGAATGTTCAATGCTTAAATACAGGGATTTATCTCTATAAAATCATTCAGAATTCAAAGGTTCTTGAGTTCGGAAAATGGATTAAAAAATGAATAAAAAGATGCGCCGTCAACTTTCATTCCCTAAATGGGAATATCGGTTTTTTATAAGCCTGGTACTCCAGTTTTCTATTTGCAGCGTATTCTCCCAATGGACCTGGCAGAACCCGTTGCCTCAGGGGAATTCACTGACGTCAGTATATTTTACTGATTCAATGACGGGGTATTGTGCAGGTACGTTCGGGACTTTATTAAAATCAACTGATGGCGGCAATACATGGATAGTTTTAAAAACAAATACAACGGAAAACCTGTGTGGCATTCGATTTATTAATTCGGATAAGGATAAGGGTTTTATTGTCGGATCACACGGACTAATTATAAAAACTATCGATGGAGGTCTAACCTGGTCTAAAGTTAAAGAGGATTTCACGAGTAATCTGCATTCAATTTTTTTTGAAGATGATCTAATCGGATTTATTGTCGGAGACCAGGGATTAGTTTTAAAAACAACAGATGGTGGCGGCAATTGGTATAAATTGAACGCTTACACAGTCCGTAATTTGAACTCTGTATTTTTTACAACCCACGATACCGGCTATATTGTAGGTGAGCAAGGACTCAACCTTAAGACTACTGATTCTGGTTTGCATTGGCAAGCATGGCCTACCGGAACGAATTTTGATCTTAACTCAGTATATTTTCCTGATCATATCAACGGATATGCAGTTGGTGATGGTGGAATCATGATAAAAACATTGCCAGGTGACACTTCCTGGAGTAAGCTCTCTGGGGTTACCTCGAATTATCTGAATGCTGTTTTTTTTACTGATGTTTCAACAGGCTTTGCTGTTGGATGTAACGGGACAATTATCAAAACCACGAACGCCGGATCAACCTGGCTCAAAATACCTTTGACAGTATACAATGATCTTTCTTCAGTATATTTTTTGGATTCCGGTATCGCAATGGCAACAGGAAGTCAAGGTTTACTTATTAAAACGTTAAACAATGGCTCTGATTGGGAAATAATATCAAAGGGAACCAATAAGTGCCTTACATCGGTCACCTTCCCGGCTCTAAAAACAGGATATGTTGTTGGCAGTGAAGGAACAATGTTAAAAACAATTAATGGCGGGGATAAATGGATGAAGCTGGAAAGCGGAACGTATGAAAATCTTAACGGGGTTTCTTTTACAGATGTTAATACTGGCTATGCTGTGGGCTGGAATGGGTTTATCACTAAAACCGTTGATGGTGGTTTGAATTGGAATGAATTATATACCGGTGTTTCAACCAACTTGTTTGCGGTTGATTTTTTTGATTCCAAAACAGGTTTTGCAGCAGGCTGGGATGGTGCTATCATCAGGACAAAAGATGGCGGCCGCAATTGGTCCCAACTTACATCAGGGACAGATGTTGACCTCTCATCAGTTTTTATCTCGGATACACTCTCGGCTTATGTTGTAGGGCAAAATGGCGCAATATTGAAAACCATTGATGGGGGAAACACCTGGTCATCACTGCCCAGTGGTACACAAAAGTCGCTGAACTCGGTTTTCTTTACCGACACGCTTACTGGTTATGCAGCAGGAGATGAAGGATGTTTTTTAAAGACTACTGATGCCGGAATGACATGGAATGCTTTGCAAACCGGAACATTATACCAGCTTAGAACTGTTTATTTCCCAACAAATAATACCGGTTATGTAGTCTCCGATTTCGGAATTATTTTCAAAACGACAGATGGCGGTTATACTTGGTTTGAGATGAATTGCGGGACCCTGAATTCCATCACTTCAATGGTGTTTACTGATGAAAGCACCGGGTATGCTGTCGGGTTGAATAGTACGATACTAAAAACCACAAACGGGGGTGGAGTCGATATAGATAATGCTAAACAACCCCACCAGGATTTTTCAATTTACCCGAATCCTGCAAGAGATAAAATTACAGTATGCCACTCACCTTCTTTTACCGTTGAAACCCAGATCATCATAATGAATTTTTCAGGACAACAACTGTTCCTTGAAAAATTCCGGGATCGCGACAAATTTGAAATAAATACAAGTACTCTGAAAGCCGGAATGTACCTGGTAAAAGTTCAAAACACAAATGGAATTGAGATAAAAAAGCTTGTTGTTAATTGATTTTAAAATGTAAATATTAACATGATTTTAACCCGCAAGAGAATCCCGCAATTGATTGTTACAATGAAACCGCTTCGGCTCATCAACTCAACTCAATCATTCATTGTGACGGTTACACTTTCAGATGCAATAGCATCGGTGTTGAATTCGGGATTTCTCTTTGCCGGGTTTTTTCGACACAATTTATGCAGTTTCTATAATTCAAACAGCTTGAGAATATAGTTTGTAATAACAGAATGCAATGCTCAGGATCTTTGTTATCGATGATCATCCACTTGCAATTTCGGGGCTGAAAAGTATGTTTCGGAAGGATCGTGATAATATTGAAATTTGCGGTAGCGCCCTGGATGTTCGTATTGCTTTGCAGGAAGCCATGGCGCCTGCGTTCGACATCATTCTTCTGGATCTCTGGATCCGCGACATCAACCCTCTTGAAAATATTAAAATGCTAAAAAGGAAATTTCCTTTCAAGCCTATTGTCATTCTCTCTTACGAGGATTCCACGGTATGGCAGCATAAAATGTATAATGCAGGTGTAGCGGGATATTTGTTGAAAACCTCGAGAAAAGCCCAGTTGCGCGAGGCCCTGGAAAAAGTCGCAGATGAGCGTCTTGTATTCCCCCACCTTTTCACTGAATCAATGCCGCAACGCAATCCACATGCAGAAACAATAAAAAAAATAGACGGGCTTACACCCCACCAATATGATGTCGTGAGCCTTCTGTCCGAAGGTAATTCAAGAAACCAGATAGGAAAAAGATTAAGTATAAGTGTTTCAACCATTGAGAAAATCCTTACGTCTGTCCGTAGGAAATTCCAGGCCAGGAACACTTCCCAGCTTATCTGGATGCTTACTCACAGGAAAATTATATGATCAATGAGTGCATTTAAAAAAAAACATAAAACCATGTCTTCTCAATTAATTGACCGTGAAATTATCAATGTGTTTATTATTGATGACCATTACCTCATTAATGACGGTTTTAATCAGCTGTTTGACCCGGAGCTTGATGGCATAAAAGTAAAAGGTTCTGCATTAAGCCCGCATGAAGCCATTCAAAAGATCCGCAAACAGGATATTGATGTTATCATACTGGATCTTTTCATTAAATTCACTGATCCTGTGCTCAATTTTAATTACATACGAAAACATTTCCCTTCAATTCCTGTAGCCATTCTTACACAGGAGGATTCATTCGAATGGAAACTTCAGATGTTCCGCGAAGGAGTGTCGGCTTATATCAGGAAGGATGCTGAAAAAAGTGAGATACTGAAGATCCTTTCTCTCGTTGCAAACGGGCAAACTGTAATGCCTGAGGAAATTTCCCTGGCGCTGACCAAAGCAAAGGAGAGCCAGGAGAATGTGTTTTTGACACTTGAAGAAAGGGAGCTTATGAAAAAAATTACGGATGGGCTATCTCTGAAAGATGTCGCTGAACAGTATAATAAATCCATATCCGCCCTTGAAAAAACATATAAAAGGATCAGGATTAAATTCCATGCCAGGACAAACCCTGAATTGATCAGGATATTATATCAAAGCAAAACCCTTTGCTGATAAGGTCCATCAATGAAACCAGGGCATGAAAAAAGCCCTGTCGGAATTCAACAGGGCTTTGAAAAAACTCAACGAAACAATTACTTTATATACGGCACCTTTAAGGTTTCAACCTTGTCTCCGTTATTGACGTTGATCAGGTACAACTGGTCTGCAGGATGGAATTTGAGATAAACCTCCTTTTGTCCCTCCACGTTATTTTCAAATGAACATACCTTTTTGCCGGTAATATCATATACGCTGATAAGGTAATGGCATGCTGTTTCGGCAGTGAGCAGGGCATGAATCTCGGGCGAGAACCCCGACCACATCAGGCTCGGCTCCTCTTTAATTTTATAAGTTTTATTTTTTATTGACTGCGGATGAGGGAGCGGCGCTTCGCTTTTATTCACCGGTTAAGCGAATAAACAGAGCCCCTGTCAAGTTTTATTTCTGATCAGCTGACAAGTGTTTTAATCCACTTGCTGTAAATAATGAAAGTAGTTGTCTTCGTCCGATTTCATTAAGTTGCTGCAAGCGTTCTCCTTGAGAAACACCTTTGGAGATCAAAATTGCATTCAAACTTTCCATGTTTGACAGGACAACTAATTGTTCGATGGATGCATGATCGCGGATATTTCCGGAATTATCCTGATTGGTTTCACGCCAATCCTGTGCTGTCATTCCCAAAAGTGCGACATTAAGAATATCTGCTTCACTCGCATAAACTTTTCCTATCTGACTTTTACTCACAAGTGGAGGAATCAGGTTATCCTTAATTGCATCGGTATGGATCCTGTAATTAATTTTGGCAATAGTCCTCTGTAGATTCCAGTCTAAGGACTTTAGCCTGTTTTCCTCTTCTTTCAGACGTTGAAATTCCTTTATCAGGTAAAGTTTAAATTCCGGATTTAACCATGAACAAAATTCGAATGCCAGATCCTGGTGGGCGTAAGTTCCTCCTCCGAACCTTCCCGATTTAACAATAAACCCAATGGCATTCGTGTTTTGTATCCACTGTTTCGGTGAGAGAATGAATCGGTTAAGTCCTGCCAGATTTTTAAACCTATCGAATTCGATAGGTTTAAAACCAGGATTGTTCAATTGCTCCCAGATCCCCAGGAATTCTATCGTATTTTTGTTTCTTAACCATTGTTGTCCGGTAAAACCGGAGTTGGTTAATTTTTTTGTTTAAACTCTCTGAT
>JBAXBP010000120.1:0-10846 GCA_037141915.1 Bacteroidota bacterium | reverse complement strand
TCGCCAACGATATAATTTTTACCTTCAATAAAGAGTTTCCCTTTTTCCCTGCAAGCATGCTCGGTGCCTAAGGCTATAAAGTCGTCATATTTCATGACTTCAGCCCTGATAAACCCCCTTTCCAGGTCGCTGTGGATCACGCCGGCAGCCTGGGGTGCGGTCATCCCTTTGCGAATTGTCCATGCCCTTACTTCCTTGGGGCCGGCGGTGAAGAAATTCTGAAGGTCAAGAAGGTGGAAAGCCGCCCTCACCAGGCGGTCAACACCCGGTTCCGACAGGCCGGCGTCGGCAAGGAACACCTTGCGGTCTTCAGCCTCCTCGAGTTCGGCTATCTCTGATTCCAGCCTTCCCGCTACTATAATTACTTCAGCGTTTTCAGGCTTAACCGATTGGATAAACCTTGCCGAGTAATCATTCCCGTTCACCGCCGCTCCGTCGTCCACATTACAAACATACATAACAGGTTTTTCGGTTAGCAGGGCGATATCGGCAATATATTTTTTATCCTCCTCATAGACATCCGCAGTACGGGCGCTCTGGAAATTTTCGAGATGTTTCTTATATACTTCCAGCACCTCAACACATTTTTTTGCATCCTTGTCACCACCTTTGGCAACTTTTTCGAACCTCTGGATCTTTCTGTCAACCAGTTCCAGGTCGCGGATCTGCAAC
Organism: Bacteroidota bacterium; assembly: GCA_037141915.1. Classification (GTDB taxonomy): domain Bacteria; phylum Bacteroidota; class Bacteroidia; order Bacteroidales; family FEN-979; genus CAIRDP01. The sequence goes on along the minus strand of JBAXBP010000120.1, from coordinate 10,174 downwards.
TCAAGGTCAACGATCTCCTTGTCCCTGACGGGATCGACCGAACCTTCGACATGGGGCATTGACGGATCGTCAAAACAGCGGATGACATGGATCAATGCGTCAACATTGCGTATATCGGCAAGGAACGAATTGCTGCCGCCTTTTGAAAGGCCGGGGATGTCGACCATTTCGATGGTCGTGGGAACGATCTTTGCGGAACGGATGATATTGTCGATCACGTACAGCCTGGGATCGGGAACGTTCATGGTTCCGAGGTTGGATTTTGTTGCTGTAAAGGCCGCTTTATGGGTTTCGGCCCGGTTCGAAGAGATACAGTTAAAAAGAGTGGTCTTTCCGGAGCCGGAAAGTCCTATAATCCCGCATTTCAAAGGCATAGACTGAATTTTGCGGCAAAAGTACGTCTTTTATTGGTGGATTCAAAGATTCTTACTACCTTTGCACCCCATTTTATCCGGGGTGGAATGGCCTCACGTTCTTTATCTTAAATCCACGGAAAACAAATTTTTTGTCAAACCCGGAATGCGCACCCCGCGCTTCCACTTAGCCAAATTTATTAGATGACTCCTGAAGAAACCAATGTCAACATGGAGCAGAATGTTAATGTTGAACCAGAAAACACCGCTGCAGAAGCACCACTCACCGAAGTAACCCCCGAGGTAACCGCTGAAGTAACTCCCGAGGTAACTCCTGAGGTAGCCCCCGAGGTAACCGCTGAAGCAGCCCCCGAGGCAACCCCTGAAGTTGCTGCTGAAGCACCTGAGAAAAAAGAAAGAAAAAAGAAACCGGCCCCGGCAGAACCACAGGAAGAATTCGACTGGGATTCAATCGGAAAGAAACATGAATTGTATACAGCCGAGGAACGTAAAAGGTTGGAAGATGCCTACGACCAGACGCTGAAAGCCATACAGGACCATGAACTTATCGAAGGTACTGTTGTATCGATGACCAATCGTGAGATCGTAGTGAACATCGGCTTCAAGAGCGATGGCGTTCTGATGGCCAATGAATTCCGCTATAACCCCGACCTTAAGATCGGAGATAAGGTGGAAGTCTACATCGAGAACCAGGAAGACACTACCGGACAGCTTCTCCTTTCGCATAAGAAAGCCCGTATCCTGAAATCCTGGGAACGAATCAATTCAGCCTATGACAACCAGGAGATCATCAAGGGTCATGTTAAATCGCGCACCAAAGGCGGACTTATCGTGGATGTATTCGGTATCGAAGCATTCCTTCCCGGTTCACAGATCGATGTGAAGCCCATCCGCGATTACGATGTGTTTGTTGACAAGGTAATGGAGTTCAAGGTTGTAAAGATCAACCACGAATACAAGAACGTTGTTGTTTCACACAAAGCTCTTATCGAAGACGAACTCGAAGCCCAGAAGGCAGAGATCATCAAGAAACTTGAAAAAGGACAGATCCTCGAAGGTACTGTCAAGAACATCACCTCTTACGGTGTATTCATTGACCTTGGCGGCGTTGACGGACTTATCCATATCACCGACCTCAGCTGGGGACGCATCAACCATCCCGAAGAGATCGTTAAACTTGACCAGAAGATCAAGGTCGTTATCCTTGATTTTGATGATAATAAAAAGAGGATTGCACTTGGCCTCAAGCAGCTTACTCCCCATCCATGGGATTCGCTTGACACTAACCTCAAGGTTGGCGACAAAGTCAAAGGCCGCGTAGTTGTGATTGCTGATTACGGTGCTTTTGTCGAAATTGCATCCGGAGTTGAAAGCCTAATCCATGTTTCAGAGATGTCATGGTCGCAGCATCTTCGCACAGCCCATGATTTCCTCAAAGTAGGGCAGGAAGTTGAAGCAGTTATCCTCACACTCGATCGCGAGGAGCGCAAGATGTCGATGGGTATCAAGCAGCTCATCCCCGATCCATGGAACAACATCAAGGAAAAATATCCGCTGAAGTCGAAACATACAGCCATCGTCCGCAACTTCACCAACTTCGGCATCTTTGTCGAACTTGAAGAAGGTGTTGACGGCCTGATCCATATCTCAGACCTCAGCTGGTCGAAAAAGATCAAGCATCCCGCCGAGTTTACCAAGATCGGCGAGAATATCGAAGTGATGGTACTGGATGTGGATGTTGAGAACCGCAGGCTCAGCCTGGGCCACAAACAGCTCGAAGAGAACCCCTGGGATGTGTTTGAAAGCGTATTCTCTGTAGGTTCGGTGCACAAGGGAACAATTGTCAGCATGAACGACAAGGGCGGTATCGTTGCCCTGCCGTACGGTGTTGAAGGTTTTGCCCCCACACGCCATCTTCATAAGGAAGACAATACCTCGGCAAGGGAAGAAGAAATCCTTGACTTCAAGGTGATCGAATTCTCGAAAGAGAACAAGAAGATCATCCTTTCTCATACCAAGATCCATCAGGACGCTGCTTATGCTGAAAAGAACAAGGAAGCAAAAGTTGGGCAGAAGAAGGAAAAGGATACCAAGAAAGCTGTTAAAAAGCTGAAGGATAACCTGGAGAAGACAACACTTGGCGACATTGAATCCCTTGCAAACCTCAGGGACGATATGGTGAAAGCCGAAGAGAAGTCACGTGCTCCCAAGGCAACTGCCAGTGCTGACGAGGCACAGGCTGAACTTCCTTTGGACGAACCTGAAGCAGAAGAAGGAGAGACCGAAGAACCCAAGGAAGAATAAGCCTTATGACTTTCTCAGTGACCATACTGGGAAGCAATTCGGCAATTCCGACTTTGCAACGTAACCCAAGCGCTCATTTGCTCAATGCAAATGAGCGCTTGTTTTTAATAGACTGCGCCGAAGGGACCCAGCTTCAGCTGAGACGGTTCAAGATCCATTTCCAGAGGATACGGCATGTCATGATCAGCCACCTGCACGGTGACCATTTTTTCGGACTTATCGGCTTCCTCAACAGCCTGCACCTGCTGGGCCGCAAAGATGAACTGCATCTCTATGCAAACCCTGACCTGCAGCAGATCCTGGAACTCCAGATGGCTGCATCCCGCACAACCCTTATCTACCCGCTTATATTTCATCCCCTCGTTTCTGACGACAAAGAGCTGATCTATGATTCGGAACGGCTAAAGGTATATGCTTTTCCCCTGCGGCACAGCATCCCCACCCATGGATTCCTCTTCCTCGAACAGCATCATTCAACGATGAGGGTCCGCCAGCCAAGATCATACGCCTACTGCAGTGATACGGCCTGTTCCGAAGACATTATACCTTTCATTCATGGGGTGGACCTGTTGTACCATGAGGCCACCTTCCTGAATGATATGGCTGCCGTTGCCAGGGAAAAGATGCACAGTACGGCTCTTGAAGCTGCAACCATCGCAGCTAAAGCCCAGGTGAAAAAACTGATGATAGGGCATTTCTCGGCCCGTTACGACGATCTTCAGCCCCTCCTGGATGAAGCCAGGTCGGTATTCCCTGAGACCATACTTGCCACCGATGGAGACAGGATTGACATCGGAAAATAAACCACTTCGACTCAGAAACGAGGCTTTACCGATAATTTAATTTTTACTTTTGTGCCATGCCTAAAATACCTGATATGAAAAAAGTTTTCCTACTATCAATTTTAATGCTCATGACAGCAGCCATTACCAAAGCCCAGGATGCATCCCTTGGAGGATCTACGCCCCCTCCACCCGACAATACAAACCCATTCTTTGTTGAATGGAAGACTCCGTTTGGCGTTCCTCCATTTGACAAAATAATGAACCAGCATTTTCTTCCTGCATTTGAAAAGGGGATGCAGGCACATACTGATGAGATAAAGGGAATAACAGCTAACCCGCAAACTGCGACTTTCGAAAATACCATGGTAGCACTGGATAACAGCGGAAAACTCCTGGAAAAGGTCAGTTCGGTATTTTTTGGCCTTAACGGGGCCAACACGAATACTGAAATGCAGGACATTGCAAAAAAGCTCTCCCCTCTGCTGAGCAAACACAGCGACGATATCAACCTGAACCCAATCCTTTTCAGCCGTATCAAGGCCGTATATGACAACCGTCTGGCAATGCAGTATGATCCCGATCAGCTTCGCCTGATCGAGGAGACCTATAAAAACTTTATCAGGGGAGGTGCTGCCCTGGATTCAGCAGGGAAGGTCAGGCTGCGTGAACTCAATATGCAGATAAGCCTGCTCCAGCTGAATTTCGGTCAGAATCTTCTTGCCGAAACAAATTCATTTAAGCTGGTGATCGAGAAGAAGGAAGATCTTGCAGGCCTGCCTGCCGACCTGGTCTCCGCGGCTGCCGAAACCGCCATTGCCGACAGCACGACAAAAGGCAAATGGGTATTCACATTGCAGAATCCCAGCATCATGCCATTCCTGCAGTTTGCCGATAAGCGGGAATTGAGAGAGAAAATCTTCAACGCTTACCTTGGCAGGTGCAACAACAATAACACAAAAGACAATAAAACCATTATTTCCAAACTGGTCTCCCTGCGTTATCAGAAAGCGAAACTGATGGGCTTCGATAGTTTCGCAGCGTTTGCCCTGGATGACCGCATGGCCAAAACACCTGCAGCTGTTTACGGTCTGCTGAACCAGGTATGGACCCCGGCCCTTGAAATGGCAAAAACTGAAAGGGACGGAATGCAAAAGCTCATCAAAAAAAACGGAGGCAATTTTGAGCTTCAGAGCTGGGATTGGCGCTATTATGCCGAAAAAGTAAGAAAAGCGAACTTCAACCTTGATGAAGAAACAGTAAAGCCGTATTTCAAGCTTGAGAATGTGCGTGAGGGGATCTTTTATGTAGCTAAAAAACTCTACGGGATCACATTTACCGAAGTGAATGATGCCCCGGTATATTGCAAGGGAGTTACCCTTTATGCCTGCCACGATAAAGACGGAAGCCTGTTAGGTGTTGTGTATATGGATTTCCATCCCCGTGCAGGCAAACGTGGCGGCGCCTGGTGCGGAAGCTACCGCTCACAATCATATAAAGACGGGAAAAGGGTGCCGCCGGTAATGACCATAGTCATGAATTTCACAGCACCTACCGGGGGAAAGCCGGCTTTGCTTACAGCAGATGAGGTGAGGACTTTCTTTCATGAATTCGGTCATAACCTGGCAGGGCTTTTCAGGGATGTCAGATACCAGGGTATAGGAGGCGTTCCCCGCGATTTTGTTGAACTTCCTTCCCAGATCAACGAACACTGGGCTTTTGAACCCGAAGTGCTGAAAGTTTACGCAAAACATTATCAGACGGGAGAAGTCATCCCCCAACTGCTGATAGATAAAATCATCAGAAGCGGTAAATACGGCCAGGGATTTAAAACCACCGAATACCTGGCTGCCTCATTCCTCGATATGGATTATCATACCTCACCCGAAGTGGTCAACACCGTTGATGTCGTGAAATTCGAAACGGGATCAATGAAAAAAATAGGATTGATAGCCCAGATCCCGCCCCGCTACAGGTCGACCTATTTCCAACACTCCATGACCGGGGGATACACTGCAGGATACTACAGTTACATCTGGGCGGAGGTCCTCGATGCAGATGCATTCCAGGCCTTCAAGGAGAGAGGGAACATATTCGACCAGGAAACCGCTGCCCGTTTCAGAAAGGATATCCTGGAGAAAGGCGGTTCAAAAGATGCTATGGAGATGTATCGTGATTTCCGCGGAAGGGATCCTTCGATAAATCCGCTGCTTGAAAACCGCGGACTGAAATAACCATTACCCCGGGGTTTTATTTCCCTTTTACCTTGTCTTTCCCTGTTTATTGTCGTACATTTGTTTAAGTTTGTTTATCGGTTAACAAGCTTACTTTTCGTCAATTAACGCCTATGGAAAGTTTTTTACAGAAAGAAATTAAAATTCTGGCTATTGATGACAACCAGGATAACCTGGTTACCCTTCGTGCGGTAGTTTCAGATGCAATCCCCCTGGCCAAAGTGATTACTACACAGGATGGTAATTCCGGCATAATTCTTGCACTTTCCGAAAATCCGGATGTAATTCTCCTTGATATTGTCATGCCGGTAATCGACGGCCTGGAGGTTTGCAGGAAACTGAAGCAGGATCAAAGGATCAGTCATATCCCCGTGATCATGCTGACGGCTTTGAAAACTGATCGTCAGACCAGGGTAAAAGCCCTGGAGGCAGGGGCGGAATCTTTTCTTTCCAAACCGCTTGATGAGGTGGAACTGATCGCGCAGGTAAAAGCTATGGCCAAGATCAAGGAAGCTGCCGACCTGCAGCGCCTTGAAAAATCACACCTTGCCTCCCTTGTTTCAGAACGCACCATGGCCCTTGAAAAAGAACTTATTGAGCGCCGAAAAACTGAAGCTGAACTTATTATTGCCAAGAACAAAGCTGAGGAAAGCGATCTTCTGAAATCAGCCTTCCTGGCCAATATGTCCCATGAGATCAGGACCCCGATGAACGGCATCATTGGTTTTTCGGAATTATTGAAAGAAAAGGATATAGAAGTTGATGAAAGGGATCGTTTTATAAGGATCATCAATGGTAATTGTCAGCAGCTGCTTCATATTATCAATGATATTATAGATATTTCAAAAATAGAAGCTGGTCTTATAGAACTTGATCCCGTTGAATTCTCTCTCGACGATCTGATGGATTCCATGGCCGAGAATTACATGAAGCATGCATCCGGTAAAGGACTGCAGCTTGTCCTTGACAAAGATCCTGACTGCAAAAGATCGAGGGTAACTGCCGATCAGGGCAAATTAAGGCAGGTCATAGAGAACCTGCTCACCAATGCCCTGAAATTCACAGAAAAGGGTAGTGTTGAACTCGGTTACAAGCTCATTAACAACAGGCTTGATTTCTATGTACAAGATACAGGAATAGGAATATCGGAAGAACACCGGAAAATTATTTTTACCCGTTTCTGGCAGGTTGAATTGGGACTGGCAAGGAAATACGGTGGGAATGGACTCGGGCTTGCAATTTCAAGCGCGTATGTTAACAAAATGGGAGGGGAGATCCATGTAGAATCCACACCCGGCCTGGGTTCATGCTTCAGTTTCAGCATCCCATATGTTCAATCGGGCCCCAATGTGGCACCTCAGGCAAAAACATCGCAGGATGTAAATGATTTTACAGGCAAAACAATACTGATCGTTGAAGATGAACCCGATAATTTCGACCTCCTGAATATTATCCTGGGCAGGCTAAACCTTGTTATACTGCATGCCTGGGATGGAAATGAAGCGATGCGGATTTTTGATGACCATCCCGAAACCGAGCTGGTTCTGATGGACTTCAAATTGCCTGATGTCCCCGGACAGGAAATAACAAAAATGATGCTGAAGCTGCGCCCTCATCTGCCGGTTATAGCTACCACGGCATACGCGATGCACGGCGACAAGGAAAGAGCCATGGACGCTGGTTGTTCCGGTTATCTGGCAAAACCTATACGTATGAATGAATTACTTCAGGTACTTAAAAGTTTTCTCAATTGACCGACATCCCTGAAATAATCGATATCATGAAAAGGGTTCATGGCCTCGATATCTCTGCTTATGACCACTCTTTCTTAATTAAATCGATTGAAAAGATATCGGCGGCTGCCCTTGCAACAAGACCCGGAGAGTATACCGGGCTTATTACAGCCGACAGGAAAAATGCAATTGCTCTTCTCGAAAGCCTGAACATTTGTTACAGTGAGTTCTTCAGGAACTCCATGACATTTGCCCTGCTTGAGCAGATGATACTGCCGGGGATCATAGAGGAAAAATATGAGGGTTCAGAGATCAGGATATGGTCAGCTGCATGCGCTGCCGGCCAGGAGCCATATTCGATCGCAATGCTGCTCGACGATCTCATCCGCAGGAAAGAAAAAAAATCAAGGTTCAGGATAATCGGGACCGATGTTTCGGAGAAAGAACTTGAACGTGCCAGGAAAGGAATGTATAATTTATCAGATATTCAAAATGTAAGTACCGGTTTGCTCAGGAAATATTTTTCGCAGAAAGGTGACAATTATATTATCTCCGCAAAGATGAAAGGCCATGTTGATTTCTCCTTTCATGATCTTACAGACCCCGATTATACCAGTCCGGCCTCCAGCATTTTCGGGGATTTTAACCTGGTTTGCTGCAGCAACCTGCTGTTTTATTATAACCCTGAGATAAGGCAACAGATACTCGACAGGCTTTACCTTTCACTTTCACCGGGAGGATACCTTTTAACAGGTGAAGCGGAAAGAGATATCATAGCAAAGCATAAATTCCGTGCGGTACACCCATCCACTTGTATATTCCAGAAAATCAGGTAGCCGGCCATAAAAAAAACAAGGATGAACATACAAAATTTAAAAATCGGGACCCTGTTGAGGGTGGGATTCGGGATGGTACTTTTTTTTATTGTCCTTGGCGGAGTTTTTTCATGGTACGAGACTTCTAAGCTCTGGGAGGATACCGATGGAATATATCACCATCCGCTCCAGGTAAGAAGGAATATCGCTGTCCTTAAACCCAACCTTTTACTTATCGACAGGTTGATCAATGATTATGCGCATTTTGGTTCTGCCTCTGAAAAGTCTGCACTGATCTCCAGAATGGAGAAACTGGAATTAAACGCTTACAAGCAGGTAGACAGCCTTTCTTTGTCATACCTGGGTCCTAAAACCGATCTGACTGAGATATCCTATGAAATGAACAAATATAGAGACATCCGCCAGGAGGTCATCGCCCTGGTCAATGCAGGAAGAATGGCTGAAGCATTTAAAATATTACAAACCGATGGACCTGATGAACAAGCGGTCGATAAAGTTTTGAAGGAGATTAATGATGTCAGTGTATTTGCCTTCAACCGGGCCGACAAATTCTTTTCGGATGCGGAAAGGCATAAACAAAGCATTGCATGGTTCCTGTTAACCTTGTTTGGCCTCAGTTTCGCAGTTTCCTTCCTGATCCTGCTGGCCTTGCTAAGAATAATAAAAACTCCCCTGGATGAGATGACCAGGGTCACCGACGACTTTAGGAAAGGCAATCTGGATGCCCGCATCGCATATTCCTCAAATAATGAATTAGGAAGGCTGACATCGTCCATAAACTTGCTTGCCGAAGTTAACCAATCAGATCTAAGAAACAAGGATCTGGTGGGGAAGGTTGCGGATGTTATGCTAAAAGAAGAGGAGATGCATTCGTTCTGCCATTCGCTTATCATGAGACTTATGGAAGCAACAAATTCCCAGATCGGGTCGGTATACCTGCTTAATGAACAAAAAACCGATTTTGAGCCGTTTGAATCCATGGGGCACAATTCTGAAACGATTGCATCTTTCTCTGCATTAAATTTTGAAGGAGAATTTGGCCTGGCTCTTTCAAGCCGCCAAGTGCAGGTGATCAGGAATATTCCAACCGATACCGCGTTGCTGTTCAGCACAACAGCTGGCGATTTCAGGCCCAGGGAAATTATCTCTATACCGATTTTCTCAGGTGATGAGGTCGTGGCAATGATATCCCTGGCAAGTTTACATTGTTATCCACCGGAGGCTTTACGAAGGATTACTGATATCCAGGTCATGCTTATGGCCCGCTTCAACGGGGTGATTGCACATCAGAAGATCCTTGAATTTGCCGAGAAACTGGAATCGCAGAACCGCGAACTGGACGAAAGGGCTAAGGAGCTGAGCATACAGAGCCAGGAACTTAGTGAACAGAACCTGGAACTGGAAATGCAGAAAAGCCAGCTTGACGAGGCCAGCAAGCTCAAGAGCACTTTCCTTTCCAATATGAGCCATGAACTGAGAACCCCTTTGAATTCGGTTATCGCGCTTTCAGGAGTTCTAAGCCGCCGGCTACAGAACAAAATACCGGAGGATGAATACAGCTATATAGAGATCATCGAAAGGAATGGCAGGAACCTTCTGACTCTGATCAACGATGTACTCGATCTTTCCCGTGTTGAAGCGGGGCATGAGGAAGTCGCTGCAGCGACTTTTACTGTTTTTGAGCTTGCTGATGAGATTGTGGGAATGTTAGACCAACTGGCGAAAGACAAGAAGATTTCCCTCGAAAACTCGGTCGGGCAGGATCTTCCTGAGATCAGGTCGGATTACGGTAAATGCCGCCATATCATCCAGAACCTTGTTTCTAATGCTGTCAAGTTTACCGAACAGGGGAGTGTTGTAATTAAAGCCGAACAGATCGAAAATGAGATGATCGTCACCGTTACCGATACC
>JBAXBP010000119.1:0-10868 GCA_037141915.1 Bacteroidota bacterium | reverse complement strand
GGATGCCGATTCCATACGGCATCACCTTGAGGCCGATCAGAATTACCAGTCAAAGCTCATTCGGTTTATTGAAAACCATGATGAAGACAGGGCTGCATCGGCCTTCCATCCGGATAAGGAAAAGGCTGCAGCATTGATAAGCCTGACGTTGCCGGGCGCGAAATTATTATTTGAGGGCCAGCTGGATGGCCGCACGATAAAACTGCCTGTATTCCTTCGCCGCAGGCCTGAAGAGACACGGAGCCCCTTCCTGAGAAATTATTATGAAACCCTGCTTGATCTCCTTGCCGGACAGGAAATGCATAAAGGAACCTGGTCTCTCTGTCCCGTGAGCGGCTGGGATGATAACCAGAGCTGCCGCAATATACTGGCATGGTATTGGAAATTTGAGAACAGGATTAGTATTATCGCCGTCAATTTTCGACCTAAACCTTCCCAGGGCTTTGTTTACCTTCCAGGCTGCGACCTTGAAGGCTATTCATGGCGCCTTGTTGATATGTTCACACAGAATCATTATATCCGAAACGGGGATGAACTTACCGTAAGCGGGCTGTATACCGGTCTTGAACCCTGGGGATTTCATTTCTTCCAGATGTTCATGATGGTGTAAAAACCTGATTATCTGTTAACCAACATATGTTCTGATAAAAATTTATCTTTATGAAAAGAAAGCTGGCAATGTTGGCTGTTGCCGGGACTATTGCATTCATGATGTCCTGTGCAACCTACCCCGGAGTGGATTCCCGGCTTGCTGAAGACCTTGTCGACATCACGAAATATGCTGTTGGAACTAATTTTACCCAATTCAAAACATTTTCTATCGTAGATTCGGTGTCTCTGATCAAAGACTATCATGACAGTTCGAAAATGTCGAACCCGCAAACCCAGGCACTGCTCAGCGAGATCATCTCCAATATGGAGGCGAGGGGATATACCCTGGTTGAACGTAAAACCGGGAATCCTGATCTCGGTATCAATGCAGGAGTCATTAAAGTTACCAACGTCTCATATTATTACCCGGGCTGGTACTGGGATTACGGGTATTATAACCCTTCATACTGGGGATATCCTGCCTCTTATTACTGGTATCCTTATTATCCTCCTGCCGTCAGCTATTACAGCACCGGTACTGTGATCATAGAGTTGCTTGACCTGAAAAATGCGAAAGTCCACGACAATAAGCTGTATGTTGACTGGGTTGCCATTATCAGGGGCCTGCTTACGGGTTCTCACACCCAGCAGGAAGTGCTTGACAATGTTGACCAGTGTTTTGCGCAAACACCGCAGCTCAGGGCTAAGCTGTTGAAGCAGGGGGGGTAGAGTCGTTCGTAAAAATAATTGCAATGAAAAAGATATTGTTTATAATCATATCGGTGCTTTTACTGGCTCCCGGCGTTCATGCCCAGGAAAAGTCCCCTGAGGGTTTCAGCCCGTCCTCGCTTTACACACTCTCGTGGAGCATCAGCGTACCTCTCGGGAATCTAAGCTCCTTCGTCAATAATGTAAGTCCCGCCGGAGGGAATTTTACAGGCAGGTATTTCCTGAAGAAAGGACTTGCAGTCGGGTTTGAGTTCGGCTGGAATAATTATTACGAGAAGTATCCCCGTGATACCTATTACGGTGATGACGGGCTTGCGATCACAGCCGTCCAGTACTCCTATGCCTTCGTAATACCATGGAAAGCGGGGGTTTACTATTACTTTATGCCTTCGGCAATTGCTGATCCTTACGTTGGCTTGTCACTGGGCGGCGATTATATGGAAGAACATATCATGGTGCAGGAGTATGATATTTATAATACCCAGTGGGGATTTACCATGTCGCCTGAAGTAGGGGTGCTGATCAAGTTCGGAAGGTTTTCTCATTGGGGGGCAACAGCAAGCGCCCAGTACTGGTTCAACACCAATTCATTCAATTTCGCCGGTTATAATTCTTACGCCAATATGCAGGGTCTTAACTTCAATGTTGGCCTTACGTATATGTTAAGGTGATTTCCCTGATTTAAAAAAAGCGGCTGAACCAAAATTCAGCCGCTTTTTTTTACAGCGTATGTATCTTCAGGCAATTGGTGCCGCCGGCTGTGTTAGGAGGTATTCCGGCAATTACTATGATCTTGTGCCCTGGCTTTACCTGCTGGTGATCCCTTATATTCTTCTCGGCAAGTACTATCATTTCGTCGAATGATTTGCATTTTTTGCCGATCAGGATGGGATGTATGCCCCAGAGCAGGTTAAGCCCGTGGTATACCGGTGCCTCGTTCGTCAGGGCATAGATAGGTGCTTTTGGCCTGCCGGATGCTATGAACTTGGCGCTTCTCCCGCTTGAGGTAAGAACGGCAATGGCAGATACCTCAATCACCTTTTCAATACGGTTCACTGCTTCGCAAATAGCCCCGATCTCGGAATGCTCCAGTGAAGGGTAGGTCCTGAACTCAATTTTGGATTCCACTTCCATGGCGATCTTGTTCATCATCTCCACAGCCTTGACAGGATATTCGCCCACCGCTGATTCGCCCGAAAGCATGATGCAGTCAGTGCCGTCGATGATAGCATTGGCGACGTCATTTGCTTCGGCCCTGGTAGGCCTGGGCTCGTGTATCATTGATTCAAGCATCTGGGTTGCGGTGATCACGGGTTTGCTCTTCCTGTTGCACTGTTCAATAATATGTTTCTGCAATAAAGGAACCTTTTCGGGGCTCATCTCAACTCCCAGGTCGCCCCTGGCAACCATCACCCCGTCGGTGGCTTCAATGATCTCATCAAGATGCTCGATGGCCTGGGGTTTCTCGATCTTTGCTATGAGAGGTTTATGGTATCCTGCAGCGGTGATGAAATCCCTGAGTTCGATGATATCGCTTGCAGATCTTACAAAGCTAAGGCTGACCCAGTCGACTCCCTGTTCCAGCCCGAACTTCAGATCCTGTTTGTCCTTATCGGTCAGCGAGGGGAGTTTGAGTTTAAGGTTAGGGAAATTTACCCCTTTCCTGTTTTTCAGAACCCCTCCGTCATCCACAGTACAGATCAATGCCTTCTCTTTAATTTCGTTGATCGTGAGTGAAAGCAGCCCGTCATCGAGCAGAATGCCCATCCCGCTTACAGCTTCTTCGGCGGCATGAGGATAATCTATCGGGATGGCATCGGGCTGGCCGGTGTAGTCTTCCATAGGGATGATCTGCAATACTTCACCTTTGACAAGCATTCTCTGGTCGCCGGTGAGTTTGCCGACACGGATTTTCGGCCCCTGGAGGTCCTGGAGAAGAGTTACGGGTGTATCCATCTCATCTGAGACCTGCCTTAGATATTTGATCACCATGGCATGATCGCCGTAACTTCCGTGAGAAAAATTGAGACGGGCCACATTCATGCCGGCTGAAATAAGCTTGCGGATCATTTCAGGTGTGTTGCTTGCCGGACCGATTGTTGCAACAATCTTTGTCCTGCGGATCGGCTCATTCATCGGATTTGGTTTTAAATAATGGGATTGCAATTACAAACTGATCACTTCTTTAATTTCAGGGTAGAGTGCATCAATACCGTACTTTTCCCTGATCATTGTTCCCAGGGCTTCCCTCGGCCCGTTTTCACCGTGTATTATTACGAGTTTCGGCCGGGCCGGGGCCAGGAATGAGAACCAGTCAAGCAGGTCTTTCTGACCAGCATGTGCGCTGAATCCCCCCAGGGTGTGCACAGTCGCCTTTACGGCAATTTCCTCCCCGAATATCTTCACCTTTTGAGCTCCGTCAACAAGCCGGCGACCCAGGGTGCCTGATCCCTGGTAGCCTACGATGATCACATGGGTCTCGGGTTTCCAGAGGTTGTATTTCAGGTGATGAAGTATCCTGCCTGCGTTGCACATGCCTGCACCGGCAAGGACCATCATAGGTCCGGGTACATCGTTGATGGCGATTGAATCTTCGGCAGTGGGACAGATTTTCAGAGTTTTAAGGTCTTCCATCAATGGCTTCTCGCGGCTAAAGTTGAGCAGCTCTTCATCATAAAGTTCCTTATGGTTCATATAAATCCTGGAAGCATCTATGGCCATGGGGCTGTCAAGGAAAATAGGGAAGGGGGCAACATGTTTTGACCTGAACATGGATGCGAGGATGGATATCATGAGCTGGGCACGACCAACCGCAAAAGTAGGAATCAGTATTTTACCCTTATTCTCTGCGGCAGCTTTCACAATAGAGATGAACTCGTTCACAGTTTCATCCAGGGGTTTATGGTCCCTGTCGCCGTACGTTGATTCCATGAACACCGCATCGGCTGTATGCAGCTCCTCAAAATCCTTCAGAATGGGTGCTCCCCTTGGACCCAGGTCGCCCGAAAAGACAACCTTCTTTATTTTTCCTTCTTCTTCAATGCTCAGCTGTATGCAGGATGAACCCAGCATATGCCCTGCCTCCGCAAAAGACGCTTTTACACCTGCCGCAACCTGGAATTCATTGTCATAAGGTAGTGCGATCAGCCTGCCGATGATGTCTTCGGTGTCTTCATGGGAGACCAGGGGCTTAACGGGTTTCAAACCGGCTCTTTGCCTTTTTTTATTCAGATGGTTGGTGTCCTGTTCCTGCACATGGGCAGAATCCCGGAGTATAAGGGATGTCAGTTCGAGAGTGGCCTGGGTACAAAAAACAGGGGCGGGCATCCCCATTTTACTGAGCAGGGGCAAGCGTCCCGTATGGTCAAGATGGGCATGGGTAACCAGAACCGCATCGAGGTGTGAAACATCAGAGGGGTCGAACAGGTTCAGGGCTTCGGCATGCCTTCCTCCCTGGAAAATGCCGCAATCGACCAGCACCCGGCTTTTTCCTGTTTCTATAAGATAAGCGGAACCGGTGACTTCCCCGCCACCGGCTCCAAGAACTTTGATCTTCATTGATTACGGACGCATTATCACTTCAACTACGTTACCCTGGCCCAGCATCTTTTTCGCAAAATCCTGGACTGCCTTTGAATTCAACGCCTTCACTTTCGTTTCAAACCCGGTAATGTAGTCTGTCTTATTCATGTAATATTCCTGGACCTGGGCTCCCCACCATGTATTTTCCTTCATGTCTTCGGGCCTTTGCTTTAGCGCATATTCCTTGAATTTCTGAAGGTCAGAATCAGAAGGCCCGTTTTTCAGCAGTTTGTCAATCTCACGGTGAACGATACTAACCAGCTTGTCGGCCTTCGCCGGGTCGGTTTCAAAAGTGACGATAAAGTTGAATCCTTCGGCAGGCAGTTTAACCGTGGCAAAGGAAACACGCACACTGTATGCCCCTCCCTCATCCTCACGTATTCTTTCAATGTACGTAAGCTCGAGAACATGCCGCATCGCTGCTCCCAGCAGCTTGTTATCTATATTGTAATCGCATTTGCCGTTATAATTAACGAAGATGGATGTGCGCGGAGTAGTGGTCGTCCTCTGGAAATCCCGCTTTGCATGCCCTTTCGGAGGCCTGATGCCATGGTCGACATAAGCATCTTTCTGGGTAACGGTGGGCAGTGAGGCCAGGTACTTCTCAACCAGCGGCTTTACAGCTTCGGGGTTGACTTTACCAGTGAAGACCAGTGTGAAATTGCCGGGATCGGAAAACCTTTCCCTGAAAACTTTCTGCAAAAGAGCGAACGACAATTTGTCGAGAGATTTGTAGGTGGTAGGCTGCACCCGCCTGTTGTGGTTTGCCATCATCACTTCGATAGTATCTGTGAAAGCCTTTCGGGGTTCTGCATCGGCATTTACAAGAGAGGCTTTCACCTTGTCAAGCCAGGTTTTATAATCCGTTTCGTTCCATCTTGGACTGGTGAAACTCATGTAAATCAGCTGAAGGTCTGTTTCGAGATCCTTTGGAGATGTACGTGACGAAATCATATCATTTTCGTCGCCAATCATGAATGAAACATTGGCACGTTTGCCTGCCAGGAGTTTCGTGAGGTCGTTCCGGGTATAATTCCCAAGGCCCATGGCCGATATGGCATCGCCAAGGAAATCTGCGGCAATAAGCTCATCTTCGTTGAGGGCTGAGGCTCCGCCATCGGCCCATCCGCTTATAGTAAGCTCATCTTCCTTTATATCGGTAGGCTTGAACACCACTTTCATGCCGTTCGAAAGGGTCCACTCAGTAGTTCCGAACACTGAATTTGCACCGGTAGCCGTGACTTTCCCCGGCACAGGTTCCTTCTCAATAAGTTTCTTCCCTGCCATGGCATCAACGTAGGGGTCTATCTTTTCCTTTGCGTAAGTATTCAGCACATTTTTTATTTCATCAACGGAAGGAAGGCTTACTCCTTCTTTTTTTGGACCGGTTATGGTCACGATCATGTCGTTTTCGGTAATGAAGTTTTTGGCCGCGGTGTTTATCTCTTCAAGGCTTATGCCGGGGAGTTCGGCTTTGTCGAAAGCGTATTCATACTCAATGCCGGGGTTAGGATTGTTCGTGAGGAAATAAGTTGTAATTGGCCTTACCAGTTCACGGTTCTTGCGTTTGTCGCGGTCCATATAACGCGATTCCATGCTGCGCATGAATTCAGCTTTGGCGCGTTCATATTCCCCGGGCCCGAATCCGTATAGCTTCATCCTCTGGATCTCGACCAGCATTGCCTTCAGCGCTTTGAGGGAATTATTGTCTGACGACTGGGCCATCACGTTGAACGCATCTTTGGAAGCAGTATAACGGCCGTAGTTGGCTCTTGCAAAGAGGAAAGGTGGATTCTCAGAACGGGCAATTTCATTCAGTCTCAGGCTCAGCATTACGTTGGCGAAGGCCCGTACCAGCTGGGTTCTCATGTATTCCAGGTTTTTAGCGGCATCAGGCGTAGCATCATGCTTGAAACTGACAGTAACCATAGTGTTTGTGGCTTCCTTGTCGGTAGCTGTTCCGATCAGGGGCTCAGCATTGTCGGGCAAGGGATAGATCTCTTTCTGTTTCGGGTTGCTGACTTTCGGGATGCTGCTGAAAATGGCCTTGATCCTGGCTTCCACTGTATTTACGTCAAAATCACCAACGATGATAATAGCCTGGAGGTCGGTGCGGTACCATGCATTGTAAAAGTCTTTAATGGTCTGGTATTTAAAGTGCTTGATAACGGCGGTATCCCCGATTACATTGCGTTTGGCATATTTCGAACCTTTGTAGATTGTGGGCGCCAGCTCATTGCTCATTCGTTCTGAAGCCGATCCGTACATTCTCCATTCCTCGAGGATGACACCCCTTTCCAGGTCTATCTCCGTATCTTCAAAAGCCACATAATGAGCCCAGTCGCGGAGGATCATCAGACAGGAATCGGTGATACCGTCCCGCGACAAAGGAACATTGGAAAGGTTGAAAACAGTTTGCTCAAGGCCTGTGGAAGCATTGACATTGGTCCCGAATTTAACGCCTATGGTAGCCAGGTAATCAAGTATCCCTTTCTTGGGAAAATGCACGGTGCCGTTGAACGACATATGCTCGGTAAAATGCGCCAGGCCATTCTGGTCATCGTTTTCCTGTATAGCCCCTATGTTGTTGGCAATATAGAATTCACCTCTTTTTTCAGGCATGTTGTTGGCACGAATATAATAATGCATGCCATTGTCAAGCACACCGGCCCTAACTTTGGGATCCAGGGGAGGCATGTCTTTAAGGTTGTAAGTCTGTGCATTCACCGAAACGGTCCACGACAGCACTACTGCCATGATCAGCACAAGATAGGATAATGTCTTTTTCATGTTTTTTTGTTTTTTGTGGATGAGGGAGTGCGCGGAACAATAGATCCACCTTCTCCTCCGGGTCTGGATGTAAATATATTGAGAAATTTCCTGATGAAGAAGAAGGAAGGTAAGAAAATAGACGAAGCCCGGGGCTTTACCGACAAAAATGTTCCCCGGATGGTTGAAACGGCTTTCATGACAGGTCTGGAATGATCTGCATCAAGGCCTGATCAGAGTTTTCGGATCGTTTGCAGATTTTTTTTGATAATAGTAAGGATGCTTGCTTTATCAAACGGCTTTGGGAGGAAATCATTAAACCCCTGCTTGAGAATGTCCTGTTTTTCTGCTTCGGTCGAATATCCTGTCACCGAAATGATTGGAACATCTTCATAATGTTTAATTTTCCTGATCTCTTTTGCAGTTTCAATCCCGTTAATACCGGGGCCAAGGTTTATGTCCATAAGGATTAGATCATATGATTCCCTGCCAGCCATTTTTACTGCGAGATTCCCGCTGCCGACCTGTTCGGTTAAAAACTGGCCTTCAAGATAAATGGCGATCAGGTCAGAATTAGCTTCATTATCCTCTACTATCAGTACTTTAGGCAATCTGTCACCAAAGTCCTTTTCAGGTAAAATGGCGTCCGGCGAAGGTTGTTCAACAGGTAAAGTTGTTTCGGCTGTCAAAGGGAATCTGACGGAAAAGGTTGATCCCATTCCCGGCCTGCTCTTGACCTCTATGTCGCCACCCATCAGTTTGGTGAATTTTTTGCATAAGGTCAATCCAAGTCCTGTCCCTTCAAAACTCCGGCCATACCCCTCGTCACCCTGCCTGAAAGCGTCAAAAATAAACCCAAGATGATCTTCAGAAATGCCAATACCGGTGTCGGTCACCATTAACACTCCAAACGCCTGCCCCTCAATGATTTCTTTCCTTACTATGATGGTCACGCATCCCGTTTCAGTGAATTTGACAGCATTGTCAACCAGGTGATATAGAATATTGGTATAGAGGTTTTCATCAATTGTTATATACAATCCTTTACTGAAGGAACTGACAGTTTCGATGTTTTTCTTCCAGAACCGTTTCTGGTTTTTATCAAGGATCTCAGCAGTCAGTATCCCCAGGTCCAGGCGTTTCAGATCAAGTTGTTTCCTGTCGGATTCAACCTGGGAAAGTTCGAGGATTGAATTCAGGGTCGACATTAACCTGTTGCCTGATAAGCTGATAATTTCGGCCATGCGTTTATGTTCAGGTTTGATCAGCTCATCTCCCAGTATCCCTGCAAAACCGAGGATCCCGTTAAGAGGGGTCCTTATCTCGTGACTCATGTTCAGGAGCAGGGAAGTCTTTAACCGGCTGGCCACCTCGGCTTTTTCCTTTGATCTTATTAGTTCCTGCTCACTTTCCTTTTTATCTGTTATATCCCTGGTAATGGATAAAATATGATGTTCGTTGTTTATCCTGATCACAGAAGCCGAGATAAGCCCTGTCTTTATTTTCCCGTCCTTGCAGCAGATCCGGGTCTCAAAATGATCAACCACTCCTTTTGATAAAAGTGATTCAATGATACTGTTCCTTTCTTCAGGTATGGAGTAGATGTGCAGTTTAAGAAAGTTCGTGCCTATCGTTTCCTCCTTTGAAAATCCTGATTGTACAGAAAACCCGGGGTTCACATCCACTATTGTACCATCCATTTTAGAAATAATGATGGCGTCGGGAAGCGTATGGAAGGCGGTCTTGTATTTTTCTTCACTTTCACGCAGATCGTTTTCGGCTTCCATCAGGTCATTCTCTGCTTTTTTTTGCAGCATTTCTGTTTCAATCGTAGTGAGTGAGAAGCTGATATCGCCGGCCACCTCATCAAGTAAGCGCACTTCCCCCTGGTCAAAAAAACCTTGTTGAGGAGAGTACAGTGTAAAGACCCCGAAACTTTTACCTGAATTCATTAATGGCAATGCGATGGATGAATGGTATCCGCGTTTCAGTGCCTCTTCCCTCCATGGGGCTAAAATGGGATCGGTTGCAATATCATTGCAGATTACATGCACACCTTCCCTCATGGCTTTTCCCGTGGGACCACGTCCCTCAGGAACATCGCTTACCTTGATCTCTCTGATGTGGGAAAGATAACCGTCTTCAGTCCCCGCAATTGCAATAGGTTTGACAATGTCGGAACCTTCACTCACCAACCCAACCCATGCCATTCTGAACTTCCCGAATTCCACCACGATCCTGCAAACCTCATTAAGAAGTTCATCTTTGTCCCTGATATGAATGATCGCCTGGTTTATCTGGCTTATAACAGCATACAGACGTGAAGTTTTGAGGATTTTCTCCTCTGCAAATTTCTTTTCACTGATGTCGGTAAAGGAAGTGATTATCTGCTTGCTGCTTTTAATGACAGAAAGGGACATAAGACCATATTTCAGCCTTCCATCCCTGGTATAAAACCTGAATTCGTATTTATCAGGGGTTTTCTCCGGATGCATGATCCTGTGACGGTTATATTCCATCAAATCTTCAAGGTCTTCTTCCGGTATCATCCTTGTCCAGCTCATACCTGTCACCTGCTCCCTGGTGTAACCGCACATCTGGCAATATGCATCATTGACCATGGAAATAGTGGTGTCGGCTTCGATGATGGCAATGGCAGCTGAGTTGTTTTCAAAGATAACCCGGAATTTTTCTTCACTTTCCGAAACTTGTTGTACAGTATTAACCGGGCGTGAAGAGGGATCTGAAATGTCTTCCTTGTCTTTATCCATTGCCTGAATATTTCCGGAAAAGGTATAGTCGGTTCTGAGTTAAAAAGAATAAATAAAAATACAAATAAAAATAATAAATCAGTATAAAACGGTTGTTGAAATTAAAATCTTTGATTGTTTTTCAATTATACCCGGATAAATCCGTGTTGCCCACGACCCACAGCAAAAAAAAAACCACCATTGAGGTGGCTTTGTTATCAGGTTCCTGAAATTTGCTGTGGGATGTGAGGGATTCGAACCGCTTTTCAGACCACCTGATTTTACTGGTGCTTCCAGAGGGCAATTAAAAATACAGGCATTTATTTAGGCGATTTTTGGCCCTACAACCCATTCATTGTAAATATTTTACTCTTCCTGTTCTTATCTGTATCTCCTTGTCAAATTTAGTTAATTTCATTTACAAATTTTGAATTGTTTTAGTAATTA
>JBAXBP010000118.1:0-10884 GCA_037141915.1 Bacteroidota bacterium | reverse complement strand
TGGTGCATCTTTCTTTTTGCGCGGCTTCTTTAGTTCACCTGTCTTTTTATCGGGATTCTGAATGATAAGTTCGATATCCTCGATTGATGGTCCTGTCGATTGCAGCCTGGCATTCTGAGGGTTGAAGCCGGCAAGCAGGGGAGAAGTTTCGGTGAGCCCGTAACCTATTGCATAAGGGAATTTTGCCTCGATGAGAAATTTCTCGACACTGCGGTTGATCTTAGCCCCGCCAACGCCAAAAAACTTCAGTTCTCCGCCAAACGTCTGCATTAATTTTTTCCCGGCAGCAACATTAAGTATTTTCCTGAGAAAAGGAACATGTATTGCTGCATGAAGAAAGATGTTCTTTGTGAAAGCCGGCTGAATTTTGCTCCTGAAAATCTTTTCAATGATCAGGGGGACAGTAAGCATGATGGTTGGCTTGACTTCGAGCAAGGCCGGGAGAAGCACCGAAGGAGTCGGGGCTTTTCCCAGGTACCATATACCGGCACCTCTCAGCATAGGCAAAACCATCCCTATCGTATTTTCATAGGAATGTGAGAGTGGCAGCACGGAAAGGAAGCGGTCAGTTTCTTTGATCTCCTGCACACGCCCGCTTTTATCGGCAGTGAAGCAGATGTTAAGATGGGAAAGCATCACCCCTTTTGACTTGCCTGTTGTGCCCGAAGTGTAAATGATTGAAGCCAGGTCATTCTCCCTCACTGAATATTTTTTTTCCGGTTCTGCGGATGGGTTAAATACCTTGTCGCCGGCTTCAGATGATTTTAATGAGAAATCTTCGATTTTAATCCTTTTAGGAGCAATTTCGGCTAGAATTGTATTTACTTTTGACTGCTGATTTTCGGAGAAGAAGATGGCCTTGGCTTCAGCGTGTTCAAGAATATTCCTGATCTCATCGGGGTGGAAATCGGGAAGCAGGGGAACTGCCACCGCTCCCATGAAAGTGATAGCATAAAAGCTTGCACCCCAGTTCGGCATTCCTGCGCTCAGGATGGCTACCTTGTCGCCTGGCATAATGCCCAGGTTTTCAAGCAGGGCCATCACTGCCCTGATACGGAGGTGGAGACCCCTGTAAGTAAGCTGTTCCCCTCCTATAGTAGCCATGGCAGGTCTTTCGCTGTGCTTGCCAAGGGTAAGGAGAAATGCTGCAGGAAGAGTATTTCCGGCTTCAGAGACCATCAACACTGATTAAATGAGACAGCAAAGATATGAAAAAAATGCAACATGAATCATACGTTTTCAAACAGGCGGATCTTTAACCTTAAACCCGGCTGTTAAAAAGATCCGGAAGAATCAGGCTTTATAAAATGGATAATCGGTATATCCTTTTTCATCCGCAGAATAAAATAAGTCCATTTTAAGTTCTGTTGACAAAGGCCAGTTCTTGTTTAACCTTTCAACCAGGTCCGGATTATTGATAAAAGGGCGCCCGAACGCAACCAGCTCACACAATCCGCTTTGAATATCTTTCTCTGCCCTGTCCTTATCATATCCTCCGGATAGCATTATACTGTTTTTAAAATTGGCCCGGATTAAATTTTTAAGTTTTACTGGCACAACAGGAGATCCCATAGAGGAATGATCAACTAAATGAATATAAACCAGTCCAAGTTTATTCAGCTGATCCGAAAGGTAATTATAGGTCGCATCGATTTCAGGATAAAGAGGCATGTCACTTGCAACTCCGTATGGTGAGACGCGGATCCCGGTTTTTCTGCTCCCGATTGTATCCGAAACAGCCTCCGCCACTTCAAGTACAAAGCGGCAGCGGTTCTCAATGCTGCCTCCGAATTTATCTTTTCGGATATTACTGACGGGTGAAAGAAACTGTTCAAGGAGGTAACCATTGGCTGCATGAAGCTCAACACCATCAAACCCGGCCTCTAAAGCGTTTTTCGCTGCCGCAACAAACTGCGATTTGGTTTGCAGCAGTTCTTCGGTGTTCATTTCTTTTGGTTCAGGAAGATCCTGCATCTGTTGTGAATCGGTCCACATCTGACCTGCAGCCTTAACTGCCGATGGTGCAAGTATTTTGGCTCCTATGGGCATGTTCAGGCGATGGCTTATTCTTCCTGTATGCATAAGCTGCACAAAGATTTTCGCTCCCTCGCTGTGCACTGCAGCAGTTGTCTTTTTCCAGCCCTCTACCTGTTTTGTACTGTATATCCCCGGAATCCTTGCATAACCCAATCCATTGGGCGATGGAGAAGTGCCTTCTGTTATGATAAGCCCGGCCCCCGAACGTTGTTTGTAATATTCTGCAATAAGTTCATTAGGCAAATTCCCGATTGCACGGCATCTTGTCATCGGAGCCATCACAATACGATTTTTAAGTTCAACGGAGCCAAGCTCTTCAGGTGTGAATAATTTATATTCTTTCATACAGGGTTGTGTTATTCATATCCGCTTTTTATAACAGTGGAAATCATTTTAAACCGTTTGTTGGTTTTTATAATGCTGGCAGTATGGGCCGGAATGATTATTGATTCACCGGTATCCAGGGAATTGGATACCCCATCAATAATAATCTCAGCCTGTCCGTCGATAATCTGCACAAACGTATCGAAGGGAATTATCTTTTCAGTCATGGCTTCACTGCTGTCGCATGAAACTGCAGTAACGTTCCCGGTCGTCTTTTTTATTATTGTTTTAATGACCACCGAATCCGGAACATATTCAATGATCTCAACAATGATAAAGGCCTTCGCTTTCTCAATTTCATGAATCACCAGGCCCTTCATCTTGAAAATATTTATTTAACAAAGGTGATGACCTTTATCCGGTTAAGCATTATACAATTCAAGGAATTAGTTACATCATTCACATATTGCTGAGAGTGCTTCGCCTTTTATGCTTAAGAAGTTTGAAGTGGGATGGAGTAAGTCTTGTTATTTTTTTGAACTGGTTCGAAAGATGGGCCACGCTGCTGTAATGAAGTTTGAAAGCTATTTCGGTAAGATTCAGCTCGTCATAAACGAGTAATTCTTTGACTTTTTCTATTTTATGGGCCAGGTAAAATTTTTCAATAGTGGTCCCTTTAACTTCAGTAAAAAGATTAGAGAGATATGTGTAATTGTGATTGAGTTTTTTTGCAAGGTAATCGGAAAGGTTTACTTTAATCTGGTCATCGGTATAATGAACAAGTTCGATAATAACCATTTTTATTTTTTCAACCAGCATGCTTTTTTTATTATCCATCAGTTCAAGCCCCGACTTTCGAAGCGCTTTATCCAGTTGATCAAGCTGCCCGGGTGAAATATTGTCCTGAATGTCGGCCTCCCCCAGATCTACTGCAACATATTGCATCCCGAGTTTTTGCAATTCGGATTTCACGACCATTTTACAACGGAT
Organism: Bacteroidota bacterium; assembly: GCA_037141915.1. Classification (GTDB taxonomy): domain Bacteria; phylum Bacteroidota; class Bacteroidia; order Bacteroidales; family FEN-979; genus CAIRDP01. The sequence goes on along the minus strand of JBAXBP010000118.1, from coordinate 7,533 downwards.
GCAGACCATGTTTTTGATAAAGATCTTCAATGCTTAAAAATTTCCTTCTCAAATATACGATAGAGTTGTTATATATACAAGTGATTGAGAAGTTTAACTTTAGAAAGTTGTTTTGACGTTAAGATCACTAGCCAGTTAATTGCCGAAAATCTCTTGTCATTTATCCTCAATGATGTAACTTTAGTCCTTGAATCAATCTCTCCTATTATGAAACCAGTGATTTCTATCCTTTTTTTTATAAGCATTTTTTCGATAGCCGGCGCTCAAAATTTTCCCTTGTACAAAGACAAGGCTGTGCCAGTTGAACAGAGAGTGGCTGATCTTTTGCAGAAAATGACAATAGAAGAAAAAATTGACATGCTGGGCGGATACGAGGGATTTTATATACGGCCGAATACAAGGCTTGGAATCCCGGTTGTCAAAATGGCTGATGGGCCCCTGGGTGTAAGAAATTACGGTAAGGCAACGGCATTCCCCGGAGGTATTTGTTTTGCTTCTACATGGAACACCGGCCTGGTTAAGAAATATGGTGAAGCAGTTGGGACGGAAGCCAGGTCAAAAGGGGTGCACATCATGCTTGCCCCCGGCGTAAACATTTACAGGGCTCCCATGGGCGGAAGGAATTTCGAGTATTACGGAGAGGACCCCTTTCTTGCAAGCCGGATGGCAGTGTCATATATTGAAGGTGTGCAAAGCCAGGGTGTTGTTGCAACGATCAAACACTTTGCTGCAAACAACCAGGAATTCGACAGGTATAATGTAAGTTCCGATGTTGATGAGCGGACCCTGAGGGAGATCTATCTGCCGGCCTTCCGGGCAGCCGTTGAAGAAGCCCATGTTGGGGCGGTGATGAATTCCTATAATCTTTTAAACGGTGCCTGGACGTCACAGAATGAACATCTTCTGAAGGACATACTTAAGACGGACTGGAAGTTTGATGGCATACTGATGTCGGACTGGGGTTCGACACACGACGGGGTAGCTGCGGCCATAGCCGGCCTGGACCTTGAAATGCCTGCAGGGGACTTTATGAACCGTAAAAACCTGCTGCCTGCCTTGCAGGACGGTCGGCTGAAGCAGTCCGACATTGATGATAAGGTAAGCCGTATGCTCAGGATCATGTTCCGTTTCGGTTTCTTCGACAGGGTGCAGGCCGACACCACGCTGCCTTTGTACAACCCCGGTTCGAGACTTGTTGCCCTGCAGGCGGCAAGGGAAGGCATCGTCCTGCTTAAAAATGAAAACAATATGCTCCCTCTCGACCGCAGCAAGGTTAAAAGCATAGCGGTCATAGGCCCTGACGCCCACCCGGCAGTTGCCGGGGGAGGAGGCAGTTCCATCATCACTCCTTACCGTAGCATAAGTTTTCTGGATGGAATTACCAACATCGCCGGCGAGGAAGTGAGTGTTTTCTACAGTCCCGGTGTCAATACCGACCTGGATGAAATGACAGGCACTTCTGTTTTCTCCAGCCTGGATGAAAAAGGCGGGAAGCTGAAAGGACTTAAGGGTGAGTATTTTGCCAATATGTTCATGACAGGAGAACCTGTTATGAACCGCAGGGATGAGCATATCAGTTTTAACTGGCAGAACGGCTCCCCGGCTCCTGTAATGCCGGCCGATAGTTTTTCGATCAGATGGACGGGAAGTATTTCCATCCCTGTCGATGGCAATTATTACTTTTATGTAAGCGGAAATAACGGTTTCAGGCTTTATCTCGATGATATGCCCGTGATCGATGAGTGGGGAAATCCTTCGTTCAAGGCAGGGGACAAAACCATGACCCTCCTGAAAGGGGAAATGAAGGTAAAGCTTGAATATTACGAGAAAACCGGTGAAGCCCAGGTTGCTTTCGGGTGGAGGCAGATTAAACCTGCAGGGGAGTCGGAAGCTATAAGACTGGCGGCAAAATGTGATGTTGCCGTGGTCTCTGTTGGGTTTAATGCCGATACGGAGGGTGAAGGTTTCGACAGGCCTTTTGAACTTCCTGCCGAACAGGCAGACCTGATAAAAAACATTGGCAAAGTTAATAAACGAACTATTGTAGTTTTAACTTCCGGGGGAAACGTGGCATCCAGCGATTGGATTTCCCTTATCCCTGCATACCTGGCTGCATGGTACCCGGGCCAGGAGGGAGGTACAGCCCTGGCTGAGATACTCTTCGGATTCACTAATCCCAGTGGTAAACTGCCTGTTAGTTTTGAGAAGCGATGGGAGGATAATGCCACTTTCAATTCATATTATGATGCCGATAAGGACAATCATGTGAAGTATACCGAAGGAATATTCGTGGGCTACCGGCATTTCGACAAAAATAACATCGAGCCTTTGTTCCCGTTCGGTTATGGCCTTTCATACACAGGTTTCGAGTTTAATGACCTTGCTGTTAAAAAAGTTGTAAAGGGACCAGAATTGCCAGTGAAGGTTGAAGTGAGTTTCAATGTGACGAATACAGGGAAGAAGGAGGGTGCCGAGGTCGCCCAGGTTTATATTCATCAAATAAAATCGGGGGTGATCAGGCCTGTAAAGGAATTAAAAGGGTTCAGCAAGGTTTTCCTGAAGCCAGGCGAAACAAATCGAGTAAATATTATACTCACCCATGATGCGTTCGAGTATTATGATGTTGAGAAAAAATCATGGGTTATTGAGCCGGGTGACTTTGAATTCCTTGTAGGTTCTTCCAGCCGTGATATAAGGCTGAAGAAGACTTTTAGAGTTGAATAGCGATGATGTCGCTGAAGGATTTTTGTTTCCCGGTTTCAGGCCGGAATTGTAAATGAGAACCGGCTACCCTGGCCTGGTTCACTCGTAACCATGATGTTGCCGCCGTGCAACGTGACAAACTCCTTGCAGAGTATCAGTCCGAGACCTGTACCTTTTTCCTTTGCAGTTCCTGGTTTGGAAATAGTTTTCGAGACAATGAAAAGTTGAGAGACTTCTTCTTTGCTCATCCCTGTCCCGGTATCGCTTACACTAAAGATTATTTCATGATCAGCTGTTTCTGACGATAAGGTGACCATCCCGCCAGGTTTTGTGAATTTAATCGCATTACTGACCAGGTTCCTGATCACTGTGCTTATCATGTCCTTGTCGGCATTCATTTCAATCGTATTCCCTATTTTGCTTACAAGTTTTATGTTTTTTCCCTCAGCCATGGCCGTCATCAGTTTTAATTCCGGTGATAGTATTTCGCCAAGGATAAAGGTTTCCTTGCTGAAACTGATATTCCGTGTCTGTAACTGCGACCAGGTCAGTAAATTCTCAAGCAGGGAGTATGTCGACTTTGAAACTGAATGAATCCGGTGGCTGAGTTCAAGTGCTTCTCCAAAATGATTATTCTCAATCTCTTCGGTAAGGATATTGGAATAGCCAAGGAGGAGATTAAACGGATTTCTAAGATCGTGTGCTATAATTGAGAAAAATTTATCTTTGGTTGCATTCACCTCCGTTAATTCTTCATTGAAGACTATCAGTTTGGCTTCTGCTAGTTTACGGGCACTGATATCCCTAAAGACTCCGAAAGTTCCAATAAATTTACCATTGTTGTCAAACTGGGGACTGGCGGTTACGAGAATCACGCGATGTTCCTGCCCGGGTGTCACTATCTCTATTTCATAGGAGGAAGGAATGTCCTGTGACCGTGTTTTTGTTTCCTGCAGGATTTTATTGACAGATTCAGGCCGCAGGAATTCCATGAGGTTACGGTTGGCAAGTGTTCCGGGATTGACTCCGAAGATCTTTTCAGCGGCAGGATTTACATATATAAAACGTTCTTCAGTATCGACAAGGCCTATGCCCTCACCCTGGTTTTCAATGATCAGGCGGTGTTTTTTTTCACTTTCTTTTAATGCTTCAACTGCTCTGACGCGCGCTGCTTCAGCAATTTCGGCATCCCTGAAAATAAGCCTTGTGATCCTAATTGCCAGGAATACCGTAACCGCTATCAGGAAAATTGACAAAACAGCAAGAAGGAGTGGGATGTTAACGATAAAGAATTGCGAAAGAATTACTTCCAGAATATTGTCGATCAGAATGGCCACCAGGAGAAGTGGAAGGATACCCCTAAGAAGCCTCGCGCTGGAAGACTGCCCCGAGACAAATTTCAGGAGAATACTGCGTTCCCCTGCCAGGAAAACCAGTCCCGCTCCCAGAAATAGCATGACCAGACTTGAAGGGAGGGACAATGGAATCCTGTCGGAACCGTATAATAACGGTTTGCCCTCAATATAGCCTAAAGTAGTGGCAAAGCCCGTGAGTGATACTATCATACCCAGGCTGCCGGCCAGGGTTACAGTCCCTGTCCCCTTGTTCTTTAAGTAAGACAGAAGGATTGAAATGCCTGATAAAAAGAACAACAGGGCGGCAAACGGCGGTATCCTGTTCAGCGGGATGAAACTCCCCGGTTTGTTGGTCAGGGTAAGGTCCGGAAAAAGATAGTCGTCGACTGAAAAGCCTGGTTTATTGAAAAATTCGTCGGTTTTCAGCAAACAGTAGAAAGAAATGATCAGTACAATCCCCAGGGATACCGATCTCAGTATCTTCTGATGTCCCCAGTATTGCCATGACAGCAATACAAAGCCGAAACCCAGGGCTGAAAATGCAGATGCTGCTGACATGGGTACGTATTCGGGATTAAGGCTGGTGAGAAAGTCTTTGCCTGTGGCCCTTCCTGCAACGGCAATAGCACCCAGGAGAAAGGTCACCCCCCCGGCGATCATGACATGAAGTTCATACTCAGAACGGTTCTTGTTATGAAGCATGTATCTCCTGTTTAGGAACTGGTTCGGATATTAATGGATGTGATCCCGGCGCGATTCTTATAACTTTTTAAACCTATTGATTTTATTGGTGTTTCATGAGGTAGTCGGTGTCGTTAGGCAAGTGGTTAGGCAAGTAATTTTTCACCTCTTTTTTGGATCCATCTGGGATCCTGAACCTGATTTCAGGATCTATTCTGGCCCCTTTTTTTCTTCTGTCAAAAGTACAATTTTTTTATAAAGTTACTTAGATTAATTCTAAGTGTAATATTATAGCGCTTGATCTAATATTGGTTCCATCTATTTCTACCAGATTAATCTCAGGTGTAAATTAGGTGACAAAAGGAGAATAAAGGAAAAGAAAGGAGAAGAAATGAGAAAAAAGGAGAAAAAAGGAGAAAATAGGAGAATTAAAAGGTTAAATATCAGATAGTTGTTAATAACTTTATTATTTGATTAAATTCCTGTTTTATATTTTTGCCGCTTGTAAATTTTAACAAACGTCATGAGCGAAAAATCAATCATTGAAAAACCGGTTACAGCCTATTATATCTGTAAAATGATCGGAGTGAGCCGACCGGCCCTCCATAAATGGAGCAAAGCAGGAATTGTGCGCTCACATAAACTCGGGGGCAAACTATTTTATTTTGAAAGCGAAGTCATGGAAGACTTGAAAAAGTGCTGAAACGCTGGATTATTCAATGGTCTTTAACATTGTGCATAAGAACGAAGTATCAAAAGGATATTCTTATAGAATCCGGTCGCTTTCAGAACGTATAGCGAAACGGTTCGATTAGTACCGTGGCCGTATTCCTTTTCCAATCCATCACAGTAATCACTGCCGATAAATCCTCTTTCCGAAATCTACTTTCTGATATCCAAGGGATAATCTTTTTCCGGGAAAAAGGTTAATTGAGTTTTTTAGGGTTACCGCCGAATTAAAAATCCGTAATAATTAGTTAACGCATGTGATAATCGCTAATAACACGTTAATAATCAGTGTGTTGTTAATAACTTTATCGGCTTTTTGATTTTTGCTTTTATACTTTTGCCACATGTAATTTTTTCTAAACAAATAGAATAAAATGGAAAGAATTGAAAAACCGGTTACTGCAAATTATGTCTGCAAAATGATGGGAATCAGCCGACCTGCACTCCATAAATGGAGCAAGGCGGGTATTGTCCGCTCTTATAAACTTGGAGGCAAGCTTTTTTATTTTGAGAGTGAAGTAATAGAGGACTTACGAAAGTGCCGATAACCCTGCCACATCAATGAAAAATGAAGCAACCTCACTCATCGAAAACCTCACCATGATTTCGAATTTCCAGGAAATAAAGGACGCCACCCAAATTGCCGATATCATTGGTGATTTCGTAATGCTGAGAAAAAAGGGCGTTAACTATACGGCCTATTGCCCGTTCCATCATGAAAAAACGCCCAGTTTCATAGTGAATCCTATGCGGGGATCCTACAAATGTTTCGGCTGTGGCAAGTCCGGCGATGCCATCGGGTTCCTACGCGAACATGAAGCAATGAGCTATGCCGAAGCGCTTACTTATATTGCAAATCATTATGGAATTCCGATCAAGCGGAATGGATCTGATATCCAGTATACCGATGAGGAGAAACGCCGTGATGGCATCTTTGCCGCTCTGAAATGGGCACAGCAGTATTTTTCACGCAACCTTCAGAGCACTCCATCTGCAGTTTCATACCTGCAAAAGCGCAAACTTGATCCGGCCATTGACCTGTTTATGATAGGATATGCCGGAAGCGGCAATGATCTTATGCGTGAAGCCCATGAAGCAGGTTTTTCAAATGAACTATTATCTGCAGCCGGTCTTTTAAAAAAAAATGACCAGGGCCAGTATTATGATGCGTTCCGGGAGCGGATCATGTTCCCGTTTCTTGACCGCTCAGGCCGAATCATCGGTTTCACCGGCAGGATCATCACTTCTGAGAAGGATAAACCCAAGTACCTGAACAGCGCCGAAACCGAGGTGTTCAAAAAGAGCAAATTCCTTTATGGACTATACCAATCCAAGAAGGAGATCATGAAAGAGAATGACTGCCTGCTGGTAGAAGGTCAAACCGATCTGATCAGCTGGCATCTGGCCGGGATTAAGAATGTAGTGGCCGGTTCAGGGACTTCCCTTAGCGAGGATCAGGTAAAGATGATCCAATCGCTCACCAATTGCATAACGATCGTGTATGATGGCGATATGGCCGGAATAAGGGCCAGTATCTCAAACATCAAAATCCCCCTTCAGATGGGCCTTGATGTTTATCTGGTCGTGCTGCCTGATGGAGAGGATCCTGATTCTTTTGTTTTGAACTATGGAGCAGAAACCCTAAAAGCTTACATCCAAGAGAACCGAAAGGATATTGTTTCTTTCCGAATTGAAATGGTCAGGGAAGCAGTGGATAAGGATCCGCTTCAAAAAGCCAGGCTGGTCAAAGAACTTGTTTCCCAGATATCGCTCATCGGCGATGAACAGTCGCGCGGGTACCTGATCGGAGATATTTCAAAGAAGCTTGATGTCAGAGGAGAGGACCTTGACAAACATGTTAAAAAGCAACTTCCAAAGGTTGAACAACAGCAAATGGGTTTCTTTGGTCTTGAGGCTGCCCAGGCAATGATTCTTGAAACCGGATACGCAATTTTGCTTTCAGATCCCAAGGGTGTTGTTTCATATCACGCCGAGGGAAAAGAAAACACCATCAGTTTGCCGGATGGCCCTTTGAAGAAAGATGATATTTTTCGCCTGGCTAAAC
>JBAXBP010000117.1:0-10889 GCA_037141915.1 Bacteroidota bacterium | reverse complement strand
TCTCCTATCTGCCGGTGAGATAAACACGACAATCTGCCCGTTTACGAAATTTTCACTTACATTTACCTGATTAAGATTGTAATTGGCCAAAATGTAAATTAGGTTTGCAGCACAATAGATTTTCTTTATTAGTATCCTTGCCATGTTTAAAATTCTTATTGCTGAAGATGATGAAGTTAACAGGTATTTCATTTCATTCCTGTTGAGAGCCCTCAGCAAGGATATTTTAACAGCCGTCAATGGGATTGAAGCCGTAAATATTTCAAAGGCCAACCCTGACCTGAGCCTTGTCCTTATGGATATCAACATGCCCGAAATGGATGGTTCCCAGGCCATGAAAGAAATCAGGAAGATACGGCCCAAACTCCCGATGATTGCAGTTACCGCCTACGGCATCAACTTCGATAATGAAAATTTACTTGAGGCGGGATTCGACGACTACCTTGCAAAGCCCTATACCAGGGACCAGTTGCTCGGGAAAATTTTGAAACACCTCTGATCAGTCCTTGACAAATTTTACATTCCTGGCCCCTGCAGTCGCAATGGCAAGCGTTCGTGTGTTCATAAATCATGTAATAACAATCAGTGATTCCACCGGAGCCGGGCATTGAAAGAAAGTAATTTTGTCGCCTCTTTAAGGTGAAAAAATGGCTAAACTCATAATTCTTTCAATATTTTCCTGGATGTTGTTGTTCCCCGGTAATGTGCCGGTGGGTGCTGAAAAATACCCTCAGAATTATTTCCGTTCGCCGGTTGATTTTCCTATTTCTTTGGCCGGGTCTTTCGGGGAGTTGCGAAAAAATCATTTCCATTCAGGAATAGATATACGCACCGGGGGCAGCGTAGGCAAAGCTGTAAGAGCTGCCGCCGATGGCTATGTCTCCAGGGTTTTCATCAACCAGGCAGGGTTCGGCAAGGCCCTGTACATTGCCCATTCAAACGGATATACCACAGTATACGGGCACCTGCTGAGATTCAACGGGGCCATTGGCAACTGGATCAAGAAACAGCAGTATGACCAGGAAACGTTCGTGCTGGATGTCCAGGTACCAGCCGGTTTGTTAAAGGTAAAGAAAGGCGATATAATAGCATACTCAGGTAATTCTGGAGCCTCGGGCGGTCCTCACCTTCATTTCGAGGTCAGGGAGTCGGGTAGCCAGGAGGTGATCAATCCGCTGGAGTTCGGATTTGACGTACCGGACAACACCCCGCCAAAGATCACTGCTGCCAGGATATACCCCTTCGATGCCATGGCCATGGTGAACTATTCCGACAAGCCTGTATTGCTTGGCGTGACGGGTGGAGGTGGCAGTTTTTCACTCAAGACGGATGATACGGTAAAGGTCTCCGGCAATATTATTTTCGGGATTGAAACCACCGATTTCTCAGATAATTCGGGTATGAAGAACGGCGTCCCTTCGGTTGCGCTCAGCATTGACAACGAAACGGTGTATTCACACCACCTTGATAAATTTTCTTTTTCCAATACACGTTATGTGAATAGCCTGCTCGATTACCCTTTACTGATGCACGGCAACCGCAAGATCCAGCGTTCATACATCGCCCTGAACAATAAGAATGATATTTACAGCCGGGTAAAGAACCGGGGCATAGTGAATTTCAATGATACCAGGGCTCATAAGGTCGTCTACACGGTCACGGATCTTTACAACAACACTTCACGCCTGGTATTCTGGGTGAAAAGCCATCCGCCCGCAGGGCGCCGCCAGGAGAATAATATTTCGAGGGGAGTTCAGATGATGCATTGCCTGGAGGCCAATCATTTTACAAGGCCAGATATTATTCTTGATATTCCAAATGATGCCTTGTATGAGGACCTTGATTTTGAATATTCCGGCGAGGCTCAGGTGCCAGGGACCTATGCAAGGCTTCACCGGGTGCAAAATGAAGATACTCCCCTGCAAACCAACTGCACCTTGTCGATAAAACCACTTTCCCTTCCCAAAGACCTGGCTTCCAGGGCTGTGATCGTTCTGGTTCAACCCGGGCACAGGTTTGCCTCAAAGGGAGGTCAGTGGGAGAACGGCTTCCTGAAAACACAGGTAAAGGAATTCGGGGATTACAGTATTGCTGTGGATGACGAGCCCCCGGTGATTAGGCCAATCAATGTAAAGCCGGGAAAAAATGTAAGCCGGCAGGGAAGCATTACAGTGAAAATCTCCGACAACCTGTCGGGCATCAAGTCATACCGTGGGACTATGAACGGAAAATGGATACTCATGGATTACGATGCCAAGAGCGGCCTGCTTACTTACCTGATCGATGAGCATATGCCGAAGGGAAAAAATACGTTCAGCCTGGTGCTGACCGATGCTGTTGGCAATCAATGCAGGTACGAAGCCGGCCTGGTAAGGTAAAACTCCTTTAGTTTCCGTCTTACCATCCTTACAGATTTCTTGCTACTTTTGCATAATGCAGGAAACCATTCTTATTCTCGATTTCGGATCCCAGTATACCCAGCTCATCGCACGCAGGGTAAGGGAGTTGAATGTGTATTGCGACATTCACCCATACAATAAATTTCCCAAAGAACTCCCCGGGCTTAAAGGAGTGATCCTCAGCGGAAGCCCGTCGTCGGTGAGGGATGTTAACGCTCCTTTTCCCGACCTTGACGGTATCAGGGGATCGGTGCCGGTCCTGGGCATCTGCTACGGCGCTCAGTACCTTGTACATTCATCCGGAGGCGAGGTCGCACCTTCGAAAATACGTGAATATGGCCGGGCAAACCTCGGGTTCATCGACCAGACCTGCAGGCTGGTAAAAGGCCTTGCAACAGGCGCCCAGGTATGGATGTCTCATGCAGATACCATCCTGAAGGCACCCTCGGCATTTAAAATAACCGGTTCAACAACCGACGTGGAATATGCTGCTTTCAAGATCAAAGGTGAGGAAACTTACGGGATACAATTCCATCCCGAAGTGTACCATACTACCGAAGGTCAGCATTTACTGAAGAATTTTGTTGTTAATATCTGCGGATGTAAACAGGACTGGACCCCGGAACTGTTCGTTGAATCAACGGTTAAAGAGCTCCAGGCAAAGCTCGGCAATGACAAGGTCGTTCTGGGGTTGTCGGGAGGTGTGGATTCCTCGGTCACGGCCATGTTGCTCAACAGGGCCATCCATAAAAATTTATACTGCATTTTTGTTGACAACGGCTTGCTGCGCAAGGATGAGTTCAGGAAAGTGATGGAACGCTACGAAAAACTTGACCTGAATGTAATAGGAGTGGACGCCGCTGACCAGTTCCTGGATGCACTGAAAGGAGTATCGGATCCCGAGAAAAAGCGGAAGATCATAGGAAAGACGTTTATCGATGTGTTTGACCAGGAGGCGCATAAGATACAGGGTATTTCATGGCTGGCCCAGGGTACCATCTATCCTGATGTGATTGAATCACGCTCGGTAAAAGGCCCGTCGGCAACCATCAAGTCACATCATAATGTAGGCGGTTTGCCCGAACACATGAAACTGAAGATCGTGGAACCATTGAATTCGCTGTTCAAGGATGAGGTTCGCAAGGTCGGGCTGAAACTTGGGCTGGATCCTGAATTCATCAACCGCCATCCTTTCCCTGGCCCCGGGCTTGCAGTGCGCATCCTCGGCGACCTGGACCGTGAAAAGATACGCCTGCTGCAGGATGTGGATGATATTTATATTTCAGGATTGCGTAAGTTTGATCTTTATAATAAGGTATGGCAGGCATTTGCAGTTCTTTTACCGGTGCAAAGCGTAGGTGTGATGGGGGATGAAAGGACTTATGAGAGTGTTGTGGCTCTGCGTGCGGTGACTTCAACCGACGGCATGACTGCCGACTGGGCTCATCTTCCGCATGAATTTCTTTCGCATATCAGCAACGAGATCATCAATAAGGTTAAAGGAGTGAACAGGGTGGTGTATGATATATCATCCAAACCGCCGGCTACGATTGAATGGGAATAACCGTGAACCGGATCACGAGTCTCGGATCACGATAAATCTGAACAATGTCTAAATTTTTCTGCATTCTTGCATTTATTACAGCAACCCTGGGCCTGCATGCCCAGACCTACCAGGAGCAGCTCAAGGCGATACGGTCGACAGTGGTTGAAAAGAAGGAAGGCAAATCATATTACATCCACACAGTTAAAAAAGGCCAGACCCTGTACATGATCTCCAAAGCCTATGGAGTGGAAGTAAATGATATCATTGCCGAAAATCCTGGAGTGAAGGAAGGACTCAAAGCCGACCAGACCCTTCATATTCTTTTTCCTGCCCCGAAAGAAGAAACTGTAAATAAACCGGTAACCGTTACCCGAAAACAGGAATCCGTAAGCCAGAAACCTGCTGCAGTCACACCGGATCCCGGATCCCGGATCCCGGATCCCGCAATAGTTTCCTGCGGCTCAGATACGGGTTGCCGTTCGAAAAACTACAAGGTCGTGCTCATGCTTCCCCTTTACCTTGAAGAAGTTGAAGCCATGAACCCTGAAGCTGCCACTGAAGAAACTGTGACAAACTGGAATTCTTTGAAATACCTGCCTTTCTATGAAGGATTCAGGATTGCTGTGGATTCACTGCAGAAACAGGGACTCCACCTAACCCTGCATGTGTACGATGTAGGTAAAGATACGGCCAAAACAAGGCTTCTGCTGAAAAAGCCTGAGATCAGGTCGGCCGATCTTATCATCGGCCTGCTCTTCGCTAAGAACTTCCAGATGGTGGCAAAGTTCGCTCATGATTTCAGGATCCCTCTTGTGAACCCACTGAGTGAAAGGAGCGAGATCATCAGGGATAATGATATGGTGTTCAAAACCAATCCTTCACGGAGTTTCATGCTGGACGACCTGGCAGAATACATGCAGAAAAAAATGTTCAGGGCACAGATCCTGATTGTGAGGAACGGGCAGTATAAGGATAAGGATATTTCTGAAAAGCTGAAGAAGGCCTGCCAGGAAAAAAACCTGAATGCTTTGATCGTTGAAGGACAGGATGTTGCCATCGGCAAGCTTTCGAAATCAAAGGAGGATGTTTTAGTGGCCTTTACCGATAACAATGTTTATGCGCTTGAACTCATGCGCAGGTTCTATGAATTGAGGAATGATTACTCCATCAGTCTTATCGGACTTCCCGACTGGGACAAGATAGAGGGCCTTGAAACGGATTTTCTCAACGGACTGAACACCCATATGGTTTCTCCTTCCTTCGTTGATTATTCGGACCCCGGTGTGAAAAAAATGGTATTACGTTACCATCTTCAATTTAAAACCGATCCTGAGCCATTGGCATTTGAAGGCTTCGACGCCGGGTACTACTTTCTTTCGGCCCTGATGAAATTCGGGAAACAACTCCCTCAATGTATCCAGGATTTCAGGCTTAAAACCACAGCGACCAGTTTTGAGTTCGTACGTGGAAACAATAACAACAATAACGGTTTCGAAAACCGTTACTGGTCGATATACAAATATGAAGGTTTTAAGCTGCTGAAGGTGAATTAAGATTTCCCTACAGGCAATGCCAGCAGAGGCACATTCGTTGCAAAAAGGTTCTTCTTCGTGATATTCCTTGTAAATACCATATAAACCAGCGAATGCTTATGCGGCTGGAAAGCGATCAGGTTGATTAATTTGCCTTTCACGAACTGGTCGATCGTATCCTGGTTCTCTCCCTCGACCTCAATCACATTGAAATGTATCTTGCCTTCGGCAGTTTCCTTTTCAAAGCCCGACTGCAGCTTTTTCATTTTGGCATTGGCTTCAGCAGCTTTTAAGGGAGTGCAGAAATGAACCGTGTGGACCTGGTTATTAAACGGTTTGAAGATATCAATCAGGGTGGTGATCGATTGGTGGTTGCCGTCCGACAGGTCGGCAGCAAACATCACATTTTCAAAACCTTTAAAATTTTTCATCACGGGAATAGTGAACACGGGCACCTTAACATGATCGATGATGAAGGTTGAGACTTTGCCCCAAACATTAAGGTTGTTTCCTTTGCCGGTAGTTCCGATGACGATCATATCGGGTTTAAAATCATTATAGATCTCGAGAAGCTCATATTCAACTTCCCCTCCGCTGACATGGCTGGTGATGGTAACGTTCGCCAGGTTCTTCTCTTTGGTCCTTGTCTCCATTTTTTCCTGGAGTTCTTTCATGCCGGCTTCAGCCTGCTTGAAAATTTCCCTCATCAACTGTTCGTTGTAGAGGGTTGTCATGTCGAGAGTATCGGGGAAAGTGGTATCGGTAAGAATGATCTGGTCGAAATAAGTATGGAACAATTTCAACTCTGCGCCGTATGTGGCGGCCAGTTCAAGGGCATACATGCATGTGATCTCGGTGTGCTCCGAGAAATCAACGGGGACTAATATCTTTTTCATAGCGTAAAGTTAAAAAATTCATAAGCTCTTTGCAATTTTTTTTATTTGAATAGGTATTTTCAAGGTGCATAAGCCTGGCCTGTATCATTTCTTCGGTAAACTCCTCGCCGAAACAACTCATGGCTTTTTCCCTCAGTCCGTCCGGGTCGTCGGCGATGAGGCAAAGCGGTGCAAGCATTGTCCCTGCGACCATATTCTTATTAACCAGGCAAAATCTGCCGTTATACAGGGCATTTAAAAGTTTAAGCTTTAAGCCGGTGGGTTGAAAGCTGACCATGATATGCAGGTGGGCATCCCTGATCAGTTCGAACATCTTATCCTCCGAAGGATTTGGTATTATGCGGATGTTCTTTTTCCCTCTCGCCATCATGCCCAGGGCAGGCGAAGGATTTTGCCCCGAGATGACCAGTTCGGGCATTGAAGGATCCCATACCTCCCTGATAAGATAAGCCGCAGCCTGCTCATTCTCGGGCACGCTCAGTTTCCCGTGATACAGTGCAAAACTGCCACTGCCTTCTTTCATGAAAATGCCGTCTTCCTTATGAAAACTGGGCATGTATTCTATGCGTTTTGAAGGAAAAGCCTTTTTCAGGTATTTCCTGTCATCCTCCGAAACAACCAGCATCAGGTCGGCATATCTCAGGTATTTCTGATAATTTTTCAGCTTTAAGCTTTCGATGTAGAAAAAAGCCTTGTTTCTGATGCCTTTCCCAGCCTTGAAAAGATGAAAATAGTACTGGTGTTCAATATTGCTTTCACGGTAAATCTTCAGGCGTTTCGAAAAACGTTTGTCACTGATCAGGTAGCAGGTATGCAGGCCTTCAAAAAGAATGGGGTACTGGTCCTTGAGAAGGTTATTTTCAAGTTCTGCCGATGTCCTGCTCCCCACAATATAGGGTTTGATGCTGAGATGCGTCCCGAGGCCGTTTTTACGGGGGTAGTAGTCGACCGTGAAACAAATTTCCTCAAGCTTCTTCTCGGGTTTGCGGTTGTACTCGAAACAGTGAAGGTGTATTTTTACACCGGCCTCGCTGAGTGTTTTGATTTTATAGTACACGTCTATCACTCCGCCGTAATCGGGAGGATAAGGGATATCGAACGAGATGATATGCAGATGCTGGTCCATCAGCTGGCTTTTAGATTCTCAAGTACGCCCATCAATGTTTTTTCTTCATTCTCCCAGCAGAGGTCTTCGGCCGCACGGACCAGGTTTTGCCGGTACAGTTCCATACGTTCTGCATTCATGAGCATGGCATCGATGCGTTGGGCCAGGTAAGCGGGCTCATGGTTTTCAATGGTTTCACCAATGAAATATTTATCAACAACCGCTTTCATTTCGGGGAAAGGGGATATAAGCACAGGCACCCCGGCCTGGATGTAATCCATGAATTTATTCGGAAGGGCATAGTGGTAATTCAGGCTCACATCTTTTTCGATGGATAAGCCAAGATCGGCCATCATGGTTATCGCATGCAGGTCCTGAAAAGGGATCTGTCCTAAGAAAACCACTTTCCCACTGACTTTCTGCTCCTTTGCAAACTGCCTGATCTTTTCAAATACGTCTCCTGTGCCGGCCAGGACGAGTTTTGCATCAGTCCTCAGGAATTTCATAGCCTGTATGGCTTCTTCAAGTCCCCTGTCGACATTCACTGCTCCCTGGTAAAGTATCACTTTCTGGCCAGGTTCAATTCCGTACCTGCTCTTATCGGCAGGAGGCACAGTCACCCGCCTGAACGGTACATTCCTGATCACTGTCACAGGAACATGGTACTCCTGTTCATACAAATTGGCTATGCTCCGGTTCACCGCGATAGCCGTTTTAAGTTTTGGGAACATATAGTCCTCAATAGTTTTCCAGATACTGGTTGTCGTCTTCCGGCCAACCAGTTCAGGCACACCCCGGAAGTATTCATGGCAGTCGTGAAGCAGGCTTACCTTACAGCCAAAGAATCTTTTTACTTTCCAGGCAGGATAGCAACCTGCGAGCGTGTCAAGGTCATTTGAAACAATGAGATCGGCATGCTTCCGCATAAGAAGAAAAAACAGGCGGAGGTTATGGTTGGCATAAAACATCGGTCCTTTGTCAAACCATAGTTTCATCCGGTGCATGGCGTAAGGCCGTTCTGCGAGCGTAAGGCTGTTTTTTCGCTGCCTTCCCACCAGCAGGACCTCGTACCCGGCTTTGCCAAGAGCCATGCAGGTCCTGTGAACCCTCTGGTCGGTGGTAAGGTCGTTGGTAACCGTTACAATAGCTTTCTGCATCAGGTTGTTGGTCCCGGGTTAATATAGCAAAGTTAAATTATTTACTTTTGATGCATGCAAATACTCGAGAACATCTCATTAAAACCCTGTAACAGCTTTGGCATTGACGTCAAAGCCAGGTATTTCACCGAATTACATTCCGATGAAGATATCGTTGCATTCTACAGCAGCCTGAAGCCCGAACACCTGCCTATCCTCATACTGGGGGGCGGAAGCAATGTTTTATTTACAAAGGATTTCGAAGGCAGCGTGGCCTGTATCAGGAGCAAGGGCATCGTGAAACTGCTTGAGAACGACAATCATGTATTCCTGAAAATTGCAGCAGGAGAGGTTTGGGATGATGTGGTGAAATATGCGGTTGAGCGCGGCCTTGGAGGAATAGAGAACCTTTCGCTTATTCCCGGCAATGCCGGCAGCACCCCCATACAGAACATCGGGGCCTACGGCGTCGAACTGAAGGATGTGTTGTATTCTGTTGAAGTCGCCGATGTAATTGCGCAGAATTACCGTGCGTTCAGGCCGGCCGACTGTGAAATGGGCTATCGAACGAGCATTTTCAAAAAACAGGGAAAAGATCGGTTTGTCATCACAAGTATCTGCCTTAAACTGGATAAATATCCTGTACTGAAGCTTGATTACGGTGATATCAGGAAGGAACTGGAGAAGGCAGGGATCAAAGAGCCAACGTTATCCACAGTAAGGGAAATTATAATAAAGATCCGCAGCAGCAAACTTCCCGATCCCTCGCAACTCGGCAATGCCGGCAGTTTTTTTATGAATCCTGTGATCACTGCGGATGAGTACGCACGTTTAAAAGAGCAGTTTCCCGCTATGCCATCCTTCAGCATGGACGGCGCTTTCAAGATCCCCGGAGCCTGGCTTATAGAACAATGCGGTTTTAAAGGAAAGCGTTTCGGCGATGCAGGGGTTCATGTAACCCAGCCCCTCGTGCTTGTCAATTACGGTTCCGCAACAGGCGGGGACATCCTCAAACTGGCCGAAAAAATCATAAGATCGGTCAAGAAGAAATTCGGGATCACCCTTGAGAAAGAGGTGAATATAGTTTAGCAGACTTTAAGGGCCCCGATGATATCCCGGGCAGCTGCAATGTTGTGTCGGTCGAGATATTCGTTCATGCCATCAATGATCTTAGGGCAGACCATGGGGTCGATGAAGTTCGCCGTGCCTACCTGCACCACCGAAGCCCCGGCCAGCATGAATTCTATTGCATCCGTTGCATTCATGATGCCTCCAAGTCCTACGATGGGAAGTTTCACTGCCTTGAAAACCTGCCATACCATGCGCAGGGCGACGGGTTTGATGGCAGGGCCTGATAAACCACCGGTAATTGTGGAGATGACAGGTTTTTGTGTCTCTGCATCGATAGCCATTCCAAGCAGGGTGTTGATCAGTGTAAGAACATCGGCGCCCCCGTCGGCCACGGCTTTTGCCATTTCAGCAATGTTGGTGACATTAGGAGAAAGCTTTACCATCAATACCTTTTTATATACGTCACGGACGGCTTTGGTGACTTCGGTTGCAGTGGCAGGAACGACTCCGAAGGCCATGCCTCCTTCCTTGACATTGGGACAGGAAATGTTCAGTTCAATGGCCGGGATACCTTCAAGCTCATTGATCCTTTCCGCGACTTTAACGTATTCTTCAATAGTCGACCCTGAAACATTTACTATGATCTGGGTATTGAAGTCCCTGAGCCTGGGATAAATGGAACTGCAGAAGTGGTCTACTCCCTTGTTTTGCAGTCCCACCGAATTAAGCATGCCTGAAGCGGTTTCAGCCATGCGGGGGTATTTATTACCATCGCGGTTAGAACCTGTCACGGCTTTTACGAAGATCCCGCCAAGCAACCCAAGGTCATAAAAGTCTTTAAATTCCTCACCATAGCCGAAGCAGCCCGACGCAGTCGTCACCGGGTTTTTGAAGTGAATTCCTGCGATGTTTATTCTTAGGTCAGCCATATTAATTTAAATAGCGAAAAGCGTTGGGCGAAGCCCAAATGAGCACGCAAATGAAATAAGCAATTGGTGCGAATAAAGGCGAAAGGCGAAAAGCGAAAAGCGAAATTTAAATTCAACATTCGAGATTCTTTGTTCAATATTCGAAATTCAAAATTCGAGTATTCGATTATTCGAGTATTCATTTCTTACCAATTCAGTCTCCCTGTCTCAAACACCGGTCCTTCAATGCAAACTCTCTCATTCCCTTTATCGGTAGGTGTTATGCAGCACAAACA
>JBAXBP010000116.1:0-10905 GCA_037141915.1 Bacteroidota bacterium | reverse complement strand
CCACGTCGTTCAGAACATCAAGGCGGTTGTTGATTTCTATCAAAAGGCGGTTCGAAACAGTTCTTTCATGCTCACCAAGATCGAGTTCCCTGAAGAAAGCCGATAACCTGGCCACAGGCATCAGAACAAGGTCAAGCACCGACTTCCCCCTGATCTTTACGTAGGCCGCATCTTTCCTTAGCCTGGTCCCCCTGCAGTCGGGGCATACGGTCTTGCCGCGGTACCTCGACATCATTACCCGGTACTGCACTTTGTAATTCTGGCTTTCGATGAATTCAAAAAACTCCTTCAGCCCATGAAAGTATTGATTTCCGCTCCAGAGCAGGGCTTTCTGTCCTTCGGTCAGCTCGTGAAAAGGTTTATGAATGGGAAAGTCGAACTTGTATGCATTCATCACCAGCTCGTTCTTCCACTCGCTCATTTTCTCGCCTCTCCAGCATGCAATGGCTTCTTCGTAAACCGAGATGTTTTTATTCGGCACCACAAGGTCTTCGTCAATCCCGATGATGCTGCCGAACCCTTCACAGGTCTTGCACGCCCCGTAAGGGTTGTTGAAGCTGAACAGGTTTACCGAAGGCTCTTCGAATTCCATCCCGTCGGCTTCAAACTTGTTTGAAAACGACAGTTTTGCAGTTGAGCCGTTGCTGTATTCTATGATACAGTAACCATGGCTTTCAAAATATGCTGTCTGCACCGAATCGGCAAGCCTGCCCGAAAGTTCAAGGTCTTCTTTTTTTATAATGACACGGTCGATGAGCACCGATAGTGAAGAAAACGACTTCCTGCCTCCTTCAAGTGCCTCTTCTATCCGGATGATCTCATCGTCGATACGTATGCGTGTAAATCCCTGCTGAAGCAGCACTGCACATTTTGACCTCAGATCTCCCTTGCCTGAATCAAGGGAGACGGGAGCATATATGCTGACTTTGGTCTGTTCCGGCAGGGTCATAATAAAATCAACCACGTCGGTGACAGTGTCGCGTTTTACGATTTCACCTGAAACAGGGGAGTAGGTAATCCCCACACGGGCAAAAAGCAGTTTCAGGTATTCGTAGATCTCGGTGGAGGTGCCTACGGTTGACCTTGGATTTAATGTATTGACTTTCTGTTCGATAGCTATGGCTGGTGAAATCCCTTTGATATAGTCCACGTCGGGTTTGCTCATCCTGCCAAGGAACTGCCTTGCATATGCGCTGAGGCTCTCTACATACCTTCTCTGCCCATCAGCATACAAAGTATCAAAGGCAAGTGAAGATTTTCCGGAACCTGAAAGCCCTGTCAGTACAATAAATTTATTCCTGGGCAGGGCAAGGCTGATATTCTTGAGATTGTTAACCCTCGCACCTTTGATAATGATATAGTCCTTGGGATCGAGTTCATCGGGGTTTAATTTTTTCATCTCAGCAGTAAAACAGGTGCACAAAATTATGAATAAAACTTGCTTTTTTAATTTTTTGCTTATATTTGCGCAACCTTTCGGGGTTAAAAACGTAATAGATTATAAACCAGCACCCAAAAACGGTGCACAATCATAGGAGGGACTCTATCGGCCACACAACTACGCTTTGAAACTTAAAACGTAGCGACATGATTTCCCAAGTCAGTGACCATGAACTGATTAATGCTTATATAGCAGGTCAGCAGTCTTCCCTCGAAAAGCTCATACATCGTCACAAAAGCAGGGTCTTTGCTTATATCCTTATGGTAGTTAAGGACAAGGAGCTTGCTGAAGATCTTTTTCAGGATACCTTTATTAAAGTTATAAATACTATCCGTTCGGGGCAGTATAAGGAAGAAGGTAAATTCATTCAGTGGGTTATGCGTATCGCCCATAACCTGATCATCGACCATTTCAGGAAATCCAACCGTTTGCCGTTTATTGAAAACAGCAATGATTACGATATTTTTGACAAGGTCCGCATCCCGGTCGAATCGGTCGAGGAGATGATCATCACTGAACAGATCCATAAGGATGTTAAAAAGCTTATCGATTACCTGCCAAAGGAACAAAAGGAAGTGCTGGTGCTGAGGCATTATTCTGATATGAGTTTCAAGGATATAGCCGAACTCACCAACGTAAGCATCAATACCGCCCTGGGCCGTATGCGTTACGCCCTCATCAACCTTCGCAAGTTGGTGAAGGAGAAGGATGTCATTCTTTCAGTATAAGTAGCGAAATGGCGAAATAGCGAAATAGCGAAAATGATAATATGAATTTTTGTTTTTAATTTCGCTACTTCGCTACCTCGCTACTTCGCTATTTCTTTTCAAAGTGCCCTAAAATTATTTTTAATCCCGTAAAATATCCCCCCGGGCATCTCCGTTTGATTAACATGAACGTCATTAAAAATCAACGGTATGCCTATGAAGAGACACGCTACGCTTTTTTCTTTGAATTCAAATACTTCAAAGGAGAACAGTTTTTCTGCTGAACTGCGGAAAAACCAAATTGAAGTTTCTCCCAGTGATGCAGTGATCCGGAACATCCTGAATTACTCAAAAGCACTCGCAGTACTGAAAACACATGACTCGACCATCCGACTGGTGATGAACTAAAAAAAAGAGGCCGCTCAATGAGACGGCCTCTTTTTTTTATGTGATTCTACAGGATTAAATCCTTTCTTCCTTGATACGGGCTTTCTTACCCCTGAGTTCCCTCATGTAGAAGATCCTTGCCCTACGCACAACACCGTGCTTGTTTACATCGATCTTGTCGATAAAAGGGGAGGAGAGGGGGAAAATTCTTTCAACCCCGATGTTCCCGGAGATCTTCCTTACAGTAAAGGTGGCGTTTATGCCTTTACCTGAACGCTGTAAAACCACTCCCTGGAAATTCTGGATACGTTCCTTGTTTCCTTCTTTGATTTTATAGTGAACGGTAATGGTGTCACCGGCTTTAAACTTAGGATATTCTTTCTTTTCAATTACGGTATCCTCAACAAATTTGATGATCTCAGCTCTATTCATGACGTCGAAAAATTAATGGGGTTCTATACAAAAAGTTTGCAAATATAGGATTTTTTTTTGAATTGCAAATGAAAAAGAAGGATAAAGGCACACTACTTGCTTTTCAACACATTTAATTGTTATATTTACAATAAAAATGTAAGTATAATGCTATTAGGTTCAATAATTAACTTAGATTTCAAGAGTTTCAAAAAAATATTATTAATTAGTATCCTGTTTTTCTATCTGGGATTCAATACTCTTGGACAGCCATTGCAAATAATTTGGCAACGTTGTTACGGAGGAAGTGATGATGATTTTGGATTATCAGTCTTGCCATCTCCGTCCGGTTATTATCTTTTTGGCATGACTGATTCAAACGATGGTGACGTGAACGGTAATCATGGGGGCACAGATTTTTGGTTGTTAGCAATTGATTCATCCGGAAATTTTATAAAATCTAATTGTTTTGGTGGAACTGGTTATGATCTGGCAAAAAGTATGAATAATTGTCCTGACGGCGGCTATATTTTATCAGGTGCGCCCTGGTCAACAAATGGCGATGTTAAAAATAATCATGGAGGTTGCGATTATTGGCTAATTAAAACAGATGATGAAGCTGTGGTTCAATGGCAGAAATGTTTTGGCGGCAGTTGCAATGATGAGATTCATAGTCTTCAGGTTACTTCGGACTCAGGCTTTTTGTGTTCAGGGGTGTCTTGTTCCGTAGACGGGGACGTTACCGGTAATCATGGACTTAATGATTTCTGGGTGATAAAAGTTGATAAAAATGGTAATTTAAAATGGGAAAAGTCTTTAGGGGGATCAAAGCAGGATTGGGGGATGTGTGCTTCAGAAACAACCGATGGAGGAGAGGTGGTTGGGGGATGGTCAGAATCCACCGATGGGGATGTGAATTGTCAGCATCACGGTGGAATTAATAATGAAATTGACGCCTGGATGGTCAAACTTGATTCATCGAGGAATATTGAGTGGCAAAAATGTTACGGAGGCAGTGATATCGATGTGATCAATCAGATTTTACCTATGGATGATGGCTCTTATTTGTTTATGGGAATCACCTATTCCTATGATGGCGATATTACAAATCAACACGGAGCGGGTGATTTTTGGGTAGGAAAAACGGATCATTGGGGGAACCTGCTTTGGAATCATTGTTATGGTGGAACGGAATATGACAATCCATCGTTTATTAAAAGACTTTCAGATGGGAAATTTATCATTGGAGGTCTAACAATTTCAAATAATGGTGATGTTTCAGGTAATCATTCATTTAACGGATATACAGATATGTGGATCATTAAAATTACCAGTGATGGTGACTTGATTTGGGAGCAATGTTTTGGTGGCACAATGAATGAAAGTTTGGATAATGCAATTGAGATACCGAGTAACCGGTTATTGTTGATAGGCTCATCATTTACTTCTGATAATACTGGTGATGTACAATGTGATCATCATGGTCCAGGGACTTATGATAATTGGCTTCTGATGGTATATGACTCCACTACTGTAGGAATTAAAGAGAATTCAAATTTGTCTTTTAGAATTACTGCTTCTCCTAATCCGGCAACAGATTATGTAAAATTCTCCTATAAATCCCAAGAAAGCCTTTTTGGAATTGAGATAAAAGTTGCTAACCAACTTGGTCAGATTGTCAAAGAAGTGACCCTGCCATCAGCTATAAATGAATTGACATGGGATACCAGCAAAATCCCTTCAGGAATTTATTACTACTATTATCGGCTTGGAAACACCAACGGGACCGGAAAAATCGCCATTATGAAACTATAAAGAAATTCTCCACTCAAAACCTTCTACCAAAATACGAAACAGAACATTTAAGATTTTCAATAGGATAACACCCTAGTTATCAATAATTGTATATCTAAATTATTAACCTATGAAAAAAATGTTTCGAATTTTCTTAACTATGTTGCTGTTTTTCACATCAGCAACGATTTGTATGTCTCAAATTACAAAACAACAGGCCATTACCTTTGTTATGGATTCTATTGTCGCCGATCAGGTTGATAGCGTAAACGTATTAATGGAAGTTGATTTGCAGACCGGTTCGTATTATATTCTACGTCCGTGGGATTCAATTGCAGCCCCTTACTTTTCCTATTGGATCTTTTTTATTGATTTACAACCGAAATATGCATGGGGACATGCGTGCGAGTATATTTTTATTAACTCGAGTAGTGGTGAGTATTCCATTATTTCAAATCATTTACCTCCTTTCAGACCGGACAACAGCTTAGAACAGGTGTCAATGTCTTATATAGCCCCAGTTTGTCCGATTGATCCCTCAATACAACATAATAGACCTTATCCTACTGAAAACCATCATCTTTATGCTATTATGTTTTCCGGGGGTGATTATGCTATTGGAGGTCCTCCGGGTAATGCAGCATTCTATTACGCTTTTAGTCATATGTAATGCGCCTTAAGAGAACATGGTTTCCCAAAAGAAAATATAAAGGTTTTACTTTCAACAGGTTCGACCCTAAACAATAACGATGTTCTTTCATTAGACTTGGATAACGATGGAGTAGCCGAGATCCCCCCAATGCCATGTACTCCTGCTAATGTTAAAAATATTCTTGATAACCTTGCAACCCAAATGACACAAGGTGATTTGCTTTATGTTTATGTTACCACTCATGCTGATATAGATAATACTTACAATCCACCTAAATATTATTTTGATCTGATGGGTGGTCTAAATAGTAAATTGTACAATGATGAATTTGCTGATAAGCTTAATCTCGTCCAATGTTCTCAGATGATAATTGATATTTGGTCCTGCCTATCTGGTGGTTTTGTACCGGCTTTAAATGCAATGTCAAACCCTGCAAAAAAAACAATTTTAACAGTTACAAATAGTTTTAATCCAGCAACAACAGGTGGTACAATTCCTGCAGCAACATGTATGTTCTCATATAATTATGCTAACATCACAGCATTTAGAGGCTGGCATCCTGATGTATTGAACCCTGCCCATCGCGCTCCCTGGGCAGTAACTTACGTAATAGGAACACTCCCTCAATTTCAATCCTTATACGGCCAAAGCGAGCTTAATTATGATGATCCAAATAATGGAGGAAATGGTAATGGGATTCAGGATATTAATGAAGTAATAAACTATACGAAATATGATGGTCAATTCCCTGACCAGGGAACAAAACTGTATGAGGATGGTTTTATTGTTCACGCTTCACTTTATGACCCTGTGGAAGATCTATTGAGCTTAAAAGGAATTACTGGAAAAGTAATATATTCACAAGTGATAACGGGTTCTCAAAATGCACCTAATCACTTTTTAATCGGAGATAACTTATCAATCGAACCAGGAATTGAATTAACATTATCTCAGAATACAACATTCCACATCTGGAATTCAAAATTAATTGTCAAACCTGGCATAGAACAACCACTTGTTAACGGAGGTAAACTAATAATTGATGGAGCAACTCTAACTTCTTCGGATAATAGTTGGAAGGGAATTGAGGTTTGGGGAGATAAATCTAAATCTCAATATGAGGATCCGCTTAGCGGATATTGCGCACAGGGCACTTTAATATTCAAAAATAATGCTCATGTTTATAATGCATCTGATATAATTCTTTCTAATCCTAACGATAATAATTTAACTGGTGGAATTATAAGGGCAACAGACTCCTGGTTTTATAATAATAAAACATCATCGGATTTTAGATCCTATCACAATTTTATTCCTGGCAATCCCTTAACTCCACATACTGGTAATTTAAGCTATTTCTCACGCTGTCATTTCGAAGTAGATAATTCATATAATCAAACGGATCCATTCACATCACACATAATAATGAGTGATGTTGAAGGAATTCGTATTACCGGTTGTAATTTTATCAATTCAAATAATACTTTAACTGGTTCGGACAGAGGGGTTGGTCTTAATACCATCGATGCAGGATTTTGGGTCGGCCCGGATTGTTCAAGTAAAGCGCTCCCATGTCCTTCATCAGATGTTATTCCTACGATTTTTCAGAGTTTGTATACTGGCATTAATGCCTCATCCAGCGCCTCAACAAATACATTCGGAGTTAATAAATCTCAATTCATAGATAATGGTTACGGAATTTGGTTAAGAAATATAAATAATGCAGCAATAACACAAGATACATTTGATATCGGTCCCAATATCTCATGCCCAACTTTTACGGGAGGAATAGGAATTCAATTAGAATCTTGTGATGGATATAAGATTGAAGAAAACAATTTCAAACATACTGGAAACTCTCCTCAAGGTGTTCAGTTTATCGGCATTCTGAATAAAGGTTTTATAAGTCCTGGGTATGTACTGCATGATAATGAGATATATCTGAATATTTTTCATGATATTAATGTTGGAAATCAAGCTAATAATTCTAATGCCAACGAAAATGGTGATGCTGGTTTATGTTATATATGCAATAAAAATTATAACAATCAGCAGTATGATTTCAATGTGTCTGATCATGGCATTAAACAAAATCAAGGTAGTCAAAATAATCCCGCTGGAAATAGATTCTCTAAAATGGGTACAACTGAATCTGATTTTAAGAACACATCACAATTAGCAATATCTTACTACTATCATGACAACCAAAATCTGTTAAATGATCAACGCCCGGATTATTATACCCCTAATAAGCTTTTCCCTTATGGGACATTACAACAGCCTTATTGTGGATCACATTTAGGTGGTAGTGGAAACGGAACTGAACACCTTACTGGCGGGCAAATTGATTCCCTTCAACAATCCTTTGCCTATTATTCAGATGCATATAACAATACTTTAAATTTATTTGAATCCCTCAAAGATGGGGGAAATACAAGTGGATTGGATGCTGATATTTCGAGCAGTACCTCGGATGGAACTATGGCATTAAGGGATGAATTACTTGGCTATTCGCCACATCTTTCAAAAGAAATTCTACAGGCTGCAGCAGCTAAAACTGATGTTCTGCCAGATCCAATTCTTTTTGAGATTCTTGCGGCCAATCCTGACGAACTTCGAAATGGTGAATTACTTACCTATTTAACGAATAAAACCAACCCACTTCCAGACTATATGATTGAAATGCTGAGTGAGATTGCTGCTGATACAACCTATAAAACTACACTGGAATCAGAACTCTCACGATATGAGGCCGAAAGAACCCGAGCTGCCCATTCCCTGATTTGAAATATTCTGCAAGACAGTACTGTGGATTTTACAAACCTTAGAAATTGGCTTGATAATCAACATAGCATGACATCAGACTATCAGATTATTGATTCATGGTTGCAGGAAAAGAATACTTCATCCGCCCTATCCCTACTGAAACTTATACCTCAACTATATCCGTTGGATTCAATTGGAACCGTTGAATACAATTACTATAAAAGCTTTAAAACATGGCAAGCCGGTTTAATTGATCAAAATATCGATATGATTAATCTTGATTCGACTCAAATTGCTTACTTACAGAGTATTGCATCAAATAGTCAGGGTATTGCAGGTTTGCAGGCAAGCAATATTCTTGAATTTGCTTTTAGGGTTCCTTATATTAGCTGTCCGGGATGTCCCAACGGTCCAGTGAAAGAAGGATCAAATAACAAGGGTGATCTCTTGAATAAAATATATGAACCTCGTGTTTCTATCAAGCCAAATCCATCGAATACCTGGGTTGCATTTACCTATCAGATATTTAAAGGAGAATATAATTCATTTATCAAAATAAGCAATCTAAATAATGAGGTAATAAAAAGCATACCTCTGAATCATTCTCAAGGTCAGGAAATTCTGGATACTCGTGAAATTCCTTCCGGTGTTTATATCTACACTCTCACTAATGGACCTTATTCTAAATCAGGTAAATTATCAGTGTCCCATTGAGTTTCTTAAAGTAATAATTTCTTGAAAGAGAGACTGCCAAAGATCAATGTGCCAGTCTCTCGTTCGTTTTCATGGATTTGATATAAACTGGTACCAGTAAACGGAACAAAATGATACCAACCTTCAGGGATTGTATAATTGAGTAAGGCCTCATCATGAGGTGTCATTGTTGCCGGTTTCAAACTTCTTTTTAAGTTTCGTTTAGTGAAATAAAACAGATGCATGAAATTGTGATTATAGCCCTTTTCCAGGGTATGAGTCAATCATTTTCCTGACGATTTACGGATTTATCAAAAGAAAAGGCTGTCAACGATGATGGCCTGGCCTTGATTCTTATCAAGATGGGAGGCTTATTTTTGTTTCTTATATTTCTTTTGAAGTTTCATCCCCTGATGCTGGCGATAACTGGGTCCACGGATCTCGATCTTGACGGCATGGTGAAAGATCCGACCCGGGATTTATTTTTCCAACAAGCCCGGCCTGCGTTTCTTCGTTCTTTCCAGGCTTTGTTCGTGCCTCCATTTCGAGATTTCCTTGTCGTTGCCCGATAACAGGACATCCGGGGCTTTCCAGCCGTTGAAATCATACGGACGTGTATATGCAGGAGGAGACAGCAGGTTATCCTGGAAAGAATCTGAAAGTGCTGAAGTTTCATCATTCAGGACTCCCGGCAACAATCGTATCACTGCATCGGCAAGCACTGCTGCAGCAAGTTCACCACCCGAAAGCACATAGTCTCCTATTGAGATCTCAAGCGTGATGAAATGCTCTCGTATCCTTTCGTCAATCCCTTTATAATGCCCGCAAAGGATCAGCAGGTTCTGATCAAGCGAAAGCCTGTTTGCCGTTTTCTGGTCAAGCAGTTCCCCGTCAGGGCAAAGATAGATCACTTCATCATAAGCGGTTTTTCCCTTAAGCTCCACGATGCAGCGGGCAATAGGCTCAATCATCATGACCATGCCGGCGCCTCCTCCGAATGCATAATCATCAACGGTTTTATGCTTGCCGACTGACCAGTCCCTGATATTGTACAGGTTGATCTCGGCAAGGCCTTTCTCCTTTGCGCGCTTGATGATTGAATGGGAAAACGGCCCATTGAACATTTCAGGGAATAAGGTAAGGATATCGATCTTCATACTCAGATAGTCAGGGTTAATCCGTCGTATGCAAGCTGGACAAAACCTGGAAGCTTGCTGTTCACCTCGTTGTGGAGGCCTACAAAATGGCTGAGATGAGTCAGGTAAGCCGCTTCCGGCCTGAGTTTTGTTAATATTTCCACGGCTTCCCCCACCGAGAAATGCGAGGTGTGCTTTGAATTCCTGAGGGCGTTGAGCACAATCACCTTGGAACCTTTGATCTTCTCCAGTTCTTTGGGAGAAATGTACGAAGCATCGGTGATGTAAGTAAAATCGCCTATCCTGAATCCTGTCACAGGCAGTTTCTCATGCAGAACACTGATGGGAATGAATTCAACACCGAAGACAGTGAACGGAGCATCGTCGATATTATGGATGGTAAGCTGGGGAGCGCCGAAATACCTGGATGAGGAAAAGATATAGGGGAATTCGGTCTGTATCGCTTCCATCACCTGCCTGCTGCCGTAGATATCTATCTTTTTATTCAGCACATAGTTAAAAGCCCTGATGTCGTCCAGGCCGGCAATATGGTCACGGTGCTCATGGGTGAAGATGACAGCATCCAGGTTGTTGACATTTTCCCTCAGCATCTGTATCCTGAAGTCAGGGCCGCAGTCAATCACGAAGGTATACCCGTTCACTTCGAGCATGACCGAGGTTCTCATCCTCTTGTCGTGAGGGTCCGGCGATTTGCATACAGGGCAATCACAGGTGATCACCGGGACGCCGATGGAAGTGCCTGTCCCCAGAAAGGTTACTTTGATCGGTATGTGGTTTGAATTCTCCATCAGAAAATAAGTTCGTCGATCTGGGTTTTATCAATCTGCAGTTGTCTCTTTAAATCCTCTATGGATGCAATGGTCCTCTCTTCTCTCAGCCGCTTGTGAAAAAACAGGG
>JBAXBP010000115.1:0-10958 GCA_037141915.1 Bacteroidota bacterium | reverse complement strand
TGTACTTCTATACTCAGCCTGAGGCTCAGGCTGTGCAAGCGGTTGTAGCTTCCTTTCCTTCTGCTTGCCTTTGTATCGTCGTTGCTCGCATTTCTTTGATTGTTCCTGCAGGCTGTCCACTTACCCAGGCTGATGATCAAGCTGTTCAATGGGCTGAGGGCAAATTTTCCATGCTTTTACATCGACGGTAATATCATATGGGTAGCGATTGCTATGATTCTTAGCGAGTTCCGTGTGATATTAAAAGAAATTCTCTGAATTACTTCTTCGAAAAGGACTCAAAACAGAATGAGCCCGGTATACGCCCTGCGGTGTAAGTGTGCAGAATTTGTCCGGTGGACTGGCTGCAACAGTAAACATAGCCGTTCTGTGTGTAGTTAACCGCATCACTCGCATAGACTTCACCTGTATTCGGATCGATACCCAGGCCATAAAACAGATGCCCGTTTGCAGGGATTAAAGCGGTTGAAGGCAGGTCTGTCGCGCTGACTGACATCTGGAAAATCCCGCCGTTAATGAAATACAAAGTATCACCGGTCGGATTGATGCAAAGCCTGCTGGGAACGCCTTGCTGGACAGGGAAAGTAAAAGTTTTTTCCACTATCATCAGGGCAGGATCTATCCTCTTCAGCGTTGGAGCCTCATAATTATTATACCCCCCGGTACAGATGACCCAGATCTTGTTTTTACGGTCCACGGTGATGCTTACAGGTTCCTTGCCCATTGCGAGGCTGTCGACAATAATATCGCTCCTGGTATCCACAATATAGACCTGGGATTTACGGTCTGCAGTGGTCTGGTTGAAACCACCGATGCAGGTGACAAACATATAGTTCCCGAAATGTAACAGTCCTTCAGTCCAGTATGGAGTTGCAATGGTTTTGGAAATTGTCATTTTATGCAGGTCAACAACAGAAATGTTTTTCTGCATGTTGGTGACATAGGCTTTGGTCGAATCGACAAAGGCAATATACCTTGGGGAATTGAACCCGGTGATGGTGGCCACTGATTTGAAATCGGTAAGCGAAACCACCTCGATCTTATTCGAATTGTTGACAACAATGAATCCTTTGTTTCCGAGGATATTCATGGATTGGGCCACATCGCCCAGACCCCGGTTGTTGGCGGCCTGGTATATGTCCTGGTAAATAACATCGGATATTCCGGCAATATAAGATACCGATGCATTGGCCCAGGTATAATTACCTTCGTTGATAACGAAAACACCTTTATTATAGGTAACCGTTTCAACAGGATTAGTATCCTGTTTCTCACGAATAGGTGTCTTTGAACATCCTGTAAATACACAAACTCCAAGACCAGCAAGGATAATTAACCTGCCTTCCCGGAGAACCTTATGTTTGATGTTCTTTAATATAGTGGCTTTATTTTTTGAATTCAAACTTCGCAGTTAATGAATAATTAATTCCAGGCATTGGCCAATTCTTTACGCTCTGGTAATCGAGATTGAAAAGATTATTGACTTTCGCCAGTAAAGATATAACAAAATCAGGCAAATTGAATGATTTGCCGAAAATAATATTCGACAATGAATAACCTGGCATATATGATTGATTGTCAGATGATGTGTATCTTTTATCAACAAATGAAAGGTTGTACCCCAGGGTGAAATTCCAGCAATTGAGATTCAGGGTTCCGTTATAAGTATTCTCAGGAATATAGATTAATTGCATGCCGAGGGACTTATCTTCAGGGGAAGTTGTCTTCGCGTTAGTTGACCTGCAAAAAGTATAATTATTCGACATAGTGATCTGCAATTTCCTGATCTTCCACTTCAGATTAAGGCTTGTTTCAATTCCCCGGGCATTAACTTCACTGACATTCTGAGGTTCCCATATCGACGGGTTTGACGGAACAGGGTTCCAGACTATCATGTCATGCATCCATGAATAATATCCTGATACGGCGGTTTCAATAAAAAAGTTACCGCTTTGCGATGGAAAGTTATAGGTAGCACCTCCCTCGATGCCATTATCGTATTCAGGTTTCAGGTTGGGATTGCCTCCCGGGTTCCAGTAAAGGTCGTTCAGCGTCGGATACCTGTAATTCCTCGAGGCATTTGCATTGAAATACAGGTTTACCTTGTTGAACGGTTTGTATGAAACTCCCAATGAGGGAATAAACGGCATGAATGCCCCGTCGAGATAGTCTTCACGCAGTATCAGCGTGGTTTTTACATGGGTGTTGAAATCATATTCCGATTGAAAGTAAAACCCCAGTGTGTTCCTGGTTTTAATGCCATTATAAGAATCGGACTTCACATATTCATAATTATAGTCCAGCCCGGGTTTGATGGTCAGGTTTTTAATCCTGGTATAAGTAAACCTTGCAGAAGTGAGCCAGGAGTTATACCTGTGATTGTAATTCATAAACAAGCTGTCTTCCCTGTAATTCATGAATTGGTTGACCAGTGATGTTTTGACCGAGAAATTCCAGAATTTTTCCACCAGCTTGTATTCGAGGATTGACCTTAATGTTTTAACCAGGGTTTTCTGGGGATAATAATACCCCACAACCTGGGGAGGTATGTCCCTGTCGTCATAGCTGTACCATATATGGGCCGCCAGCATATGCTTGTCTTTGATCTTCCAGAAAGCCTCTTCGGTAATGCCATATTGAAGCACTTTGGCATCATGTTGTTTAACTGTTTCGCCCGTATTTTCATTATAATAAGGGAAATCATTAAGTGCGGTGGTGTAGTTGAGCCTGGTATGGGATTGGAATGAAGAGTTTCCTCCTACAAATTCCCCCAGGGTTGTATAATTATTGAAACTGGCAATGGTTTGTCCTAAAGATGCATGTATCCTGTTATTCCAGTCGGGATTGGTCACCAGGTTAACGACCCCTCCGAATGCGCCGCTGGTCTTGGTCAGTCCTGATGCTCCGTAAAGCACTTCTATCTGGTCGAAAGCTGAAACAGGGATCTGTGAAAGGTCTGACTGGCCAAGCATAGGACTGTTCATGCTGATACCGTTCCATTCTATCTGGGTGTGGCTTGCCGTGGTTCCCCTGAAGGAGGTGGTGGCAAGGCTTCCGGGGCTGTATTGCTTTATAAAGATGGTAGATATCTGCGATAATATAGCCGAAAGGTCGCCTTCGCGGTAAGGAACAAGGATCAGGGAATCGAAAGTCACCCTCTTGTAGCCCTTGTTGTCAGGAACAAGGTTGGCCCTGACTTCGGCCTCTTTCAGGTGCACTGTGTCTTTGGATGCCTGAGCAAACGCACTGCCCTGATGCAGAAGCAGAAAATAACAAGAAAGCCCGATTGTTAAGATGTATTTGATCAGGGTGCTAATATTTCAGAAGCTTTTTGGTTAACCGGGTCGATGTCTCGGGATTGATAAAACTCACAAAGTAAATACCCGGAGTAAGGTTTGAAACGTCAACAATTGTGCTGGCCGAAAAGGTTGACTGCAGTATTGTTTTACCCATCTGGTTGGTAATCTCAAAATTCAACCTGACTGAGGTATGGGCAAAAAACCTGGCTTCACCGGAACAGGGATTAGGGAGGATGCTTACATCAGGTGTTTTTTTATCGTCTACACCGGTGGGTGCGTTATGAAGAAGCCCCACCGCGTCGAGGTCGAATCCCCCGGTGTCAAAAGGCGTGGGCCAGGGATCGTTGATTTTATGGTTCTGTGAATCGAACCTTGCATAGGCATCCTGCAGGCAGCCAACCACATCGATGATCCTTATATGGGTGATATGATGGATGTCAATCGTGCTGCTGTCTTTAAGCTGGTAAAGATCGAAAGGGGTTCCATAAAAAAGCCTGTATTTCCCGGCAAGATTATAGATATTCCTGGTGTCTATCGTATCGAAGGTCCCCACCTGCTGCTGGGTTTGAGTTAGCGAGACCGAAGGAAACCTTACGAAATGGATACCGTCTGAACTTACCTCTACATAAGCGAGTTCGAGGAAGCCGTCGCTGAAAGAGTTTTCGAAAACAGCGAAATCCCAGCCCGCATGGTCGGAGATAATGGTATCGAAGCTGACTGTAGCTATTCCACCGTCGCCAAGGCTGAGCACCAGTCCATCGGGAAAGTCCGTGGCCATAAAAACATTACCGTACGATGCCCTGTTGGAATTGTTATACAGGTAATTGGTGTCGGATATATTAACAAATCCCCTTTCCACCGTACATTTCACTGCCCAGGAATAAAAAACGGAGCTGTCCTTCCTGATGGCGGTAGTCCCTGCCTGGCCCGGGGGGCCAGGGTACTGCCCCGAAACAACTTCAGAGCTCAGCATGAGCGTTAACAGAGAGAAAAAAATGATCAGTTTGCCCTTCATGCTCGCGAAGATACAAATTCCTCTTTTAGATATGCCATCTGCAGGAAAAGCAATTTATTTATACCTTTGTGTGTACAATAACCGAATATGCACTTTTTACCCTCTTGGATTACACGGCTTTCATCCCGGACTTTACTTTCAGGCATTATATTTCTGACCATTTTTGCCGGCTGTGCAAAGAATAAATTTTCCTGTGATGCATACGGGAGCGGACGCCAAAGCAAGATGAAGAAGAATAAAAGCAATTACGGAGCCTTATACGGTACCAAACCAAGACCTGTTCCGAAAAATTATCTTATAAAAAACGGACGATAAAACCTGGTAATGTACAATGTACCATGTACAATGTACAAATTGGGGACATCTGTATTCCTTTACCCTTCGGTATCAAAGAAGCTTTCATGCCCGGGGTAATATAAGTTTTCCTTAGCTTTTTCAGGAAGTACAGTAAAAAACACCATCACTGATTCAGCGCAAAGCACATTTTCATTATCAAATATCTTTACTGAAATATCGGCCAGGTTCCGTCTCATCTGCAAAAGGCAAGCCCTTATAGTGAGCGTTCCCCTGTCAACATACAAGGGTTTGATATAGCGGATCTCAGCTTTTGAAGTAACACCTGCCGATTTCAGTCTCACGTAAACAAACCACGAAGCAACCTCGTCCATCAGAGTGGCTTGTATCCCTCCGTGCAAAATGGTATGGTATCCCTGAAAATGTTTTTGGGGTTCCCAATATGAAACGATCTCCTCGCCTTCTTCAATAAAAGTCATCCTAAGTCCTAAGGAATTACCCGGGGCACAGCCAAAACAGTTGTACCCTTCATATGCTACAAAAGGATTCTTTACCTTTCGCATCACTATTTTTTTGCAGGGCTGCTTACTTTGAACTTGGTGGTTTTTACAGCTTTTCCTGTTTCATCGAATTCGGTCCAGGGGCCGTCTTTCTGCCCGTTCGTATATTTCCCAGTGACCTTGAACTTACCATTCCTGTAATACTCTGTGTAATCCCCCGAAAATTCGTTTTTGCTGTAATTCGAAAGGATCTGGATAGTATCATTATCATAGTATGTTCTCTGGGGACCTTCGAAATTGCCGCTTTTGTAATTGTACTGGGCCAGCAGCCTTCCGTTTTTATTGTACCAGCGCGACATGCCATCCCTCTGGTCGTTGAGGTAATTCGATTCTTCCTGTATCTTGCCGTTATCATAATAGAGGCGGTACATTCCGGATCTCATCCCGTTAAGGTAATTCGTTTCGGAAAGAGGGAAATCACTGATCTGTGAATACATGATCTGCTGACCATTTAGCTGCCCGTTGCGGTAGGCTTCATATAGCAGGACCTTACCCCTGCGATCGAACGATACAGTCGGTCCGTTTTTCTGACCTGCTTTATACTCCTCAAGTTTGTTGAGAATATTGTTCGGGTAAAAACTCACCCATGAGCCTTCTTTTTTTCCCTGGATATAAAATCCTTTGCTTAGGATCTCGCCTGTTTTTTCTTCCCAATAGCCTGTTTTAAAACCTGCAACATCGTTGCGGTTTAGAGTGTCGGTAGCTTTTACCTGGGCGCCGGCCTTAGGCATGGCCGCAATAGTCATGAGGAACAGGAATGCAATTGCAACAAGGAAATTCTTTTTCATAATGCTTAGTTTATTTTTTGGAATAACAATGGGATACGGCACAAAGTTAAAATTATTTCCGTCTTTGTCCAAGCCTGTTTACAGGTTCTGCATAAAGATCAAAGCTTTCGGCCGAGATAATCTTTACTTCTTCGAACGTTCCGGGCTTCAGTTTATTGCCGGTAACAGGGATCAGCACCTCATTGTCAATTTCGGGGGAATCGCCTTCGGTGCGGGCAATGTAGTAATCACCTTCGGTCCTGTCTACCAGGACTTTGAAAATCCTGCTCACCTTGACTTTATTCCTCATCATCGAGATGTCCTGCTGCAAGGTCATGATCTTATCAGCCCTTTCCTGTTTTATTTTCTGGCGGATATCATCCTTCAGTTTATAAGCAGAGGTGTCCTCTTCATGCGAATAAGTAAAGACGCCAAGCCTGTCAAACCCTGTCTCCGCAATAAAATCATATAATTCGGTGAACTCCTTTTCGGTTTCGCCAGGGTAACCCGTAATAAAACTGCTTCTAAGGGTAACGCCAGGTATCTTTTCCCTGATCGTACTTACCAGCTGACGGGTTTTTTCTGATGAAAGCCCCCGTTTCATCGACCTCAGTATCCTGTTATTGATATGCTGGAGAGGGATGTCAATATAACTGCAGATATTGTCATGATCGGCGATCACCTGCAGAAGATCTGAAGGAAAGCCATGGGGATAAGCATAATGGAGCCTGATCCAGCCATCTGGATTGATTTCTGCCAGTTTTTCAAGCAATCCGGCTATCTTACGTCTTTTATATATATCCAGGCCATAATAAGTTGTATCCTGGGAGATAACAATAATCTCCTTTACGCCTTTGGCAACGAGCCCTTCAGCTTCTTTAATAATGTCGGCGGATGGGCGTGAAACGTGGGCCCCCCGTATTCCCGGAATGGCGCAGAATGAGCATTTACGGTCACAACCTTCGGCTATTTTCAGGTAAGCATAATGTGAAGGAGTGGAGATCATCCTTTCTCCGAGCAGGTGGCTGTTGTAATGCCCTCCGAGATCTTTTACAATCTTCCTGAGTTCGTTGACCCCGTAATAAGCATCCACCTCGGGAATATCTTTCCTTAGCTGGTCACGGTATCTTTCCGAAAGGCATCCCATGACAAACACATGGCTAAGCCTGCCCTGTTCCTTGGCCTGCACATACTGGAGTATGGTATCTATCGATTCTTTTTTTGCATCACCAATAAAACCGCAGGTATTGATGACCATGGTATCGAGGCCTTTTATTGATGAAGGATCAAAGGAGATTTTAAGGTTGCCGGCATCCAGCTGTTTTTGCAGGAGCTCGGAATCAATGAGGTTTTTGGCGCAGCCAAGTGAAACGATTCCGATATGATGAGGCCTGGACCTGGTTTTCAACCGGTTTTATTTATTTGAAAAGACTATCGACGAATTCCACCCTGTTAAAGATCTGCAGGTGCTCAAGCTTTTCTCCCACACCAATATATTTAACGGGGATCCTGAACTGGTCTGAAATACCTATGACTACTCCGCCTTTAGCAGTTCCGTCAAGCTTGGTAAGGCAGAGGGCGTTGACTTCGGTGGCGGCGGTGAATTGTTTGGCCTGTTCAAAGGCATTCTGGCCGGTTGAAGCATCAAGAACAAGGAGTACTTCATGGGGTGCTTCAGGAATAAGTTTCTGAACAACCTTCCTGATCTTGGAAAGCTCGTTCATCAGGTTGATCTTGTTGTGAAGGCGCCCTGCCGTATCGATGATCACCACATCACTGCCACGTGATATTCCCGAATTGACAGTATCATATGCTACGGAAGCAGGATCGGCTCCCATCCCCTGCATGATGATGGGGACATCCACCCTTTCGGCCCAGATATTCAGCTGGTCGACCGCAGCGGCCCTGAATGTATCGGCTGCACCCAGCAAAACCGACTTGCCTGCTTTCTTGAAGTGATAGGCGAGTTTGCCTATGGTGGTGGTCTTTCCAACCCCGTTCACTCCTACCACCATGATCACATAGGGTTTATAGGGAAGTGCAAAGTCGAAGCCCTTCTGGTCTTCTATGGAATTCTCAAGCAGCAGCCCTGCAATCTCTTCTTTAAGTATGGTATTCAACTCGGCAGTGCCCAGGAATTTGTCCCTGGCAACACGATTCTGTATGCGCTCGATTATCCTGACAGTGGTCTCCACTCCCACATCCGAAGTCACAAGTATCTCTTCAAGATTATCCAGGACTTCGTCGTCGACTTTTGATTTGCCGGCAACAGCCTTGGAAATCCTTGAAAAGATGCTGGTCTTGGTTTTTTCAAGCCCCTTGTCGAGATCTTCCTTTTTGTCTTTACTCAGGAAACTGAACAGGCCCATGGTAAGAGTTTATATAAAAAAAGCTTTTTTCAATTGAAAAAAGCTTTCCATGATCAAATGAATCTGATTAATCGTGCTTTCCTGCAAGGAAGTCTTTAACCTGGTCGTTGGGAACCATAGCTTCCTTGAATACGTAAGCTCCGGTCTTATTAGAGCGCACCATGCGGATCACCTTGGTGTAATCCTTACCGGTGGCTGAACCTTTAAATGAAGCAACTACTTTCTTTGCCATATCTCAACTTATTTGATTTCTTTGTGAACAGTCATTTTCTTGAGGTACGAGTTGTACTTTTTCAACTCCAGTCTTTCGGGGGTATTCTTCTTGTTCTTCTTGGTGACGTAACGCGACATCCCCGGCACACCGCTAGTTTTCTGCTCTGTGCACTCCAGAATCACTTGAATTCTCTGGTCTTTGCTCTTCTTTGCCATGAAAAATTATTCTTAGAAATTTTCGGACTGCAAAAGTACAAACTTTCCCGGAATAAACAAAAATTATTTAATACTTTTAACCTGTCAATCAATCCTAAGACTACATAAATCATCCGATGCGCTGGAATTCTTTTATTCAGGGATATAAATCCTACCTCCGTCTCGAAAAGTCCCTTTCGATGAATTCCATCGAAGCTTATGTACATGATGTGCTTAAACTTACACAATATCTTGAACTTAAAGGCAACCCTTGCACTCCTGAACAGATAACGCTGAAAGATCTTCAGAATTTTTTACGGTGGATCAGCGAGTTGGGTATGACAGCAACGTCGCAGGCAAGGATAGTTTCAGGTCTGAAGGGGTTTTATAAGTATCTGCTTCTTGAGAATCTCATCCGCAAAGACCCTACCGAGCTGCTCGAATCGCCCAAGACAGGGCGTAAACTTCCGGTTTTCCTCACTGTCGAAGAGATCAATGAAATGACAGGTGTGATCGACCTGAGTACAGTCGAAGGAAAACGCAACAAAGCCATACTGGAGGTACTGTACGGATGCGGGTTGCGTGTTTCGGAACTGGTCAACCTGAAGGTTACCAATTTGTATTTCAACGACGGGTTTATCAAGGTGGTAGGAAAAGGAAACAAGGAAAGGCTGGTTCCTCTTGGCGATACAGCACATAACGAGATCGTACATTATTTAAAGGATATCAGGACGGGTGTACCGATAAAGACGGGGAATGAAGATTTCGTTTTCCTGAACCGCAGGGGGACTAAGTTAAGCAGGGTAATGATATTCAATATTATAAAAGACCTTGCAGCAAAAGCGGGGATAAAGAAAACCATCAGTCCGCATACCTTCCGCCATTCCTTCGCCACCTCTCTTGTTGAGGGCGGAGCCGACCTGCGCGCGGTCCAGGA
Source organism: Bacteroidota bacterium (assembly GCA_037141915.1). Lineage (GTDB taxonomy): Bacteria > Bacteroidota > Bacteroidia > Bacteroidales > FEN-979 > CAIRDP01. The sequence goes on along the minus strand of JBAXBP010000115.1, from coordinate 1,309 downwards.
AATGCTCGGGCATGAATCCATCACCACGACTGAGATCTACACGCATTTAGATCGGGAATATCTGCGCAGTACAATCATACAGTTTCATCCGAGAAGTAAGTAGTGAGGTAGCGAGGTAGAGAGGTAGAGAAAATCATTGTTAATAACCATGATATGAAAACAAAAGGGAAACAATTATTATCACTTATCCTGGTCATTATTATTTTTGTTTCGGACAGTGGCTGCAAAAAAAAGGAAACAAATTACTGGCCCGGGGAACTGGGTGGTACCTTCGTATTCCTGACCCGGAGTCATCACGATAATGTAAGCAGAGTTTATATTATGAATTCAACCGGGATAACGAAGGTTGCAGACCAGCCCGACATCGGTGCCGGCAAATGGTCACCCGACGGTACAAAAATACTGTATGATTGCGGAGACTGGTTTTATCTCATGAACGGATGGGGGCCCGATAAAAGGGAATTCGAAGGTTCTGCCCCTGTTTTCTCACCCGATGGCAGGAAGATAGCATTTCTTCATGAAATCTATGGCACGGACGGAACTTTAGGCGATTCTCTATGCTTTATGAACGCAGACGGTTCAGGTTTAGTTCGGTATATTTTCCTTCCGTACGGGAGGTATCCTTATCTTGGGGAATGGTCGCCCGACGGAGCAAATATTGGTTTGAGTACCATGAAAGAATTACCCGATCATTCCAATATAGTAGCCGACTCTGCCGGGTATATCAATGAGGGCGGTTTCCATTTGCTTGCAAAAGGAAGTTTTTCCGTATGGACTCATGACGGCTCGCAGTTATTATTTCATAATGCCAATGCACTCTGGAGTCTGACCTTATCGGATCGATCAATCGTAAAACTGGCTGATATTCACGACAGTATAGATTTCCACTGGGCTCCTGACAAAAGCAGGATATGTTATTTCAGGTATAATGACCTGTATGTGATGAAAATGGATGGAAGCGCGCCTGTAAAGGTAGCCAGTAACTTTTCCGACAGTCCATCCTGCTGGTCCAGGGACGGTTCAAGAATTGCTTATATCAGCGGGGACCTGAGTGTTACCGTCATTAATGCAGACGGATCGAATGCAATAACTTTTACCATTGGTTCGCCCTTCCTCGCAGCCACTGACTATCTTGCATTTCTCGACTGGTATTGAATTTATCAACGCATTCCACCAGGAATATCTTCAACTGAGCGGGCGAACCATAACCCGTAAATCATTTGAACGGTGAATCCGGCTCTTTGGCCATATGGTTGTAAACCATACCGTCCATGAATTTCGGGAAGAACTTGTTCAGCAGGACGGTCAT
>JBAXBP010000114.1:0-10973 GCA_037141915.1 Bacteroidota bacterium | reverse complement strand
GGGGATCCAGCAATTCGGCGTCGCGGGGGGTGAAGCCGAAAAATTCAGCATCAAAGAATTCAGCACCCCCGATGATCCCACGGTTCCTGATATAGTTCGGCTGCCGGAAAACCCCGGGGGCGACTCCCGATGATACCAGTTCTTCGTCGGTAAAAGTGCTCAGGGTCTCCACCCCGTTGATAAGGTTTTCCCAGTATTCACCTACATTACCGGCTCCCGGTAAACGGCAGTCCATTCCAATAATGGCTATCTTGCCTTCCATGTTATTTGATCCGCTTTCGCTCATCGTGTTCATGTTATTATTCGTTTTTACCGCGAAATAATCGTTTGCTTACTTGTTGCCTGATGCTTTTATTCCTTGATGCCACCCTTTTTTCAATGTCGGAATAGTCATGGCCTGAATGCTCCTTCCTGAGGAAAACCGAAATGCTCCTGATGGCAGGATAATGAAACAGATCGACTATGCTCACTTCCTCATTCATCTTTTCCGCGATCTGGTCTTTCATCCTGACCAGCAGCAGGGAATGTCCTCCGACTTCAAAAAAATTATCGGTTGCCGAAAAGGCTTCGTGGCCCAGGAGATCTTTCCATATGTCCTTGAGCTGTTCCTCCGTTTCATTCATCTTTTCCCTGACGAACCTGGGAAGCACAGGGGCTGGAGGCCTCATCTTCAGAAGCGACTTGTAATCGGTTTTGCCGTTGGGAAGCGTCGGGATTGCGGGAGCCGTAATGAAATGACCGGGTATCATATAAGCAGGCAAATGCAGCCTGAGGAACTCCTTCAATGCGTATTCGTCGACACCTTCCGGGCCTGAAGGTACGAGGAATGCAGTAAGGCGGATGTCATCTTCCCCATGCTCCTGCGCATTGACGATAACCCTGGAAACGCTTTTAAAGCGCAGTATGGTCGATTCGACTTCACCTGGTTCTATCCTGAACCCCCTGACTTTGACCTGGTGGTCGGTGCGCCCCAGAAACTCGATGGCTCCGTCGGCAAGGAAACGGCAAAGATCCCCGGCCCTGTACATCTTCGCCCCGGGTATACCCGAAAAAGGATCGGGCAGGAAACGGGATGCTGTCTGCAACTCATCATCAAAATACCCTTCGGCAAGAATGTTACCACCAAGCCAGGCCTCTCCTGTCACCCCTACCGGAACCGGCTTAAGATCTCCGTCAAGTATGTAAAATGCCGCGTTGTATACAGGCCTTCCGATGGGAACCATCCTCAGCCTGCTGTTTCTTTCACAACGCCAGAAGGCCATGTATACCGTGGCTTCGGTAGGGCCGTAAAGATTTAAAAGCGACGCAGATGACTGGGCAAAGAGTAGTTCCTGCAGGTTCTTTGAAAGCTTCTCCCCGCCGGATATCATTGTTTTAAGAGATTTTACCCTGGAAGGCACTCCCGTATCGCAAAGGGCTTTCCATCCCGAGGGGACGAACTGCACCGTATTCACCGTCATTTCGTTCAGTATGGCTTCCACTTTTTCTGGCGCCTGCAGTTCGCTCCTTTTCTCAAGCACCAGCCTTGCCCCGCTGATCAGGGGGGTGAACAACTCCAGTAAAGAGATGTCGAAATTGATCGATGTCGTTGAAAGAAACGAATCGGAAGGGCCAAATGCCAGTTCGTCTTTCATCCAGAGAAGAAAGTTGAGAAGACTGTCATGCCTGATAACGACACCTTTGGGATTCCCGGTAGAACCCGAGGTGAACATGATGTATGCAACATCATGCGGGCTGCAACTGCAACGGGCTTCTCCGAGGGGACCCGATAATTTCATGAGATTCCCCGGCGACACAAACCTGGCCGGGAATCTGTCCCTGCCTTCACTTCGGTCTTCACCGGAGATGAGGAGCTTCGTGCCGGTCTTTTCAATGACATAGCGCAGGCGCTCTTCGGGATAATAGGGATCCAGGGGTATATAGACTGCTCCAGCCATGAACAAAGCCAGGATGCAAAGGACCATGTCGGGGGAATTCTCAAGATGTATCCCCACGGGATCAGATTTTTTAACTCCAAGCTTCATCAGGGCGGCGGCAAACATGGAGGCTTTTTCACCCATTTCCCTGTACGTATAGCTGGTGGTCCTCGAAACAAGGGCTATATTGTCGGGTGAGATACAGATCTGCTCCAGTATCATCCCTGGCAATGTTTTTCCCCGGGGCAGTGGATGCATGGTGCTGTTCCAACCATACACCACCTTTTCGTACTCCGGTCGTGCCATCATGCTGAGGCCATACAGGGGATCCCCGGCCGTATGACAAACCGAGGATAAAAGCTGTAAGAGGTGATTGGCAAGCACTTCCATAGTCTCCCGGCGATACAGTGCGGCTGAATAGGTGAAAACAAGCTCCGTTTCCGACCGGCTGCTGAAAAATTCGGCATAGAGGTCGAATTTTGAGAAACCTGTAAATTCCTCACTGCCTTTGATTTTCAGGGGACCCGATGCAGTGAAATCCCACCCGGTTTCATGGTATGCGAACATAACCTGGAAAAAGGGATTGATACCGGGTATCCTGTCGGTCCTGATAAGACCTGTAAGATGATTGAGGGGAAAGCGGGAGTGGGAGAGACTTTCCAGGGTTTGCTCCTTAAGCCTGCCAAGCCAGCCGGCGAAGGGCAGGGTCGGATCTATCCCTGTCCTGAACAGCATGGTGTTGACAAAATACCCTAAATAACCCAGGGAGTTCCTGCTGTTCCTGTTGGCCACCGGGGTGGCAATGAGGAAATCGAGACGGCCCGAATGCCTGTACAGCAGGACCGAAAAGGCCGCCAGGCAGGTCATGAACATACTGGCCCCCGAGCTGTCGCTGAATGCCTTTAAACGTTTCATCAGTGCCGGGTCAATCTTTGTCCTGACCTGCCCGCCCGCCTGTGACATTCCTTCAGGACGCACGAAATCCGTAGGAAGCTCGTAAAATGTAGAAACCCCGTCGAGGAGGTTCTTCCAGTATAACCTGTCGGACTGGTAACCTGCGCTTTCAAGATAGGCTCTTTCTTCTATGGCAAAGCCGCTGATCCCGGCCATGCGATGCGATCCCGTATTACGTAAACCGGCTTGCGCCTCATCATAAAATTCCCTGAGCTGTGAGAGAAAGTTGCCGAACGATAAGCCGTCAAATACAATGTGGTGAATGACCACAGCCAGGAAATGAGAGTCCTGCCCTGTCCTGTATAGGATGAATCGGAAGGGAAAGCCTTTTCCGAGGTCAAAAGGTTTTGAAGCTTCCAGCCTGGCCAGTTCCACAGCATCTTCCCGGCTTATGGTCTGGCCGGTGATGACTGTGATGATCTCCCGGGCCTTACTGCCCTTCACGGGGAGGGATTTCTCAACCGGGGAATCCGCACCCGGTAGAAAAGCGGAGGTAAGGCAGGGATTTACTTCGATGATCCTCTCCAGTACCCTGCCCAGGCAATCCACATCAAGCTGTCCGTCAAGGCAAACAGAATAAAAGATATTGTAAGCACATAATTCCGGTTCGGCATGCTGCAGGAACCACAGTGCCTTCTGGTTTTCGGATGCCTCTGTCCCGGTCGTTTCCATGATTCCGGGAGCGGGGCTTTCCACAGCCGGCATTTCCTTGGTGACCTCACCTGCTCCCTCCCGGGTAACTGCATGCTGCAGCAGCCCTGCCGGCGTAGGATTCTCAAAGATGGCCCTGAGTGAAACCTGTGTTTCCATCCTTGACCTGATCTCAATGGAGAGGGCATTGGCTTTGAGTGAATTTCCCCCGAGCTCGAAAAAATTGTCCTCCATTCCTATTCCTTCTAAACCCAGAACCTCTTCCCATATCCTAACCATGGTCTTTTCCCTGGCCGTGACAGCAGAAACAGCAGGATAGCCGAGTCCGGGCCTTTCCGGTCCGGGCTCAGGGAGTGACCGGCGGTCGGTCTTCCCGTTCGGCAGAAGAGGAAAACGGTCAAGGATGATAAACCTTTCGGGAATCATAAAATCAGGGAGGGTCCTTCCCAGGATGAAACGCAGCTGCTGAACGCTCATGGTTTCGTTCTCGTGGAACATGATGCAGGCAACCAGAGTTTTCGATTCACTGCCGTTTTCAATGGCTCTGACTGCAGCATGTTTTACCAACGGAACCGCTGAAAGAGCATGCTCGATCTCGGGAAGTTCAACCCGGTATCCCCGTATCTTGACCTGCTGGTCCTTCCTTCCGATAAATTTCAGTTTGCCCGGAGCTTCCTCTCGTACCAGGTCGCCCGACCTGTAAAGCCTAAGGTTCTCATCCCTGTTCATTCTGAGGTGAATAAAAGTTGATGCCGACAGTTCCGGCAGATTTACATATCCCCTTGCAATTCCTTCCCCACAGGCAAGGAGTTCCCCTGCTTCCCCCTGTTCCACAGGTTCAAGGTTCTCGTCTACGATGAACACCCTGGTGCCATCGAGGGGGGGGCCGATATGGGAGGTGTCCCCCGGATAAAGCCTGCAGGCTGTGATATTGGCTGTGGCCTCGGTGGGGCCGTACAGGTTCCATAATTGTGACTGCGGAAGGCAATTGAAGGTAGCTTCGATCATTTCATCCGGAACAGCCTCTCCTGAAAGATACACTACGGGAGGCGGATTCATACCGGGGACACGGCCATCGGCAGACTTTAAAAAACCAAGAATCCCCGACCATAAGGTGGGTACACAGTAGATCCCGTGACCGGGGTGGCAACTGTACCATTCCATTAAGGCGGCAGGCTGCCTGATGAGCATGGGATCCAGGATGTGCAGGGTCCTGCCGTCGAGGAGTGTGGAATAGAACTGGGTGACAGCTGCCGCAAAAATAAATGAGGAGGTGAGGGGTAGTGCGACGCCGGTCTGAGGCATGATTATTTCGCGAAACCAGTGAACGTAATATGACAGGTTCCCGTGTTCGATCATCACGCCTTTGGGATTGCCTGTGGATCCCGAAGTATAAAGAATGTAGGCAAGGTCGGCCGGGCCGGGATGCGCCGCTTCGCACTTTCTCTGCTGTTTAGGATTTGTTACAAAGTCCCAGTCGGGAAAGAAAATTTTCGTTTTTTCCAGTCCGCAAGGCTGCGGAAGCTCAGGATTTGAAATGAGCAGACCTGCTCCTGCATCACCAAGGATGAATTTTATTCGTTCTTCAGGGAAAGCAATTGAAAGAGGGATATACGCCGCGCCCGACTTCAGGACAGCTAACAGGCTTACAGCCATCCGCAGTGAGGGCTCCAGATAAATTCCCACGCAATGACCAGGGCCTATGCCAAAGTCTCCGAGCATGGCGGCAAGGCTTGATGAGCAGGCCTCGAGATTCCCGTATGTCAGGATCTCCCCGCCGTGAACTACTGCAACATCATCAGGCCCTGTTGCCGCATGTAATAAAATCTCCTCATGTATTGGAATGTATCTTCTCACTTTCTTGCAGCCTCTGCTTTCCGCTTAAGATTTATTTTACCGAAAAATCCCAGGGATTGTATTTTAAAAGCAGATCAGGTGTGGTGGGGAAGTCCCCGATCAGGTATTTCAGAAGGATCACCTTTGAAAGGATCGCCTGCCTGCCGTTCTCCTGGTTCAGCAGCGCCGTGTTATAATCCATATACGTATTGATCACATTGATCTGGGTGGAGTTACCCATCTTGAATTTCTGGGCTTCATTTTCGAACGTTTTTTTCTCGAGGGAAACCAGTTCTATCTGCTTCTTATACAGGTTGATCAGGTTCCCCAGGTCGCTCAGGAGCTGGTAAACCTGCATCTTCGCGTCGAACCTCACCTTTTCAAGCTGGGTCTTGTTCAGTTCATATGCAGATAGCTTACTTACGTATTCACCTTTTTGCTGGTCATTTGAGAAGGGCAGCTTGTACGAAAGAGTCAGGTTCACCGATGAGCCCGGACTTCCGCTTGAAAATGTCTGGTTGAAATCCGAAATGGGCTGGTAAGCCGTGGTCCCGAAATAGTAATAGCGGAGATCAAGATCGAGTTCGTTGCGTTTGTTATACCTGGCTGCCTTCATCTGGATCATGCTGGCGGTTGTAGCAAGTTCCTGGCTTTTGAGGTAATGGGTTCTTGCAATCAGGGTATCGGTGTTGACGAAAACAGAAGCGGCATAGGGTTCCCACGGGAACAGCGCGGGATCGGGCAGCGAATCCAGTATGACCGGGTATCCCCTGTGCTTAAGCGTTGCTTTCCCTCCTAAACTGGTGACCAGGTCATAGAGAGAATTATTGATCTGGTTCTTTGACTCGGCGAACTGCTGGTTAATATTCGATTCGTAAGCTTTTGCCCGGTATATCTCCGATTTGGGTATCTGCTCGGCATCAATCATATACCCTATGTCGCGCAGGTATTCCCTGGCGTCTTTCTCCGCCTCGCTCAGGATCCTGTATATTTTCAGGCGCTGGTAAACGGCATAATAGGAACTGAGCGTATTCCTTATAAAGACGCATACCTCATCAGAGAACGCAACATTCTGGGCCTGGTTCATGATGATGCTTGCCTGGTAATTCACATTGTTGGTATTATACTTTCCGAAGTCACGCAGAAGGGGCATGTTAACCCCTGCCCACATGCCCGATGCGTTAATTGCCATGTTGGTACTCGGGTAAAAATCGGGGACACCTGAGATGATCTCGGTCATGGTCGACAGCTTAAAGCCTGTGTAGAATTTGGCTCCGAAACGTGTCGGAAGCAGGAACTGCCCGTTGAGATAATAGGAATTGAGAAAAGTGACGGTGGGATCGGTTCCGTAATAACCGTAACCCGTGAGCGTAATCGATGGGTTGAAGGCACCTTTCATACTTTGTTTCTGGCCCTGGCTTTCCCCTACTATTTGTTTTTTCAGGCGGATGTCAAAGTTTGCCTGGAGGCCATATTCCAGCAGGCGCATCATCGACAGGGAATCATAATTAAAAGCCTCCTGACCCGCAACAGGCAGGATGCCGGCAGCAAGCAGGGCAAGAAGGACAAGGGTCTTTTTCATCTCGGTTGCAATGTTATGTATATACCTTCCTCTTTCCCAATTTCAATTTTCTGTCAGGCAAGCTGCCTTTTTGTGAGTTCGGCAAAGAATCCGTTCTTTTCCAAAAGCTCCGTATAAGTCCCTTCCTCAATGAGCTGGCCTTTATCGAGGACAAAGATCCTGTCGGCATTGATGATGGTGCTGAGGCGGTGGGCAATAACTATCCTCGTCGCGTTCAGTTTGTCAATGCTCGAGCTTACAATCTGCTGAGTCTCATTGTCAAGGGCGGATGTCGCTTCGTCGAAGATCAATATCCTCGGGTTCCTGATGAGCGCTCTGGCTATAATGATCCTTTGCTGCTGCCCACCCGAAAGGATGTCGCCCCCCGGGGGAAGGATGGTCTGCATTTTATTCGGGAGTGCCTCAATCTCCCTTGCACAGCCTGCCATTTCAGCCGCGGCCCAGGCTTCCTCTTCAGTGTACGACGAAGATCCCGTGATATTATACAGCACGGTACCCTGCATGATCTTGGAATTCTGAAGTACCACTCCCAGCTGGTCCCTTACGCCCCGGATGTCAAGTCCCTTCAGTTCTTTCTTGTCGAACAGGATACTTCCGACATCATAATATTCAAATCCAAGCAGAATCCTGATGAGAGTCGATTTGCCTGAACCTGAACTCCCGGTGAAAGCGACAAACTGGCCCGGATGAATATTGAGGGTAATGTCTTTCAGGCTCCAGTCAGGGGCGTCGGCATACCTGAAACTCAGATTCGAAATCTCTATGCCTCCGGTGAGTTCACCCGGATCCAGTTTCTCGTTCGTGTCTTCCGTCTCAGCCTCGAGTATGGGCTGGAAGAGCTGGTAGGTAGGCTTGATGTTCAGCAGGGGGACTGTCACCATGAAAGTTTGTATGAGTGCACCCTGAAAACTAAGATAAGCGCTGTTGAATGCTACAAAGTCACCGATACCGAAGCCCGGCTGCCCCGAAGTAAAGATATTGTATACCCTGATAAATATAAACATGGAAGCCATCACCGGGAAAGTGACGGTGAAAATGCTGGCTACCATCAGGAGATTGCGTTTCTGGCGGTAATGGTCTTTCTGCTGGGAATACCTTTCGGCCCAGAGCGAAAAGACCTTTTCCTTGCTGCCGGTAACTCTGATCTTGTTGATGCCCCGGATGGCCATCAGCAAGAATCCCGAGATCATGGCATCCATCCTGCGCATGAAGACAACATGTTTGTATGCCAGGAGGCTGATGGTAAGTGTGAACCCCGCAACTACAAGACCCAGTACCAGCGCAAGAAGTGCAAGTTTCAGGTCGTAAAAGAACAGCAGGGCGAGGTAGAATACCGAGAAGATGCCCGAAATCATTGCTCCGAGCACCGTGGTTGAAAGGGTGTCGCGAATCCTTTCGATGCCCATGCTTCTTTCGGCAAGGTTACCGGGGGTGTAATTCCTGAAGAAATCCACTTTAAGGGAAAGTATCCTGTCCCAAAGTGCCGCTTGCAGTTTGTATCCGGCCTTCCCTGCCATTCTCAAAACCGCGATGGATTTTGCGAAATTCAGCAGGCCTATGGTGATTACGCAGATGATCATGATGGCCCCGATCTGCCAGAGTTCCCTGGTGTTGCCCCCGGGAATGACGGTGTTGAACACATATCCTCCCACCACCGGAATGATCAGGGCCAGAAGGGCACCGATGACTCCTATGATCAGGAAACTGATGATGTCACGATAGGTGAACTGCAAGGCAAACCGGAAAAGATCCTTCCCCCCCAGCTTTCCCTTGGGGAAGGGGGTGAAAAAGCTGTGCGACAAGCTTTCGAGCCGGCGACTCACCTGTGCATTAACTAATTCTTTTGTTCTGTTCTTAAGGTCTATCAGCCAGTATCCTGTATTGCCTTTCGCCACAAGGCCTACTGGAGTATGGTCTTCTTTCAGGAACCCCAGCATTGAGCCTGCATTATTAGTCCACCAGTCCGGCTCAAGCGCTACCTGTCTTGACCTGATATTGGAGGCCCTGAGTATGTTCCAGAGAAAATCATGCTTCCCGCTAATGCGGTTACCGGGATCAACGAACTCGATGCGTTCGGTTTTCCCCACCAGCTGGCAGGTCTGGAGCAGAAGTATGTTCGGTGTTACCGAAGCCGAAGGTCCGGATTCCCTGCCTGTAAAAAGGGTGTCGGTTGATTTTCCTGAGATGATAGCTTTAAACCTGGTAATCGCGCCAAAGATTGAGTTTTGCCTGAAAGCATAGGTGTCCTTTACATGAGCAAGCTCCGTTTTGCTGTTTTCGGCATACAGTTTTTTCAGCACGGGGATGACCATACTGTTGAACCCGAACAGGGATGTGAAAAACCACGGATCAGATATGACATCCCTGGTTCCCAGTAAATCTTTCGGTATGGCCGAGCCCATGCTCAGCCAGAGGTTGGAGGTGACAGGCAGCAGGGGCAGGCTGTCAGGAACAGGGGCGAGGAAATTGTAATAGACCGGTTTTAGGCCCGATGAACTTATCCAGAGGACTTCCGTGGAATTCGCGGCCCCATAGCTTTTTGAGGGTTCGGCAATGAATCCTTTCATACGGCTTATTCCATTCAGCAGCGGCATGCTCCCGAAACGGTTCAGTGCACTGCTTAACCTGAGGAACCAGAGCTCGGTCAGGTAAGTGGAATAATCGGGTTTGCCGGCAAAAAATCCCGAAAGGGATTCCTCTCCCAGGATGCCGATTTTGCATGGAAGGAGGGCGCAGATCACCATTGAGAAAGCATCGTTATTGCTGAATGCTGGAATCATGAATGGTGCCGGGATCCTGAAAAGGAAAAGCCTGCGGCCAGGGCCTGAGGGCAGGTTTTCAACATAAAAAATATCAGCATCCCCTTCTTCAAGGTAATAGGCCTGCATTTTCTCACTCAACAGGGCAAGGACCTTGTTGCCGGGCAACAGAACAGTCTGTGTATAATATGAAGTGATATCCTGTGGGTCCATATCAGTTGAGATTTACGAGTTTGAAATAAAGCCCCTGCAGATCTTTGATCATTTCATCATGGGTGCCCCGTTGAACCACCTTTCCCCTGTCCAACACAATGATCTCGTCGCAGTCGCGGATGGTGCTGAGGCGGTGGGCGATGATCAGTGTTGTGCATCCGCGCCGGCGGATGTTGTTGTCGATGATCTTCTCAGTATTGGCATCCAAAGCGCTGGTTGCCTCGTCCATAACCAGGATGGTCGGATTCACGACGAGAGCCCTTGCGATCTCGATTCGCTGCCTCTGACCTCCGCTGAGGTTATTCCCCGCATTGATCAGGATCCCGTTATACCCGCCGGGCCTGGATGATATAATGTCGTGAATGCATGCATCCCTTGTCGACTGGATGATGTCGGGGGTTGGAATGGTATTATTCCACATGGTGATGTTCTCGTTAACAGTACCCTTGAAAAGGAAAATTTCCTGGTCGACCAGGGAAATGGAATTCCTGATGACGTCCTCGGGAAAAGCATTCCTCGGCTTGCCGTCGAAAAGAACCTCACCTTCCCATGGATGGTAAAGGCCGGCGACAAGTTTGGCAAGGGTCGACTTGCCGGAACCGGACCCGCCAACCAGGGCGATCCTCTTTCCCGGCTCAACATGAAGTGAAAAACCTGCTATCAGAGGTTCGGAAAAACGGTCGTAACCGAAGGTCACATTTGTGAAATCCAGGAACCCGTGAAGTTTGGAAGCCCCCGGGCTGAGTGATCCGGGATCGTCACTGACCGTGGTGTTGAAATAAATGTCCTCCCCCGTCGATAAGGCGTCCTGTATGGTGTTCAGGTTGCTTTTGGCAACCTGGAGGTCGCTTCCCATCGATACAACCGACTTAACAGGGCCTGTGAAGTTTGACATCAGGCTCTGGAATGCGATGAAAATACCAATAGTCATATTGCCGTATATCACAAGCAAGCCCCCAAGAGTGAGCAGGATGATATTGTTGAGATTAGAGAGGAAATCGGGAAGCGCATCCAGCAGGTTGGAGGTCACATTAAGCCTCTGATCGTAAACCACGGCATTGG
>JBAXBP010000113.1:0-11008 GCA_037141915.1 Bacteroidota bacterium | reverse complement strand
ATCTTCAGGTACAGCCTGGCGCTTCCGTCAAATGCCGCAGTATGAGGGTCAGTTGAAGTTGCGACATTACCTGCTATTGTCGTAGTATGGGTAGCGGTGAACAGGGAGTCGGTACTCCAGCTTACTGCAGTGAGGGTCTGTATCGGGTCAAGCCCGTCGATCTTGAACGAAGGCGTCCAGTCACCGGTGTAGTTCTTCGGGGTTACCCTTGCAAAGATGGTATTCACGCCATACTGGTAGTTGACGGTGGGGCTGGCTCCCGGTGTGACTGTTGCAGAGCTGACAGGAGCGGAACAGTATTTGTCGGTTCCGTTGTAGATATTGATGGCCAGGAGGAATTTGTTAATAGGCGTCACCTGCCACACTTTCATGTTCATTGCATCGCATATCCCGTTATTGCTTCCGGCAAATTTTATAACCAGGTAATACGGATGGGTTATCCCGTTAACAATAGCCTGTGCCGTCCAGGTGATCTGTATGGAACTCTGCCCTGCGGCTGGTGCATTGTAGGTACCGGTTGCGATGATCTCGCCGGCGTTGTTTGAAACCACCCCTGTTGCATTCAGCAGGTCCACGTTGGTCGTGACATACCAGGTGTAAAGGCCGGCAGTATGATTAAAGGGAGGATCATTGATGGTCACCGTATAGGTGTAAGGCGAACCGGCTGCAGGTGCGAGGGGGCCCTGGGTACAATTCGGCTGCGAATAGGCAGCAGATAAACCGCTTATAACAAGCAGGATCAGAAGTAAAAATTGCTTTTTCATACGATTGATTTTTTAAGGTTTGAATGTTACTATGATTTGATTTTTGACTTTTCAGGATGTTTGTTCATGATTAGGATTTTTGTTTCATGGGGTTTGATTTTATGATTGATTTCAGAAATTTCTTGTGATATCGGGCCTTGCGTGAACAATGACAAGCCTTACGGGGCGCTTGTTTACCTGGGTGAGGTTCCCGCTCTGGTCTTCGAGCCAGTAGGTGATTGTGCTCGTCCCCAAAAGGAATATGATGTTGGATGCATACAGCGAGACCTGGCCTGTGCCGGTGATCACTGATCCACCCACCAGGTCTACCCTCCAGTGAAGGATAAGCACGCCTGCAGCGGTACAGTCATCAGAAAAGTTCGCGGGGCTGAGGTCAAAAACGGTCCCGCCTGCATAAAAGGTGTGCCAGTCGGGCCTCACAGGAGTTATGTCACCAGCGAAGTTCCAGAAAGCATGTACAATATCCTCCACGCAAAAATGAACAGGGTCAGGATTGACCAGAAATACCGGAGGGGTATTATCGCCTACCGTAACGGCTGCTGTGGTTGTTGAGGTGCAACCTCCGGCATTGGCGGTTATGGTGAACGTCGTGGTTACAAAGACCTGGGGAGACGTGCTGTTCAGAGTTCCCGTAATGGGGTTTGAAGTGCCTGAAGCTGCGATGCCCGTGAGGATGGCAGTATTATCCCGGGTCCACGAAAAAGTGGTCCCCGGAATATTGTTCGGGTTGGTTATAACAATGGGGGTGATTGGTTTAAACGGGCAAAGAGTCTGTGCAAACGGGTTTGCTGCTACAGTTGGGATTGAGCATCCGCTCATCACTACGACATCATCAATAAAATTAAAAGCGTCGTTGGTGACATTGCCATTGCCCTGGGTCGGGGTATTTGAAGCCATCAGCCATCTTATATATAATGAAGGCTGGTTATTACAGGGAGCAGGGAGCGGAGTGACCGGCAGGGAGTCCCACTGGTTTCCTGTACGTATGTCGAAATTGCCGAAGGTGGTCCAGCTGCCTCCCGTACCGATGCGGTACTGTACCAGCCAATCCCTTGGCCCAAAATCCTGGGACTGGAAGGATTTATTTTTTGACCGGATTGTAAGCTGACTATATGAAGCTGTGGAGAATTCCACCTGCCAGTATTTGACCATAGCCCCGTTTGCCCATTGCTGGGCCCCGGCGCAGCGTGTTGTAAATCCTGCATATCCGAAAGCCGGGGTTCCCGCCCCTCCCCTTATACCTATATATTTCACGGCATTGGCAGGAATCCCGCCGTCAGATACCGAATCATCAGGGTTGTTGGGGAAATCCCATTTTACAATAAGGGTCTGTGAATAGCTGCAGTTAACAAACAGGAGGACCAGGACATGGATCAACGCAATACGGCATAAAGATGACAGACGGACCTTAAACCGCCATTGCCTGCTGTTTTGAAATTTAAAACCAACATCCATCAGTCGAGAACCAAAAAAGAGAAATGCCATTAATGTCTTCTTCGGTTCATCATTACTATGCAAAAGGCGTACCGGGAAGGTATCTGCATGTAAAACCAATTCCAGTTTCTCCTGTAACCCTTGTTCATCAAGGGAAAGAGAACATCAGAAATTTTATGGCCAATGTTTCAGCGGGAGTACCGGAAAAGAAAGTTGCAGCAAAAAACCGCACAGTTGTGCGGATCTGCAACAGGGTCAGGAAATAAATTCCTTTTTGCCGATCAGGATGTTGAATTTTTTCATTTTCCTGATCAGGGTGTCGCGTGAGATCCCAAGCAATGCTGCGGCGTGCTTCTGATTATAATCAGAGGTTTTAAGGGCTTTACGTATCACATCCATCTCAGTATCATTCAGGTTCAGGCCTGAAGACTCCTCCGCAGCCGGGGTTTTGGCAGAATACCTCATAGGGAAATCCTCAATCCCGAGTTTATTGCCTTTTGAAAGGATTACGGCTCTCTCGGCCATATTCCTCAGTTCCCTGACATTCCCGGGAAATGAATAATTCTTCAGTTCAGCAGGGAGGTTTTTATCTATCGAGGGTAAAGGGTGATTGGTTTTCCTGGCAAAGTCCTTTACAAAGAAATCCAGGAGAGGTTCTATATCCTCAGACCTTTCGCGTAAAGGAGGTATATGAATATGGAGGGTATTGAGCCTGTGCAGAAGGTCAAGCCTGAATTTCTTCTCTTCCACCAGTTTGTCGAGATCATGATTCGTAGCTGAAATTATCCTGAAATCCGTAGCGACCTGTTCAGTATCCCCTACTCTTGTAATCTTCTTTTCTTCTATAGCCCGGAGGACTTTGGCCTGCAGGTTCGCCGGCATGTCGGCTATCTCATCGAAAAAGAGAGTGCCTTTGTCGCAGATCTCAAAAAATCCTTTTTTATCATTCAGGGCTCCTGTAAACGAGCCTTTTTTATGACCGAAGAATTCACTTTCCATGAGGGATTCGGTGATGGAACTACTGTTGACCGTGAAAAGCAAATTGTCCTTGCGGATGCTTGCATAATGGATTATCCTTGCAATATTTTCCTTCCCTGTCCCACTTTCGCCTGTGATCAGCACATTTGTATCGGGATAGCTGGCAGCAGTCATTGCAAGTTCCAGCACTTTCAGTATCTGAGGGCTTGCGCCAATCAGGTGACGGTCGGTTTTCTGCTCCAGGGATTCTGAAATCAGTGAATTACGCTCTTCAACAAGTTTAAGCTTTTGCTGAAGGTGGATGAATTTTCGGGTACGTTCTATGGATATCTGGATATCGGCAAGGCGGAATGGCTTGCGGAGGTAGTCTATGGCGCCCAGGCGCATGGCTTTGATCACGGTATCCATATCACCATGGGCTGAAACAACAATGACCTCCAGTCCCGGGTGGCTTACCATGACATCCCTGAGGATGTCAAGGCCGTTGATCCCGGGTAAACGAACATCCAGTATAAGCAGGTCGACACGCTGCTGGCGGAGGGTATTAATCCCTTCCTGCCCGGTATTCGCAATGAAAGGATTAAACCCTGAATTCCTGAAAAATTCACCGAGCTCCTCTGAGAATTGAACTTCATCGTCGAGGATGAGGACATTAAGTTTATCTTTTTCACCAGACTGCGCTGTGCCGCCCGGTGTTTGGTGATTCCTGCTCATGACTGGTCTGGTTTACCCTGTCCCTTCCTTTTATCCTTTTTATCTGATTCAGCCGGGGCGAGGGGGAGGGTTATGGTAACTTTTGTCCACCGTGAATATTCGCTCTCGATCTCTATCGTACCATTCATATCCTTGATGATACCATATGAAATAGACAGTCCCAGGCCGGTTCCTTTTCCTGCTTTCTTCGTAGTGTGGAAAGGCATCATGATCTTATCAAGGTCGGCCGATTTGATACCCATGCCGTTATCCATCACCTCGATGATGAGGCTGTATTTACTTTTCCGGGTCCTGACTTCCACCATCCATTTATAATCGGTTTTAACGATGCTCATTTTCTCTTCAATTGCATCCTGGGAGTTCAGGAGCAGGTTCAGGATGACCTGTTCAACCTTATTGGGGTCACAGATGATCCTTGGCACATTCTTTTCAAATTGCAGATTCAGCGTAATACCGGCATTCCTGAACTGGTTATCGATGAGTGATACCGCATCCCTGATTGCATCATGAATGTCGTATTCCACCAGGTTAAATTCATGGTTCACCCTTGAAAAGGTTTTAACATGGTCGATGATATATGTGATCCTCGCTATATTATTAAAAATGAGTTTGGCTTTATTATGAAAATAATCAGGATCGACCGGGTTGTTCCTGCTGATCTCGACCAGCAGGTTTTCAAGTCCGAGAGAGATGATATTCAGCGGCTGGTTTATTTCATGGGCAATTCCGGTGGCCAGTTCCCCAATGCTTGCAAGGCGTTCGGTATGTATCATCTGCTGCTGATTTTTTTTCCTTCCCGAGATATCCCTGATGACGGTCATCAGGGCAGCAGGCTTTCCGAGGTTATCCCTGATAAGATTGAAGCTTGTCTCGCAGGTAACCTGGTTCTGGTCGGAACGTGTAATGAGGAACTCCACATTATGGGACGGCCCCTGTTCAATGGTCTTTCTGATGACTTCCTGCAGCCTCCCCTGTTCATCAGGCGGAAAGAGCGTGAGTATGTTCCGGCCAACGAAATCCTCCCTGCGCCTGAGGCCGAATATCTCGGCGGCCACAGTTGATATTTCCCTTATAGAGCCCGAGATGTCCATGATTATAATCCCTTCGGGGGAAGCATTAAGCAGCATACGGTATAGTTTCTCCGACTCATGGATCTTTTGCTTCTGACGATCGAGCTCAAGCAAAATCTTGACTTTACTGATCAGCAGCTTCGGGTGGACCGGTTTGAAAATATAATCAATAACTCCTGTCTCGTAAATCTTTTCCAGTTCCGTATCATTGCAGGGGTAGGCTGTAATGAATATGATGGGGATGAGGTTACGGTTCTTGTCCCTGAGTATCTCCGAAGCGAGCTCAATTCCGCTCATTTCGGGCATATGCACATCGATAAGTGCAAGTGCAAGTTCTTTCCCTTTGATCTTTTCGAGAGCTTCCCTGCCTGAGCCTGCTGTAATTATATTGGCTTTAAGATGTCTAAGTGTCGTCTCCAGCAGAATTACATTCGGCTCAATATCATCAACAACCAAGATATTGGATTTTTCATCGGCCTTCATAACCTTAAAAGTAATTATTTTTCCTGAAATAGAAAATTAATCAGTATTAAATCCAGGGTCAGCGCCCATTAGGTCGGAAAATTACCATGGGGGAATAAATCAATTCTTAACTTAGCGGAACAAACCACCAAAGCCATGCAACGTACAATTTACCTCAGGCTGTCAATCAGCCTTTTCGTTCTCCTCCTTTTTTCTTCTGCCGTTTTATCCCAGTCTGCTTCCCAATGGAGAGGAGTCGACCGCAGGGGGATCTATAGTGAATCTGCACTTCAGAAATTCTGGCCGCCTGAAGGGCCAGCCCTGATTTGGGCGAATGAAGATATTGGAAATGGCTTCGGATCTCCTGTTTTCCACGACAGCCAGATCTTTGTGGCAGGTGAGATCGACTCAACAGCTTACCTTTTTGCCCTGGACCTGAAAGGCAAGATCATTTGGAAAACCGCGTTTGGCAAGGAATGGACGAAGACCTTCCCCGGTTCACGAATGAGCCCCACCATTTATGACGACATGCTTTATGTCAGTTCAGGGATGGGGAATATTGCCTGTATAGAACTTAAGACCGGGGTATTGAAGTGGATGGTCGGCAAAACTGATCTTCACGGGGTTTCGCCCATGCACGGTCATTCCGAATCACCCCTGGTTGACGGGGATATGGTATTTTTCACCCCCGGGGGCACTGACACCAATGTAGTTGCCCTGAACCGTTTCACCGGAAAGATCATCTGGGTTTGCAAAGGAAGGGGAGAAAGACCAGGCTATAATTCTCCGCTTCTGGTGAAATACGGAGATAGAACCATCATCGCCGTGTTTACAGCTTATTCACTGCTGGGGATTGATGCGAAGAACGGGGAACTGCTCTGGGTAAATGAACAGGTGAACACCCCGGCTGCCGAACGAAAACCCGGTAACGGCGACACCCACAGCAATACTGTATGGTATGAGGACGGCTCTATTTATTATGTTGCCGGCGACGGAAACGGGGCGGTACAACTGGCCCTGGAGAACAAAGGAAAGACGGTGCGCGAGGTTTGGAGGAACCCCTCAGTTGACAATTACATGGGAGGGTTCATTATACAGGGTGAGAAGATCTACACCTGTTCCGACAGCCGCAAGTCCTTGTTAACGCTTGACGCTAAAACCGGGCTTATCCTCGATTCCCTGAAATGCGGAACCGGCGCCATTATTTCCGACAACCGGTTCCTTTACTATTACAACCAGAAAGGCAACATTTACCTTATCAACCCCGACAAGGGCAAGATGGAGATCGCCAGTTTTTACAGGGTTCCCAAAGGGACCAGGGAACATTTCTCACACCCGGTGATCTTCAGGGGGATGCTGTACATCAGGCACGGCAAAGCCCTGATGGCATATAACATTATCAGCACAGATTAGCTCTAAGGTCAGCTGTAGCCCTTATTTCCCCCTGCTTGCCCAAAAAACCGCGCCTGAAATTCCTGCCACTATTCCCGGAAGGCAAATAAGGCCAATGAAGCCCATGACTATTCCTTCACTTAAATATTGGGTCTGATGAAGTAAGGAAAGAATATAAATTACCAGAAATGTGAGTGCTATCAGGCCCAGGCAAACCCCTGCCATTACTGCAAAATTTGTCGCTTTTCCCCAGGGATTCGTTAAAGCAAAATTAAGAGCAACCATTCCACCCAAAAGCAATGCAAGTCCCGGAATATTATCTGTTGTTCCCACCAGTTGGGAACCGATCACCAGTATAATTGCGGCGAGAAAAAATGACAGGGTGTACCAGCGGTGAGATTTATCAAGGAGTGCCTGAAAATGTTTTTTCATAAATGATGGTTTTTTGTTTTTACCTCATGATGAACGGCACTACCGAGGCGATCAGGCCTGTACAAACCACAACCATGAGGAAGAGGTTATACCTCACATTATAGTTGCCCAGGAGGGTCTCGTCGTAATACTTTGACACATTCTGGTCCTTGTACATAGAGATAAGCCCGTTTGTAAGTTTAACCCTCGTTTGCCTGCCTTTTAATAGTCCTATTACCACAACCAGATTCACGACGACGATCAGGACAACAAAAATGAACATCACCATAAGTGACGAATTTTGGGTGCGCGATTTCTCCACCATGCCGGAGTTCACTCCAAGAGTGATCAGGTTAAGCACTATGGACGTCAGAATAAAGATTGTATCGGTTTTGGTATTCTGTTCCAATTCCTTTGTTATATGATTATGCAATTGTTCTAACATGTTTTTTTGTTTTAAAGGTTCGTTTCAAATTTAATAAAAAGCGAAATGGTGAAAAGCGAAAAGCGAAATTTCTTCATTATCTTTTCAGATATGCGATACTCACGGCATCATAGTTTTTTATTTTTTCCCGAATAGTTTGCAGTAACCATCGAGCATATCCGTTTCAATGGTCATTTCATCAATGGGGATAGGTGACTGTTTGGCAATTTCGGCAGCCATCTTATCAATATTTTCGGTGGGCAGGAAAAGCGCTGCTACCTGCTTCGTCAGGTCAATAACTACAAATGAAGGGTCGCTGTAGTTAAGTTCATACTTGCTGACAATGAAACTCACTCCTTCGGTTTTAGCCAGTTCAGGGAGCTTCTCTTTAATTACTGTCATAATAGAAGCAACTGATCCTGTGCTGAAAACCATCTGGTGAAGAAGGTGCTGAAATGATATTGCCTGCACGCTGAGTTCTTTGATCTTTGCGGAGTCGTTTGCTTTCTTTGCTGAATCGCTCCTCTGGTTCAGCTTGATCAAATATTGTTTCAGAAGATCCGTCCTGGACCAGGCGAAGATTATTGTACGGGAATCATAGGTGCCTATTTTGATGACTGCGGATTTCTTCTGTGCCGATGCCCCGGCCGGGATCGTTAAGCATATTAATAATGTTATCGTGATAATAACTGATACTATGGATTTTGTTTTTTTTCTCATGGGTTTTTTCTCCTTTTTAATGGTGATCGATTTGATTCCTTTAATTCTTTTTTATATTTTTGGTTTGACAATACCCGTGGGTATTTTTACAGGGCGAAATTAAGCCCGGTTTGAATGATGCATTTGAAATATGCTTGTAAAATAATTGTAAATAGTTTTACAAGAGTTTTACATACAATAACTTATAAAACGAAAGAACTTTGTCCCGGAACAATCAGGAATATTTTGCAGTGCTCAAACAAAAGATTGTGGCAAAGATGCAAGAATCATACCCGGGCATAAATCCCGACATTTCGGAATGGAAGGGACAGGAAATAACCGATTTCCAGGAAGAGCTGCTTAAAACCGTGAATGCCCACATCAGCGAAAAATGGTTTTACACCCATATGAAATCGGTGAGCAAATCCCTTCCAAGGATAGACGTTTTAAACCTTTTAAGCAAGTATGCCGGGTATGCAAACTGGGATGACTTTGTTTTTAAGAACCAGGACCTGATCGAAGCATCTGAGAGCGGAGCCCAGGCCGTTTCAGAGCCTGCCAGGTCAGTCCCAAATACTGCAAACCGGTATTTTATTATCATTCCGATTGTTGCGGTATGCATTGTGCTTATCTTTTTCGGCGTATTCAAACTGTTCAATACCAGGGAATACAAATTCTGCTTTTACGATGCCGACACCCGTGAACCGATCACCGGCACTAACATCCAGGTTCAGGTTTTGGTTGATGGTGAAACTCCGGTTACAACTTACTGCAACGCCGACGGATGTTGTTACCTGAAAACGGATAAAAGCATGGTGAAGCTGGTGGTTTCGACTCCCTATTACCAGACAGATACTATTACGCGAATAGTAAAGAAACTGAACGCAAATGAAATCGTTAACCTGCATGCCAATGATTACGCCCTGATGATACATTATTTCTCGGAGATGAAGGTGGATGACTGGGGGAAAAGGAGAGAGCGTCTTGAGAATATGATCGACGAAAGTGCAATGATCTACCAGTTATACAGCCGGAGCAAAGCCGCAAGCGGGATGGAGATCCTGAACAAACAGGAATTCATTGATAAACTGACCATGCCATCCGGCAGCTTAAAAAATATAGAGGTACTTGATACCCGGTTACGCGACGGAAAGATTATTATTTTAAGGTTCAGGGTTAAACTGCCATCATGAAACGCTTTTTAAACATATTGCCCCTGCTGGTCCTTTACCTGCTTTTAAGCTCAAAAAGCTGTAACGAGAATGAGCAGAGCAGCGCCCAGCGTGACAAAGCCAGGGCAGAGCAGGCCCGGGACAGCATCACTTCGGTGTTTGAATCGGAGAAACTGGGTCAGCCTGAGTTAAGGGCATTTGAAGTGACGGCCAGGTTAAAGCTTAACGATCTTTCCGACTTCCTTAAGATACTCAGCGACAGCTCATCCAGCCAGGCCTTTAAGCAGAAAGCCGGCGAGATGGCCCTGAGTCTTTTCATTCCGGGGAAAACCGTACCGTCAGGATTTTCGGGAGCTGTCTTCGATTCCATAAGGGTTTCCCGGCCGCTGGAACGCCTCAATGACAGCACCTATTCAGGTCAGCTAAGTATTATGATAAGCCATCCGGGGTCGACTGCAAGGAGCAGGACGTCTTCCTCAGCATATTGCCGAACTGTTGACATCTTTGCTTTGAAGCAGGAAAAAGTTTTCGGTAACAACACCATCAGGGTTTGGAATGTCTTACTGGGAGACATCCGCTAATCCTTCACTTTGATTTTTCCTGAATTTTCGACATGGCGTATTCAGCCTGGGCCGTGATGGTAAAGCTCGGGTTCACCCCTATATTGCCTTGTATTGCAGAACCGTCGACAATATACATGTTCGGGTATCCGAAGACCTGGAAGTTGCTGTCGATAATCCCTTCTGAAACATTATCTCCCATGGGGCTGCCTCCGAGGATATGAGCCGTTGAAGGCACGTTGAAGAGGATCTCCATGGTAGAGTTCTGGGGGATTGCATTTACTTTTTTCGCATAGCGGTTCATGACCTCCTGGCCAAGAGGAATGTATGCATTTACTTTTTTATTGCCGTCATTCCTGATGGTGAGCCTTTTCCTGAAGATGCCTCGTTTCAGTGTCATTCGCATGGAGTTATCGGCGGTTTGCATGACCAGGAAAATGATGGTGTTGGTTGCCCATTTGCCATTGAACAACATACGCAGGAACTTAAGCGGATGGCCAAGGATATTCAGCAGGAATTTCAGGGGCCTCAGGAAATGAGGGGTTGTCATCCCGGTAGCCAGGTTGACAAGACCTTTCATGACATTGGATCCGTCGGGATATTTCACGATCTCGATCCAGGTATCGTCGGCCGGCTTGAAGATGGAACTGATGGCCAGCCCGTTGTTCAGTTTGACATTGGCCCCTGAAGCTGAACAGAGTGTTTCTGAGTTGGTCCTGAGGCCTTCACCGAGGCGGTCGCTCAGCGCAGGCATGGTCTTGTAAATATGTTTCTGGTGAAGGAGAAGTTTCATGGTCCCAAGCACTCCGCCAGCAATGACAAGGCCTTTCGAGCGGAATACCTGTTCTCCCTTTTTGTTGAGTTGATGGGTATGCACCGAGTAAATACCATCCTCCCAGGTACTTTTAAACGCATGGGTCTCGGGCAG
>JBAXBP010000112.1:0-11061 GCA_037141915.1 Bacteroidota bacterium | reverse complement strand
ACATGATCTGGGGGTGATTTTCCTGGTCTTAATATCCCGGGGTTCCCTGCGGGTGTCAATACCTGCAGGGAAATTTATGCTCCCGGCTGCAAATAAAGTAGCCAAACTGTAAGCAAATTTTTATACTGTTTTGTCTCCTTGGACGAACTCAATAAATCATTGACAGGATGCGCCTTTCCGAAAGAAATTCAAAGATAATTTTTCCTTGTTCATGTTGGTACCCTTGTTGGTACCTTCATAAAAAAACCACTTACTTTTGTAGTTGTAAGTGGCTGATTTTGAGGGTGGGAGCAACAGGATTCGAACCTGTGACCCTCTGCTTGTAAGGCAGATGCTCTGAACCGGCTGAGCTATGCTCCCTTCATTGGAGGGTGCAAAAGTACGCTTTTTTTATCTTATCCCCAAAGCCATTGGGATAATTTTCGATCTATCTTAATTCTGCTTACTTTTGTTTGCCATTCCTAATCTGCATTTCATTGAAGTCATTACAAACCAGTTCGTGGATTTGTTTCTTTTGTCTGCTCGTAATGCTTTCGGCTTGCAAGGTCACCAAAAACTTAGGACCTAAAGAATATCTCCTGGTCAAGAACAGGTTCCATATCAATACTGCAAAGGTGACTTCGGATGACCTGAGCGGGTACCTCCAGCAGCAACCGAATAAAAAACTCTTCGGGCTCTTCAGGACAAATATTGCCTTGTACAACTGGGGCTGCAAAGGCAAAGACACGAAGTTCAAAAAATGGCTCAGAAATACTGCCGGAGCGGCGCCTGTAATTCTCGATACCAGCCTTGGCATGATCGCCTGCAAACAAATGACCCTATACCTGGCCAATAAAGGTTACTTCAATTCAACGGTGAAGGATTCCGTCGTCATTAAAAAGAAGAAAGCTACCGTTCATTATCATGTCAAAACCACAACTCCATATAAGATAAGGAAAATCGAATATGCCATCCCCGATACCTCTGTGGAAAGATTTGTTCTGGCCGATACAACAAAATCACTGGTAAAAAAAGGAACTAACTACGATGCCTATAAATTTGATGAGGAACGGACACGTATTTCCACAAACCTCAACAACAAGGGCTATTACGGGTTTGCAACAAACTTTATTATTTACAAGGTTGACAGCACCCTGGGGCTGCATAAAATGGACATAACGCTTGAGATTACTAACCCAGTTGAGCCCTCCATTGGCAATCAGGCTCCCACAGTCGCCGGTCCGCATAAGCAATATTATATTAACAAACTTTATATTTATCCTGAATACGATCATCTTGCAGGGGATTCAACGCGTTACGACACTCTTCTGATCCAGCTTGAAGGCCCGAAGAAAGAGAAATCACGGTACAGCTATTATTTTCTCTATGACCGTAAAATGTCAATAAAACCCAGGACCATCACCCAAAGCATCTTTGTAAATCCCGGGAGTAAATTCAACCTGAATGATGTAAACCAGACTTTTACAAGTCTCACAGGATTGCAGGTGTTCAAATATGTCAACCTGAAGTTTACAATGCCTGATAATCAGAAAGACCTGATAAAAAAGAATGTTTACCCTCTTGATTGCAGAGTTCAGCTTTCACGGTCAGCCGGACAATCATTCACTGTTTCCACCGACGGAACAAACTCAGCAGGCGCATTCGGGTTGCAGGGCGGGCTGACCTACTCAAACCGGAATATTTTCAGGGGTGCCCAGTTGCTGAGGATAGGCGTGAATGTATCGGCCCAGACCCAGCCTCCTCTGGCTGATCAGCCAAAAAAGATATTCAATGTGTTTGAGATCGGGGTCAATGCGAGCCTTACTTTCCCGCAGTTCCTTTTCCCGATCAAGCCTGAAAAGTTGCCAAAGCATATGAAACCCAAGACTACGGTAACTATTGGATATGACTACCAGAGGCAGGTCGACTATGAGAGGCATATCACCAATACAAGTTTCGGTTATACCTGGCTCCAGAATAACCGGCTGAGCCAGACTATCAACCCGGTTGAAATTTCCCTTGTTAAAGTCAACGGGGATGACTACTTCAACCTTTATATTGAAAGCCTTACCGATCAGCGTTTAAAGTACCAGTATTCAAATCACCTGGTTGCAGGTTTAAGATATACGATCCAATACACCAGCCAGCAGCTCAACCGTCTGAATGACTATATCTATATGAGGTCGAATTTTGAAACCGGGGGTAACCTGTTATATGCGATTGACAATATCTTCAAACCTGCGAAAAACGAGGATGGCTATTATACCCTGTTAAACATCCAGTATGCACAATATGTAAGGCCTGATTTCGATTTTCGCTATTATGAAAAGTTTGGGAAGCAGCAAACTCTGGTCTATCGGTTCTATGCCGGGATTGGTATTGCTTACGGAAATTCGATAGCCCTGCCTTTTGAAAAAGCATTCTTCGCAGGAGGGGCAAATGACCTGAGAGGATGGAAGCTGGGCTTTGTGGGACCAGGAAGTTATCATAATGATACCATTGAGGGTAATTATAACCAGTTCGGGGATATGCAGCTTGAAGCCAATATTGAATACCGCTTCCCGATATATAAGGTGCTCAAGGGCGCATTCTTCCTTGACGTGGGAAATGTATGGCTGCTCAAACCCTCTTCTGACCTTCCCGGCGGAGCGATAACACTTACTGATTTCATTCCCGACATTGCTGTCAGTTCAGGTTTCGGAATCAGGCTCGACTTCAACTTCTTTATGATCAGGCTTGATCCGGCCATACCCTTGAGAGTACCATGGTATCCGCAGGGTAACCGGTGGTATTTCAACAAAATGCAGCTGGGAGATATTGTATGGAATTTCGGGATAGGTTATCCGTTCTGAAAAATAGATTATTATTGCACTCTTAAAATTCGAAGAATGGCAGATGGGGTCAATACTTATCTAAGGTATGTTAAGGAATATGTAAAGCATAAGGAATATGGATTTCTTATGAATGCCATTGGTTACATGCTCTTCCATCTCCCGGCACTTAAATCCTCATATTATACCAGCAGCCTCGGGAAGTTTTACATAAGAAAAGGAACTATTGATTTTCAGTTTGCCAATTACGCCTATGAATGGGGTGTAAAAAAGTTCTTTTTAGAGCATTGCAACGACTATACCATGTTTATTGACATCGGCTCGAACATCGGTATATACAGCATCATGATGGCCCGTAAGGGTCTTAAATGCCATGCTTTTGAACCCATGCCCGAGAATTACAAGGCCTTGCTTCAGAATATCAAATTAAATGACCTGGAGAATGAAATCCAGGCTCATAATATTGCCCTGGGAAGTGAAGAAAGCAGCAGTGAGTTCATTTACGAGAAGATCAACACCGGGGCATCGAGGCTTGCGGTTTTCAAATCAGATTTTAAAAGTCCCGAGCATGCCAAAAGCATAGTGATTTCAAAGGTGAGTCGATTTGATGTCCTTGCGGCCGGCCTCTCAATTCCTTCCACCGAGAAAGTGCTGATCAAGATCGATGCCGAAGGGATGGAACATATGATCCTTGTCGGAGCTATTGACTTTTTAAAATCACACAGGAATATCATGCTGGTAATGGAAAAAAAGTACCAATCCATCAAGCGTTTTGACGAGCTGCTTGCCCTTACCGGCAAGTACGAAAGCCTGCCCGTTGACAATGAAAATATAGCCTACCGCAAGATCTGAGCAACAGCTCAGGGGAATAATCATATTCCCGCAAACGCAAAGAGGGCAGCCTTGCGGGCCGCCCTCTTCAAACCATCAATCAATTTTTATTACTGGATAACAACCTTCTGGGTTGATACCTGTCCGTTAGCTTCGATCTTCAGGAAGTAAATTCCCGGGTTGATCCCGCTGAGACTCAGCTGGTATGAAGAACCGTCAACCGGTTTCTGAGCAACCACCTGGCCAACAATATTCAGCAGAGAAACTCTGTCGATATTCCGATCAGCAACGATCTTCAGATAATCATGTGCAGGATTCGGATATATAGTTGTGGCTATGGCTGAATTATCATTAACACCTGCCGGTCCCTTTACAACATTAAACTGGGTGAATCTACCGTCACCACCAGGATACGTTGTTCCAAAGTAATAGTATGTACTGGCGGAATTCTGGACAGGACTGAGGCTTAATGAATATTCCAAATTCCTCATGGAATCCCAGTACCTGAGAGTAACAGGATCTCCAACATGATATCCGTCACCACTTCCTAATTGTATAAAGGTAGGGATGCTGTTTTGCCAGGTATCGGTTGTGGAACTAATCTTTCCGGCACCGACCATAACCCCTGCATCGTATGCAGCGATTTCATCACCAACATTCATTCCGGTTCCGTTTACATATATGGTGTATACTGCATTCGCTGCATTACCACCACCAAAAACGAAATGCTGGAGGTTATCCTCACCTGAAATTTCCGCACCTGATTTTGAAGTTGGGTAGACCAATGTTGCAGGAGCAGACATATATAACTGGTATCCTTCACCTGGCTTCATATTACCAATGTTATTAACCCAGGTGCCAGCAATTTTACGAAGGGTTTTCCCTGCTGAATTCTTGGCCCAGATTAATGATGCTTTTATACCATCCAGCGCATGGGAAGCATCCATCTGGCCCTGCGGGAAATAGCTGACCATCAAGAATGCCGGGAAAGTAACTCCTCCGTTAGCATCATGTGTAAGATCAATTGGTGTGGTAACCGGCACGTTTGTCCCGGCAACTGAGAATGTGGTGGCAGAATTCATGTTGAATACATAGGCCTGGTGATAGTCCCAGGTATGAATGCCATCCACAAATGCAGCACCATTCCACTGATACATGCTGCCATTCTGAGCCTTTATAGATTCTAGCAAGGCATTATTGTTCCACGGTCCATTGCCATTATGAGCGGCTTCAATCATTGATCCTGCACCTGCAAAATTATTATTGGTCGGGTTCAAATAGGTTGATACAAACTGGAAGCCCTGGACAAGTGCAATATCCTGATAACCAGCAACTGCGACTCCATCATTGAAATTCACTGTTGCAGATCCTCCTATTGCCAAAACAACACCTGCATGGGGAGAACTGGCGAAAGTATAACCCGAAAGTGTTACTTTAACAGAATATGTACCTGCAGTAAGCCCTGTAATGGAATATGTGCCGGCGGGTCCTGTAACGGCAGAGCCAATAACAGTTGCTCCCTGTTTTGCTTCAACCAAAACACCGGCTAAAGCTACAGGAACAACGCTATTATCGGTGACTGTTCCATTAATGGATCCTGGTGTGATGGTAAAACCAAGTGAAACCAGGCTGTAATCATCGCTAAATGTAGGCGGGAAAACAATGCCAGTAAAAGCATTTCCTCCATCGGCAGCCATGCCAATTCCTGCAGCACCTGCGGTCAGAGAGAGCTCAACACCTAAACTTTGACTGTAGCATTTGAAAATATAAGTATGTCCCGGTACATATCCCGGAGCTGGTGCCTGTTTTTCGAAAGCAACCATTTCATGCTGGGTGGTTGCACCCGGGGTAAGTGGAACGTCAAGAACATACGATCCAACAATTGTTGCTCCGTCAAAAACGGCAATTTCATCATCGGTTGTAAGATCAGTTGCATTGATACTGGCAGATGACAAATACACACTCCAGGTTGAACTCGGATTCCCGGCAACTGTGGGGAAATGAGGGGTTGTGGCGGTAAGGGTAACATTCTTCACAGTAGCGCCTGCAACCACTACACCGGCATCGGTATGAGTGAGATAGTGTGCCTTTGAAACAACCAAATCATTAGTTCCAGGCTGAACACTTAAATCATAATTTCCTGAACCGTTGGTGGTGGTTGTATAGCTGCCCCATGTGACGGTTGCCCCGCTCACAGCTCCTGCCGAAGTAACCGAACCGGTTAAATGGACCGGGGGAACCGATGAGAAAGTAAGCTGGGTTTTGCCATAACTTCCCCAACCTGAGGGGAAAGCACTGCCACTGTATGTTTCAGGCGCTGATGGATCATGGTACGCTGAGCAGGAAACACTTTCTGTACTTGTTGCATAAGAATAACATTTAAATGTAGGCGCATTACCAGCAGTATAGCCTACTGCCGAAGGATTCAGTAACTGGCTGAATGATTTAAGATTATACTTAGCCTGGTAATAATTTATTGCTGGGCCAGGGGCAGGTATAGCCTCAGAAAGGACAAGTAACCCCACGCATACGCCTCCATCATAAATTGCGATTTCATCGTCGGCTGCAAGACCAGTCCCATCAAACTTTGCTAGTGAAATGAATTGCTCCCAAAGTGGAGCTCCACCATCACCTGTTGTAAAGAGAAAATGTGTCGGTTTCATATATTGTGTACCGATTGCAGAGTTGGTTCCTCCGCTAGTAACAACATAATTACCTGCTACATATATGGTGTGATAGGCAGCAAATGTAATCGCCACATTCGAATAGGTTTCAGGGGCACAGGTGATATCAAAATTCCCTGACACATCAGTGGTAGCCGTAACCGTACTATAGGTTGACGATGTCGCCGTGACAACAGCCCCGGCTATGGCCGTGCCAGGACCTGGATAGGTCTTCACAGTACCGGTAAGATGCCCGTTAGCTGCAAAGGCCTGGCTCATGAGAAAGACTGAGAAGAGGATCCCCAGTACTTTCAGAAAACGTAATTGATTTTTCATATGATTGATGGTTTTAAAATTACAATTTCAATTTAGAAATCGGACATGGCTTTTTTCCATTATACAAATATAAGGCACGGTATTATAATACACAAGTATCTGTGCATATAAATTTAGTAAGTGTAGCTTTTTTTAAGGTAAGTGTAACTTTACGATTGTCTGACAGTCGAAGCTGCCACATTGATCATAGCCAGTGCAATGAAAAAAGATTGAGAACTCTATTAATAACCAGGAAAACTCTTTGCAATAAATGAACGCAATTCGCTTGATATCTGGTGATTCACCTTTTGTCGTTCAATGGATTACTCTTAACATCAAGGCCCCTTGTTTCTTTCAATTTCCTTGCCTTAATACCAGCCTCCTCATATTGGGGATTGATTTCCAGGGACTTATTATAAAAGTAGGAAGCCACTTCATACCGGCCTAGCCACTCATAAATAATTCCAAGATTTTTATAACTCTTATAGGACTTGGGGTCCATTTCAATTGACCGGTTAAAACAATAAATGGCCGAATCAAGGATACTGTTTTCCCGGGTACTACCAAGCTTGAGTTCATATGCATAACCAAGTTTGAACAAAATTTCGGGAGAATCAGGAACAATCAGGGCTGCCTGCCTCAGGTAAAAGATCCCCCTGTCAATATCGGCAAGTTTTTCAATCTGATCATGCTCCTGGTATGCACCTGACAACCAGTAATTTCCAAGATGTAAATGATTCTGGGCACTGTTAACTCCGGTTATAATATCAGTCTGATATAAAGTGCCCGAATCTTTCCAGGTGTTATTCCTGGAAATACATTTTGCAGAGGCAATGAAAAACAACAACAGACTGATTACGAATATGACACGATATGGTTTAACGCCCATGGAATTAATCGTAAGCATTTTATTAAAATCTGTCTTTGTGATGAATCCAAGAAAGATAATGATCACAATACAGAACCCGAGAGATGGTGCAAATAATGACCGTTCAACAAATATCCCTCCCCGTAAAAGAATAAATCCGAAAGCAGGGATCAGGGTGATATAAAAGAACGCTATGGCGAGGCCTAACTCTGATCGCTTTATAACCTGGATCATACCTAAAATTAATATAACAACGAAAGTGAGTAGTCCGGCAACTGCAAAAAAGTCATTCCAATGTACCGCAGGTATCTGATTATAAGAGTATTCATAACGAAGGGGATGGGGAAATATAAGGATCCGGATCTCAAAAAGGAAGATCATAAAGGCCGAAGAAAACCTGACACCCGGATAGCTGTAAGGATAATTCAAAAGATCCCGGGGGATTAACGCATCCTCAGTTTCAAATAACAACTTCTTCTGAATGAAGAAGATCAAAATTATAATAAGGTATGCAGATGTGGTTTTCAGGATTTTTTTGAGATCCCCTCTATTATAATAATATAT
This sequence comes from Bacteroidota bacterium, assembly GCA_037141915.1. Classification (GTDB taxonomy): domain Bacteria; phylum Bacteroidota; class Bacteroidia; order Bacteroidales; family FEN-979; genus CAIRDP01. The sequence continues at coordinate 3,010 of JBAXBP010000112.1, read as the reverse complement.
TACCAGTGGGATAAGCAATATTCCGGTCAACGCACTTTCCTTTGATAAAAGAGCCAGGTAAAAAAACACAAGGCTCAGGATAAAGTACTTTCTCAGGTTCTCCTGTAAAAACCTGATAATGAAGTGCAATGTCAGGATTAAATTTAAAAAACTAAGCAGTTCATCCCTGCCTTTAATATTTGCGACTACTTCGGTATGAATGGGATGGGCCACAAACAAAAGACAGACCAGGAAGGCCCAGAGAGGATTTATTTTATCGAACAACCGGCTCAGGAAAACAAAGACAAAATATATTAAGGTACAGAATAACAGAACATTAATAAGGTGACTGACCTGGGGATTGAGACCAAAAAACTGGTATTCGATGGCAAAGCTGATTAGCGACAAAGGACGGTAATATCCCATTCTCAGCCCGGCGAAATGCCAGAAATCGATGGTAAGAAGTTTGGGGATGCCGGCAAATCCTTCCTGTACATATTTATTGTCAGTCACTGCTGCAACATCATCCAAAGCATAACCATGACCAATTGTATTCGCATAGACTAAGAACGCCATTGCAGAGACCACAAAACCAAAAAGATAGTTTACTTCAAAGCCTGCCTCTTTCTTTTTTGGTGAAAACCCATGCTGTACACCCTTGACAGAATTGGACTTTGGTTTATTTTTGAGTTGTTGCTTTTTCTTTTGAGGCTGCACAAATTTGAGTTTGATCTGGAGCAAAGATAAGGAATCGAGATTATCATGATGTGTTGATGTCGTGTTGACGGATTTTCAGAGCATATGAAAGAGAAATATTTGTTTTCGGATAAGTTTGTTACATTTATGGCCCTAAATGCACCTGCAAAGTCATGCTGTCAAACAAGAGGATCATAGACGTTTTACCCACTTTCAATGCAGAGAAGCCCCTCTACCAAACCTATACCGGAATCCCCTTTGACATTGTCGATGAGGTGTTACATGTGGATGATTCCGGAAGTGATAAAACCCTTGCACTAACCAGGCCGATCTGGATCATGAATATCATTGAGCATAAAAACAACAAAGTGTACGGAGGCACCCGGAAATCCTGTTATGATAAAGCTCTGGCGCTGGGAGCCGACATTGATAGACGGATAAAAGACGGCAAACAAGCGAACCAATGAAATGATAAAATGCAGACAAAGAGGTTTCGGTGTATAATTTGGCAATAAGGGAGTCTCTTAAAAAATCGGAAAAGATGTTTAAAGATTTAATTTTATAATCCCTCAAGATCATTACGTTTAGTAGCTAAAGTGAAAAGATTGAAATTATTGGGTGGATGAGAGATGAAAATGCGAATCTCTATATTTATAAACAAACTTAAGGCAAGCAACCACGTAAATGAAAAACAATACACATCTAAGGCATTCAAATAACTGGGAAATAATCTGGATGTTAGCAAAAACCGACTTAAAAATGCGATATCAGGGTTCCTGGTTAGGTATTATATGGGTGTTTTTAAAGCCATTCTGTTTGTTCTTGATTTTGAATTTTGTTTTCTCACATCTGTTCTTTAAAGATACGCCAACCTATTCAATTCGTCTTCTCGTTGGATTGGTATTGTGGTCTTTTTTCGCTGAAGCATCAATGAATGGGATGATTAGCCTCCTGGCTAAAGCTCATATATTAAAAAAGATATATATGCCTAAATGGCTTATTATCGTTTCCTCAAGCATACACAGTAGTCTTGCATTCTTTTTCAACCTTATTATTTTATTCATCTTCCTGTTTTTTTACTATCACATTTATCCAAGTTTGTTACATATCCTTGCATTTCTTCTTTATGTCTCTCTTATTTATGGAATATCATTGGTCTTTTCTTTTTTTACTGCAACTTTATATGTCAAGTTAAGGGACTTAAATCAAATTTGGGAACTTTTATTACAGGTCCTTTTCTACGCTTCTCCAATTATTTACCCATTCACAGCGGTACCTGCAAATGTTCGATCACTATTGTACTTAAACCCCATGACTCTATTAATAGAACACTCACGAATTGCACTAATAGACAATGGTATCGCACGTTTGGATCACTTACTTATATTTATTTGCATTTTCATTCCATGTTTACTTGTAAGTATTTGGTTTATGAATAAAACTTCAAGGAAAATTATTGAAATAATGTAACTGATTATGAACGATCAAATAGCTATAGGAGCCTATAAATTATCCAAGACTTTTAAAATTCCTCATGAGCATAACGATACATTTAAAGAACGTTTAGTTAGTTTAGGTAAAAGCATGACTTATGAAACATTCATCGCGTTAGATGAAGTTTCATTTGAGATTGCCAAAGGTGAATTTTTCGGTATAATTGGCAGAAATGGTTCTGGCAAATCAACATTATTAAAAATTCTTGCAGGTATTTATACAGCAGACAAAGGAACAATTATATTAAATGGGTCTATTGCTCCCTTCTTAGAACTTGGGGTTGGATTTAATCCTGAACTTTCAGGTAAGGATAATATTTATCTTAATGGAACAATTCTGGGCCTTTCGAGTAAAGAAATAGATAAAAAATATAAAAGCATTCTTGAATTTTCCGAGTTAGAAAGATTCATTCATATGAAACTAAAAAATCTTTCAAGTGGCATGCAAGTGAGATTAGCCTTTGCAACTTCTATTAATGCAGACCGAGAGATTTTACTGCTTGATGAGGTATTAGCGGTTGGAGATTTAGGTTTTCAAAAGAAATGTTTTGATGTTTTTCACAATTTTATAAAGAATGGGAAGACAATTGTTTTTGTTTCACATAATATTGATGCTGTTAGGAAATACTCTAATCGTGTATTATATCTTGAAACAGGAAGAATCTTGCATTTGGGTGATCCAATAACTGTATGCAATCAATATTTAACACAATACTAGCATGAATGACCTTTTTGAAGAATATAAAACCCAACAAACTCACATTACTGGGAATATAAAAAACAATACAATTCAAAGAATCGATCAGAATACTTCAGATGAAGAATTACTTGAGTTTTACTCC
>JBAXBP010000111.1:0-11161 GCA_037141915.1 Bacteroidota bacterium | reverse complement strand
ACGCAGCCCAGGACGATCCACTGTATACAACCTATGCCGCAGCAATGGGGAGGTCAAGGTTATACGGGGACAAAGCTTATAAGATGGATTATTATTCCTGCTGCCTGCCCCAGAATTATACCAGTGACCATGCAGGGATGATCTGCAACCTCTGGAAGATCGACCAGGTTGTGGTAAACAGGATGTCGGAGTATTTTAAAAAACCGGTTGTGAGCTTTTCTTTTCCCGACATGGCCGTGACTGAGTATGAACCTTTCAGGGGAATACATGTGATTGAAACATTTTTTGTCTACAGTTCAACCATTGCCTTGATAGACCTTGAAGTTCGCAATACCGACAACATCAGTCATGAAGTCTCGGTTTACCCCCTGCTTGAAGCTGAGAACGATTCCATGGAAGTTGTCAGGTACGACACTATTCATAAAGCTTACATAGTGCATCGTTATGAGAGCCCGTACCGCCTGATCAGCAGTCTTAAAACTGAATATGGCTATCCCACAAAAGTCAGGGATGTTTTTACAGCCTATCCTGCTCCTTACACCTATGGTGCTTACCCTGGGGAACTGTCATCCTTTTACAATACCATTAAAACCGATTTTTATTCCGACAGAAGGAGCGATACATTGAACCAGAGGAAGCAGGGCCTTGGCCGTTTCCTTGCACTTAATTTCAAAAAGAAGCTTTCGCCGGGTCAGTCTGTGGCATTCAGGGTTTTAAGGGGATTCCAGGGGCAGGCCGAAGACCAGGAGTCGCTTATGAAGGAAATGGAAACGATGAAGACCGCGATGCTGAAGACCTTTTATGAGGACGACCTTATCCTGTTTTCAAAGATACCCCGTATCAATTTCCAGAGCAGGGATGAGAAAATAGCTTACCTGGGGGCGTTCAACCTAGTAAGAGGCTGCATGTACCCCCCCTCGGGAAAGACAAACTACAACTCCTATGCTTTTTCACGTAATCCCCTGTGGGGCTGGGGGCACGGCCACCAGGTGCTTCATGAATCGCTGAGCATGCTTGCTTATGTTTACATGGACCCTCAATCGGCCGAAGGGTCCCAACGGGTTTATATGGAACAGCAAAGGGAGGACGGGCTTATAGCATACAGGCACGGGCCAAGAGGCCTTCAGGATTACCCTCATAAAACCGTGTCCACTACTTCAGCCCCTTTCTTTAACTGGATCAACCTGGAAGTCTATAAAGTGAGCCACGACAAACAATTTCTTGCCGATGCTTATGCTTCGGGCAGCAAATATGTTAACTGGCTTATTAAAAACAGGGATACCGACCATGACAGCACCTTCGAATGGGGTCCCTATGGTATTATTGAAAATGTAAGGGACTGGTATAATGCCGTCTTCCAGGTTTCGGCCGAGCGTTACCTTGATGTGGATAAGGAAGATATTTCGGATGAGCTGGAATGCCTTGACCTTACGCTGATGGTCGTAAAGGAGGAAAAATCCCTTTCGCTTATGGCCGAAGCATTGGGGAAGCCGGATGAGGCAAAATTGTGGAAAAACAGGGCCGATGGCGTTGTAAAGCTTGTTAATAAAAGGATGTGGGACGACAGCACGGGGTTTTATTACTCTGTAAATAAAAAGGATCACAGCTGGCATTTCATGACCCGCGACCTGCGCAGGCAGGAGATCATAGGTTTTCTTGCCCTCTGGGCTGATGCCGCACCAAAAGACAGGGCTGAAAAGCTTGTCGAAGCCCTCACCGATACCAACAGGTTCTGGAGGAGGTATGGCGTTCCCACCCTTTCGGCCCGGGACCCCTGGTTCAGCCCTTACGTCGATTACTGCTGTAAGTGGAACGGCCCTGTATGGCTGCTTTGGGATTACATGGTCTATGAAGGTCTCAAAGACTATGGTTATAACGACCTGGCCCATCAGCTGGCTGCAAAGATGCTTAAGGCGGCAGTGATCCAATTGAAGAAGAATCATAATTATTGGGAGTCGTTCAGCTCTGACAATGAGGTTCTTAATTCACCTCCGAACTATATCTGGGATTCAATACTGGCCCGCCTGCTCATCGAAGAATACCAAAAAAAATAAGAATACAAAAAGGGTAACCATTTCACCCTGTCTGCGTATAATCTGGCGATACGACAATGCTATGACCAGGAATATTCAGAGGTTTCTGACACTTTTCTTTCTCCTTTTTGCCTTGGCTGGCAATGCCCAGCCGGTTCAGAAAACCCTCAATGCAATCCCGGCAAATTTCAGGGTCAGTGAGGAGGAGATGAGGCTTTACAGGATGATCAATGATTACCGCCGAAGGTATGACCTCCCTCCCATCCCTTTATCCAAATCACTTTCATACGTTGCCTCTGCTCATGTGAAGGACCTGTTTTTCCACCATCCCGACCAGGAACCCTGTAATTTCCATTCATGGTCTGATAAAGGCCCGTGGAAACCATTTTGTTATCCGAAGGATGAGAATAAAAAGAACTCTGTATGGGATAAGCCAAAGGAGCTCACATCATACAAGGAAAAGGGTTATGAAATTGTTTACTGGGAAAACAACCAGGTTGACATCGACAGCGTGATCAACTTCTGGAAAACCGTGCCTTATTTCAACAGCTTCCTAATGAATACAGGCAAATGGCAGGGCACAAAGTGGGAAGCTATAGGGATCGGCATCTATGAGAATTATGCCTGTGCCTGGTTTGGCCAGGTACCCGATCAACTCGGACCCCCGCTTCTCGTTGGGGAAAATCCGCCACCGTCTTTACCTGGAAAAGCGGGTGCGGATTCCGGTCTCAAAACCGAAACCCTGAAACCTGTCCCTGCAGAGGTTCGTCCTCCTGCAGCTGCCCCGGCCGACACCGTGGGCAAGCAGTATAAATACTATGTTATCATCCGTGCAAATGTCCCGGTAAAAGATACTGCCAGGTTAATGAAGTTATACAGGGACAAGGGATATACTTCGGTCAGGTTCTTCCCTAATGATGGAAAAGGCAGGATCTCTGTATTTGAGACGGCCGACAGGGCTGAAGCCCAGGCCAAACTTAAGGAGATTAAGGCCCAGGCCAGAGATGCCTGGATGCTTAAAAATTAATCCGCATCTTTCACACAGCGAAATCCTATCGTCGCATTCCTGTCAAGCCCGGGTGCGATCTGAAGAAGCATTTCAGGATGGTATGAGGGTACCGGTCCCCCGGTAACATACCATATGCTTTGTGTCGGGTGGTAATAACTTCCTCCCTTGATTATACGGTAATAATACGCCCCGTCGTAATATACATCGTTTGTCATTTGCCATACATTCCCGATCAGATCTTCGATGCCTGATGGGCTTGCTCCTTTCGGAAAAGCGTTGACATCCGTCTCATGGTTCAGGTTGGTGTTGCACAATGTCGAATCGAAGAGGTTGCCCCAGGGCCAGGTTCTCATGTCGTTTCCCTGGGCGGCGTATTGCCATTCCCTTTCCGATGGGAGCCGTTTCTTGTAATGCCTGCAGTAGGCTTCGGCATCATCAGGGCATACATATACCACAGGCTTGTTCATTATCGTATCACACGGCTTTCTCCCAGAGCCCCAATGGCGGAGGAAGCAGGATGTGTCATCGGGCATGTAACCCGAGGCGGCCAGGAACTCCGAATAATCACGATTCGTCACCGGAAATTTGTCTATAAAGAACCGCTTGATGCTTCCCGACACTGTATCACTGTGGTCAGGGAAAGGAATAAAAGCTTCAGCAGCCTTTTCGTCCCTTTTAGAGTAAAATCTGTAGCTTCCTGCCCTGACCTCAATCATGCCAGCAGTGGCTGTCTTTGCCTTCTTCGTCCTTGAAACCCAGGTCACGGGCCTGGGCTTTGCCTGTTCTGCAGCGGAGGTGACAATGTGGATAGTGCCGGAGGTGGGGAAACCGGGAACCATGAACCCTGGGGAAGCCAGTTCGTCAATCAGCTCGCTGCCGGCAAAGAGTTGGATTATCCTCCTGCCTCCACTTTTTGCGTAGTCGATGTGCCCACCGGAAATAGGGTATTCCTCACCTTTGGATGCGTACGACGGATCATTGCCCCATACCATGATCCTGTCGCCACTGGAGGCACTGAAATGAAACCCATGATCTTCCTTTTCAATCCTGAGCAGCTTTGGGAAAAGAGCGACGCAGCCTACGTTGCCCTCCCTTCTTGTCCCAAGGTAATCCCTGTCGAAGGGTTCGAGGTAAACTGCCAGGCTGGCCTGCCCATCCGTTTTCAGCGGAGAAATTTCACAGTGGTTCCACAGGTCGATATAATGAAGCGAATCGGGAACCCCGGGTATATTGAACAGGGGGCCCCTGTAGCCAGCAGTGCGGAGGCTGTAAATTGTGTAAAGAGTCTTCCCCGCTCCCTGCCACCGGTTAACCCATACCGAGTCGGCCAGGGTCCTGACCAGGGGTATCCACCTGTCATTGTGAAATACCACATCATTCTCCCTCAGGATGCGAGTGGTTCTGCCCAAATAAGCGAATTCCTCCTTAATCCAGCCTGCACGGCCCGGCCTCATGGTGTTTATCTCCACCCCGTACCCGTTGAAGAAAGCGCAGGCCAGTTCACGGTGGATCCTGTCGTCGGCGAGCTGCAGTACCCTGAAGATCGCGAAATCGGGCTTGATGTATTTGTTCAGATTAAGCGGCGGAGGCATAACGAGGGCATCATGTACCCGTCCGGAGACAATGCCGGGCATGTCCTTAGGCACTGCCATCCCTTCACTGTACATTATTATCCCTGGTTTTACCTTGTCGGCTGCAGCCTGGAGTTCAATGCTGGACGAACCTTTGGTGTCAAGTACGACTCCGTCGGCATCGGTAGCCCTGAGCAGGGTTTCCATTCCGTTCATCTGGTCTTCCCTGCGGGTGCCATCATCCCACGGGTTGTAAGAAATGAAGTATTTTTTCCCGTGGCTGTGGGCAAATGCTGACTGTTTCATCAGTTCAGCCAGTCCCCCCGGTATGTCCCTGTACATATCCCACTGGTTCCTCTGATCAAGGCCAAGCCTCGGCCAGGTGGGCCAGATCGTGAAAATATCGTAGCCACCGGTAAGGTCGTCGTATTCGAACAATGATTTGTAATAAGTGTACTGCTGGGTGCTGTAATCATAATACCTGTCGTCCCAGGCAAACTGCAGCAGCATGATGTAGCGGCTCTTCATCCATTGCAGGTCGGTCCTGAGGAACATGCTGTTGTCAAAGGCTGGCAGGTCATAGAGGAAGCGTTCCCCGAACATCATCCTGAGCCCCTCCTGCCACTCCCCTTTATGAGTGTCGAAATACATACTGTATTCAACCCAGCCCGAAGGTTTAAGCACGACAGCCCAGCGGTCAACCATGGCTTTGTCTTTATCCCTGCCGGTCCGCCTTGCCATTGCGGTCAGCGACAAGGTATCATTCAGCCTTGTATCGGAAAATCCCAAATGCCAGGCGTTGTCAGGAAGGATGACCCCTACCGGCATATACCCTGGCCTGAAAAGCAATGAACGGCAGAGGTAATGAGGCCCTTCTTTCGTACCTCCTGCCGTGATATATACCTTATCGGGCCCCTCACCCAATGGAACAAGGTTCTCGATCTTGTGTTCCCTCCTGCCATTATTGGTAAACCGGATCAAATATTTCAGCCCACGGTTGCAGCTGTTATCTTTAATAAGGGTCCCCGATATCGAGTCCCTGACGCTGAAAAGTATTGTATCGCCAATGAATGTTGTTCCGGCGGCATCACTCCGGAATGCCACGCTGTCGATGAGCATTGAGAAAAAAGGTGAGCCTGCCGGCATTTTCACTTCCTGCTTATTCACCGTAAATCCGCTTACCGCAAGTTTTGCTTTAGAATCAAATACTGCGGATGAGACCTGGGCATCAAGCCGGCTCACCTGGCAGGTAGCAATCAGCAGGCATAAAAACAGGAGATTTTTTTTCATAACAGATGGTATTAAAAGGCGAAAAGCGAAAAGCGAAATTATTTCGCCTTTCACTTTTCGCTTTTTTCTATGACCCCGGTGTCCCTTACCAGAACCGGAGGAACGACCAGGGGCGGATGTGCATCAATGATTTTTTGCATTTCATGGCGCAGCCTCACGTTGGTGTTGATGGCCGAATCATACGCTTTCCCATATGAAACCCCCTCGGCCATAAGTTTTCGCTCAAGAAGCTCGGTTTTAATCGAGAATTCTGTTTCTTCGGAAGAGATCTGCCCGTCGAGCCAAATTTCCCTGTTCGGAATAAAATGGTACGCCATATCGTTGCCACTCAGTCCGAAATCAGGAAAAATACCGGCCCTGACCTTATACCCGTCGACAACCCAAATGCTGATGCCGTCCCTTGCTCCAAGGGGAACGCGGTAAATCCCGCTCAGGGTGATGCTGTCGGGCAGACCGGGTATCTCCTTGATACCGGTGGCATCCCTTGGACTTAGTTTCGGCAATGACGCCTCATGCGCCCTGCATAGAGAATCCCAGGATTTTCTCATCTTGAGCTCGATCCTGAGTGAGGAATCGTGAGATTTTTCATATGTCCAGCCGAATTTAGCCATAAGTGCCCTTTCGTTAAGTTCATGGGCAAGGGTAAGTTCAAATTCCTCGCAGGAAACGGCATGGTCTATCCAAACCTCACCTTTCGGGTTGAAAATGTAACGCTCATCGTTGCCACCGTAGAGAAATTCCTTGTAAACATCCATTCTGATCTTGTAACCATCTACAATCCAGATAGTAAACCCTTCTTTTTCGCCCCAGCAATACCGGTAAACCCCTTCAACCTTTTTATGGTTTTCACAGGATGATATCAGCAGTAATAATATGATAACCAGAATGTTTTGTCTTTTCATGTCATGGAGATTTATATGCTCAAAGTTAAACATTCTTTATGATGCGGATTTTACTAAATTTGCACTAACTACCGACTCTACCCAGATGACTATAAGCAAGATCGCATACGCATATAAATACTCAATCGGGCTTGTTCTTTCATTCATCCTGCTTGAAAATATTGCCTATATCATCGAGCCTGGCTTCTTTGGTAAATTGTTGGATGTCATGATCGATTATTTTTATGATCATGAGAAAGTCAATTATTTAACTCCTTTATTCATCTGGATCTTTATTTTTATTTTACATGTAGTGGGTGGCACGCTCAGCCGTTTCCTGGCAGGTAAAATTTATTCAAGGATGTTCGCTGAAGTGGCAGAACAAGTCATTGAATATTCAAAAAAGAAAGGTGATCCGATTTCCAGGACGTTGATCCGCACTGAGCTTGCAAAAGAGTTCATTATATTTTTCAGGGAGAGGCTGCCGGAAATTTCCTGGCAGATCGTTGCCACTTTCGGTGCTATCATTGCAATGTTCTTTTATGACTGGCGGATTGCAGCTGTCTGTCTCGCCGTCATTGGCCCCTTGTATGTTTTTACAAGGATTTACCGTAAGAACGTTGTGGCTCTTCAGAGAAATATCAGGGATATACAGGAAGACCTTTACAAAGTAGTTGAAAACGGTGGCAAAGCGCCCCTCCACGAGTTTTATCGCGGAATGGTAAGACCCCAGTTCCAGATCGCACGCTGGAATTCGTTCAATTACGGGGTAATGAAGATGTTCCTGTTAGGAATTTTTATCGTGGTTCTGTTTATCTGCGTGGACGTGGATAATTTCTCAACCGGGAATATTTATTCTATCGTTGCATACCTGTGGACATTCATTTCGTCGGCCGAATACCTGCCCGGGCTCATGGAAAGTTATTCTTCTGTAAAAGAATTGGGTCACCGCCTGAGGGAAGAAGAATTCTGATCAGCGGTAAAAAAGGTCTCTCTGGGCGAATGCGTGCTCATGCTCAAGCAGCCATTTCTTTCGTTTTAATCCGCCTGCATATCCTACCAGCCTGCCGTTAGTGCCGAGCACCCTGTGGCATGGGATGATAACCGATACAGGATTGGCTGCGTTTGCACCTCCTACTGCCCTGAAAGAATTTGCATTTCCTATCCTCCTTGCCAGCTCATGGTAAGAAACGGTTTTGCCATAAGGGATACTGGTTAGTTCATTCCAGACTTTCATCTGGAATTCAGACCCTGCCAGGTCGAGTTTGACAGTAAACTCCTTCCTCTCACCAATGAAATATTCGTGCAACTGGTCAAAAGCATCTTTTAATTCATGCGGAACCCTGGGAACCCTTACTTTAAAATCGAGGAAGTTCAGGCTTCTCACCCCGGCTTCGGAACCCGTGATTTCAATGAAACCAATGGCTGTTTTTAAAAATGCCCTTTTCAAGGAAGTCATATGATCATGGTTTTGATTTTCCTTTTTTGAAAGTAAGCGCCAGCATGATAATGCCAAATACCAGCATTCCTGCGCCTGACCAGAGGTTTATGTTTATTCCCAGTGACGGCTTGTACATTGCAGTATCAAGCCTTGTAACAAATCCATAAACGGTCAGGAGTATCCCGAAGATGGTGAACATTAGTCCTATTGGAAGTTTGATATCTAAGCCCATATACAGAAATTTTTACCAGAACAGGATTGTTAAAATGCTTACGAGTAATAAAACAAGAATTGCAAGTGTTGATGACCTGCGGTACCAAACCACAGATTCCTCGTTGAGCTTCGGTGTGAGTGCGTAAACAAGGCCTTTCAGCTCGGAATCAGGTTTTTTCTGTGTGGTCATGAACGAGATGACAACAGTGACCAGTGCGCTGGTAAAGCATGCGAAGATGGCTGTCCAGAAATTCTGGGCCATTTCCACGGGATAGGCATGCAGGTGGGCTATCCAACCTCCTTTTACAATAGTGTCGGCCCCGGCAGGAAAAGTCAGCCCGTGATGCAAAAGGGCAATGAAGAAGCCTGAGAGAAGTCCTGCGAATGCAGCATGGCCTGTAGCCCGTTTCCAGAACATCCCCAGGAATATCACTGCAAAAAGAGGAGCATTTACCATTGAGAATATGGTTTGCAGGAAATCCATGATATTCCCGAACAGGCTGGCAAGGTAGGCTGCAGCAATACTTACCAGGACCCCGAAAATAGTAGCCATCCTGCCGACAAAGAGGTAATGGCGGTCGTCGGAGGCCTTGTCGCTGGTAGTGGGGCGGATATAACTCTGGTAGATATCGTAAGTCCAAACGGTATTGAAGGCCGAAACGTTTCCCGCCATGCCCGACATGAAAGAGGCAAGCAGGGCCGTAATGCCCAACCCAAGAACCCCGGCGGGCAGGTATTGCTTAAGGAGCATGATAATGGTATAATCATATATCGGCTGCCCCGCTTCATTCAAGGGCAGTGTAAAACCTTTGGCAGGGTTATTCAACAGCACCAGGGCCACAATGCCCGGAACTATGATAAGGAAAGGAATGAACATCTTGGGAATGGCGCCGATAAGCGGTGTGTTTCTTGCGGCAGTGGTCGATTTGGCCGACATAGCCCTTTGAACAATGAGGAAATTGGTGCACCAGTAACCGAACGAAAGCACGAAGCCAAGACCGGCAAATATTCCATACCACTCCACCCCCATTGGATTGGCAGCTGCCGAACCTGTGTATTTCCAGGTGGTGGTCCATGTATCAGGGGCAAAGCCTTTGGAACTCACAATCGGGGCAAGGCTTTGCTGCAAACCATGCCATCCGCCTACATCTTTAAGACTTAAAAAAACTATGGGAAGAAGGCCGACCACTATAATAAAGAACTGCAGGACTTCATTATAGATTGCTGATGACAGGCCTCCCAGGTAGGTATACCCCAGTACGATGGCGGCGGAAAGGACAAGACTGAGGTGGAAGTTCCAACCCAGGACTTTTTCCATTAAAATAGCCAGGGCATACATCGATATCCCCGATGCGAGGATGGTCATAATTGCAAACAAGATTGCGTTTAGCCCGCGGGTTTTCTCATCATACCGCAGTTTCAGGTATTCAGGAACCGATCTGGCTTTGGAGCCATAATAGAAGGGCATCATGAACATGGCCAGGAAAACCATGGCAGGAATGGCCCCTATCCAGTAAAAATGCGTCGTAAGCATGCCATATTTCAGGCCGGAACCTGTCATACCCATCACTTCGAGCGCTCCAAGGTTGGTTGAGATAAAGGCCAGTCCTGCAACCCAGGCAGGCATTGACCGCCCGGCTTCAAGAAACGCACTGGCATCCTTCATGTAGCGTTTAAGGGCCCAGCCTATCCCAAGGACAAAGGCAAAATAGATGATCATTACCGAGTAGTCGATCCATGATAGTACGAAGCCTGAACTCATCTTTTTGAGGTCATTTAATTAATACCGGTATTTGTTTTTCCCATTCATGGCCCGGGGCTTTCTTAATGCGGAAGAAATAGGTAAATTGCAGCCCGAATGCCATCTCAAAGTTAGAAATTCCATTGAAAACAACTGCAATGATTTTATTTGTAACGATTGTAATCGCAATCTACACCCTTGTTAACTATTATATATTTATCAGGGGGTTACAGGCAATAGCACAGGGTTCTTCACTGAGGCCCTTATATATCGTGGGATTCTGGCTGGTCGCCGCTTCATTTGTCGCCGCCCGCATCCTTGAACGGACATATCCCTGCCATTTCACGGAGGTCCTCACCTGGACTGGTAATTTCTGGCTTGCCTTCATGCTTTTCTTTTTCCTGATCGCCCTTTTTCTTGATGTTACCAGGCTTTTAAATCATTTCTTTCATTTTCTCCCTGCAGCTGTTTATACCGATTACCTTAAAACCAAACAGGTCATTCTTCTTGCAGCCATAGTTTTTTCAAGTGTTAATATCCTTGCAGGGTATATCAACGCAAGGAATCCAAGGGTGAAGGAGTTGTACCTGAAAATTGACAAGCCCGGCCATGGGCTGCAAACCCTTACCATTGCCATGGCTTCGGATATCCATCTCGGTGCGATAATCCGTAAGGCAAAAGCAAGGGAACTTGTAAGCATGCTGAACGCTTCAAAACCCGACCTCATCTTGTTGGCCGGTGATGTAGTGGATGAGGATCTCGCGCCTGTTATTAAGGATAATATAGGCGAAGCCTTGTGCGAGCTGAAGGCCAGTATAGGGGTCTATGCAATAACCGGCAACCATGAATATATAGGAGGTGCCGGCCCGGCTGTTGACTATCTTGAAAAGCATTGTATTAAAATGCTCAGGGATACTGCCGTTCTTGTAAGCGGGCAGTTTTACCTTGTGGGCAGGGACGACCGTGACAAGGTTCGTTTCAC
>JBAXBP010000110.1:0-11189 GCA_037141915.1 Bacteroidota bacterium | reverse complement strand
CGTCCCGAGTGGATGATCGTAAAGGTAGTGCCTGTCATTCCTCCGGAACTCAGGCCCCTTGTGCCTCTTGACGGAGGACGTTTTGCAACCTCCGACCTGAATGATCTCTACCGCAGGGTAATTATCCGTAACAACCGTTTAAAAAGACTTATAGAGATCAAGGCTCCGGATGTCATCCTCCGTAATGAAAAGAGAATGCTCCAGGAAGCCGTTGATTCATTGTTTGACAATTCACGCAAAGCCAGCGCTGTAAAGACTGAGTCGAACAGGGCGTTGAAATCCCTATCCGACAGTCTTAAAGGGAAACAAGGCCGTTTTCGTCAGAACCTGCTTGGAAAACGTGTTGACTATTCAGGCCGTTCAGTAATTGTTGTCGGTCCCGAACTCAGGCTTAATGAGTGCGGCCTGCCAAAGGAAATGGCTTCGGAACTTTACAAGCCATTCATCATCCGAAAGATGCTTGAACGGGGTATCGTAAAGACCGTTAAATCGGCCAAGAAGATTGTTGACCGCAAGGACCCGGTTGTTTGGGATATCCTTGAAAACATCATGAAGGGGCACCCGGTCATGCTCAACCGTGCTCCTACGCTTCACCGCTTAGGTATCCAGGCATTCCAGCCGAAACTTATCGAAGGTAAGGCCATACAGCTTCACCCGCTGGTATGTACCGCTTTCAACGCCGACTTTGACGGTGACCAGATGGCAGTGCATGTTCCCCTGGGAAATGCCGCAATACTCGAAGCACAGCTTCTCATGCTTGCTTCACATAATATCCTCAACCCTGCCAACGGGGCGCCGATCACGGTGCCTTCACAGGACATGGTGCTTGGTCTTTATTATATGACCAAAGCCCGCAAGACCGACAGCGACCGTAAAGTCAGGGGAGAAGGGATGTCATTCTACTCACCCGAAGAAGTCATCATTGCCTATAATGAAAAGAAGGTTGACCTTCATGCCATCATCAAGGTCAGGATGAACCTGCTCGAAGACGGAAAGGAAGTGAGCTCCACTATGGAAACCACGGTAGGACGTGTGATCTTCAACCAGGTTGTTCCCAGGGAGTATGGTTATATTAACCAGCTTCTTACGAAAAAATCATTGCGCGATATTATCGGCGCTATCCTTAAGAAAACAGGCACAGCCAAAACAGCCAAGTTCCTCGACGATATCAAGGACCTCGGATACAGCATGGCTTTCAAGGGAGGACTTTCGTTCAACCTTGACGATGTTATCGTTCCGCAGATCAAGGAAACCCTGGTCAGCAATGCCTCAGCCGAAGTTGATGAGGTAGTGAGCAACTACAACATGGGTTTCATCACCAACAATGAAAGGTACAACCAGATCATCGATATCTGGACCCATACGAATTCACAGCTGACTGTTTCGCTGATGAACCAGTTGACGAAAGACAAGCAGGGTTTCAACCCGGTTTACATGATGCTTGATTCAGGCGCCCGAGGTTCCAAGGAACAGATCCGCCAGCTTTCAGGTATGCGTGGTCTTATGGCCAAACCGCAGAAATCGGGAGCCAGCGGTGGTGAAATTATTGAAAACCCCATCCTTTCCAACTTCAAGGAAGGTCTTTCGGTTCTCGAGTACTTTATCTCGACCCACGGTGCCCGTAAGGGTTTGGCCGATACCGCTCTGAAAACAGCCGATGCAGGTTATCTGACCCGCCGCCTGGTAGACGTTTCCCAGGATGTTATCATCTCTGAGGAAGATTGCGGAACATTACGCGGTCTCACCATCACTGCCCTCAAGAAAGCAGAGGAAGTTGTGGAATCCTTATATGACAGGATCCTCGGCAGGGTTGCTTTGCACGACATATATCATCCGCAGTCAGGAAAAATGATTATTGCAGCAGGGCAGGAAATAACCGAAGAGATTGCACTTATGATTGACGATTCCCCTGTGGAAGGCGTTGAGATCCGTTCCGTTCTTACCTGCGAAGCAAAGAA
Organism: Bacteroidota bacterium; assembly: GCA_037141915.1. Classification (GTDB taxonomy): domain Bacteria; phylum Bacteroidota; class Bacteroidia; order Bacteroidales; family FEN-979; genus CAIRDP01. The sequence goes on along the minus strand of JBAXBP010000110.1, from coordinate 9,231 downwards.
AGGCGTTTGCGCCAAGTGCTACGGACGTAACCTGGCAACAGGCCGCCTTGTTGAGAAAGGCGAGGCCGTGGGTGTAATTGCAGCTCAGTCAATCGGCGAACCCGGTACACAGCTTACCCTCCGTACCTTCCACGTGGGAGGTGTTGCCGGCGTTAACATTGCCAGCGCATCAAGGATAGAAGCCAAGTATGACGGGGTTCTCGAGATCGATGAACTTCGTTCGGTGAGTTTCCAGGCAGAATCAGGTGATAAATTTGAGATCGTTATTGGCCGTTCTGCCGAAATGAGGATCGTTGACAAGAATACACGCATCGCCCTTACATCGGCTCACATCCCTTACGGCGCGAAGCTGTATTTCAAGAATGAAGCGGAAGTAAAGAAGGGCAACCTCATCAGCGACTGGGATCCGTATAATGCCGTGATCCTTTCGGAAGTTGCCGGTAAGATAGATTTTGAGAACATCCAGGAAGGTATGACTTTCCGCGTTGAATCGGATGAACAGACCGGTTACCATGAAAAGGTGATCATCGAATCACGCCAGAAGGGTAAGAACCCTGCCATCAACATACTTGATTCAACCAAGGAGATCGTCAAGATCTACGATATCCCGGTAGGTGCTCATATCATTATTGAGAATGGGGCTAAGATCAAGGCCGGTGAGGTTCTGGTGAAGATACCGCGTGCCATCGGCAAGGCCGGTGACATCACGGGTGGTTTGCCAAGGGTAACCGAGCTGTTTGAAGCACGTAACCCGTCGGATCCTGCTGTCGTATCTGAAATAGACGGCGTTGTGTCATTCGCCAAGAAACTGAAGAGAGGTAACCGCGAAGTCATAATCACTTCCAAGACAGGAGAAGAAAAACGTTACCTGATACCAACATCGAAACAGATACTTGCACAGGAAAATGACTATGTAAAGGCAGGGATTCCCTTATCTGACGGAGCTCTAACGCCAAGCGACATCCTTGCAATAAAGGGTCCAATGAAGGTCCAGGAATATATCGTCAATGAGATCCAGGAAGTTTACCGTTTGCAGGGTGTGAAGATCAACGACAAGCATTTTGAGACTATTGTAAGGCAGATGATGCGCAAGGTCGAGGTCGAAGATCCGGGCGACAGCCGTTTCCTTGAAGGAGAACTTGCCAACAAGTTAGATTTCCAGGATGAGAATGACTGGATTTACGGTAAGAAAGTTGTTGAGGATCCAGGTGATTCCACTACTTTCAAATCAGGCCAGATCATCAGCGCACGTAAACTTCGCGATGAGATCTCGATGCTGAAACGCAAGGACAAGAAACTTGTTGAGGCACGTGATGCAAAACCGGCAACAGCAAGGCAGGTACTCCAGGGAATCACAAGGGCTTCGCTGCAAACACGCAGCTGGCTCTCGGCAGCATCTTTCCAGGAGACCACCAAGGTGCTTACCCAGGCTGCGATCAACGCACGCGAAGACGACCTCGCAGGTCTGAAGGAAAACGTTATCGTTGGACATCTTATCCCTGCAGGGACCGGTTTGCGTGAATACGAGAACCTGATCGTCGGCAGCAAGGAAGAATACGAAGCATTACTCGCATCCAAAGAAGAGGATTAATATGCAGGACAATAAAAACCAGGCAAACCAGAACCAGATCAATATCGAGATCTCTGATGAAGTGGGCGAAGGCATCTATTCAAACCTCGCCATTATCACACACTCCCCGGCAGAATTCATTATTGACTTTGTCAAGATGATGCCGGGCGTGCCCAAGGCCAAGGTGAAATCAAGGATCATCCTGACCCCGCAACATGCCAAGAGGCTTTACAAGGCACTCAAGGAGAATGTTGCCAAGTACGAGGCTACTCACGGCGATATCCGCGACTCGGAAGGCGAGATCCCCTTCAATATGGGAATGCCAGGCCAGGCCTGATACACAGAATTCAGACTATAAATTGACTTTATTTATTGCGTGAAAATCCCGCCTGTTTGCGGGATTTTTTCTTTTTCTGTGACTGCGGATGGCTGACTCCCTGTTGTTCATTCATTTCGTTCCTGGCAAGCCTTCCTCCCGATCCTGTTTTTTCATGCTATGAAAAAGATCGGGAAAACAAGTATTAATCTATATTTGCATTTCAATTTTTCAGGGAATTGGGGCCGGAACAACAGAAAATACAGAATGTAGTGATCATTGGTGCCGGTAACCTGGCCACTCACCTGGCTCTTGCACTGCACAAAAAAGGTGTGAATGTTGTACAGGTACTGAACCGCTCAAGACAGGCAGGGGAGAGGCTGGCGCGAAGGGTTCATGCACTTTATAAAGCCGATCTCAGCGAAGCCGGTTTCAAGGCTGACCTCTTTATCCTCGCAGTAAGTGATTCTGCCATTGAAGATGTTGCCGGTCAGCTCGGTCTTAAGGATCAGTTCCTGGTCCATACCTCAGGCTCGGTGGCTATTGAAGTCCTTTCCGGGGCATCTTCGAATACCGGGGTCTTTTATCCGCTTCAGACTTTCTCGAAGAACAAACCTGTAAATTTCAGTAAAATCCCTGTTTGTATAGAAGCCAACACCCCGGGGAATGAAGAAAAACTGTTGCAGCTTGGAAGGCTTATCAGCAACAGGGTATTGCCTTTGAGCAGCGAACAGCGCAAAGTGCTTCACATGACTGCGGTTTTTGCAGGAAATTTTTCAAGTTTCATGTACACCATAGCCGAGGATCTTCTCAAAAAGCATGATATCCCTTTCAGCCTTCTTAAACCGCTGATCCAGCAGACGGCTGCAACTGCAAAGCATGAAGATGTTTTCGGCAGGCAAACCGGCCCGGCGATAAGGGAGGATGCAAAAATCATGGACGAACATCTTGAGATGCTTGCAGAATATGAGGTTTATATGGATATTTACGACCTGATCAGCAAGAGTATAATCAAACACAAGAACAGGAATGACTAACTACAAGGAATTGCTCAGGCATATTACCACCTTTATTTTCGATTATGATGGTGTGCTTACCGACGGCATGGTGATAATGACCAGCCAGGGTGAAGGCCACAGGATATCAAGCGTCAAAGACGGCTATGCAATTCAGCTGGCTGTGAGGAACGGGTATAATGTGGCAGTGATCTCGGGCGCGGTTTCAAAATCACTTGAGCACAGGATGAAAGCCCTGAATGTTCATGATCTTTTTATGGGCATTGAAAATAAGATTGAATGTTTCCATCAATATCTTACCGATAAGAACCTTAAACCTGAACAGGTGCTGTATATGGGTGATGATATTCCCGATTACGAGGTCATGCTTGAAGCTGGGGTTTCGACCTGCCCGGCCGACGCTGCAGAAGAGATCAGGAAAATTGCAAAATATATTTCCCACTGCAACGGGGGTAAAGGCTGTGCCAGGGATGTGATAGAGCAGGTGATGAAGGTACAGGGGAAATGGATGAATGACGGTGCGCATAAATGGTAAATTGCGAAAAGCGAAAGGCGAAATTATTGAAGCGAAGCATATCACATAAGCCGCATCAGGTGAGCGGATTGCGAAGCAATGTGGGGAAATCGCTGAATCAAAGATGAAATGTGGAACCCGCGAACCGTAGCGGCGATGTGATATGCGAGTGACAGCGGCGATGTGATATGCGAGCGACAGCGGCAATGAGATATGCGAGCGACAGACGAATTGAAAATTGAACATGTCAACTGAAAAACAATCAATGCTTAGCAAGGCGGGAAAACTCATAGGGTTCATCCGGCCTCCCAACCTGCTTATCATTATCCTGACCCAATTCCTGCTGAGGTACTGTCTTTTTGCACCATTCCTTTATAGCGGGGACACAGAGGTGATGTCACCCCTCCTCGATTTCTCTCTTCTTTGCCTGGCAACTCTACTGATTACTTCGGGAGGGTATGTGATCAATGATTATTTTGACGTGAAGATCGATGAGATCAATAAGCCCGCCTACCTGGTGGTGGGGAAGATCATACCCGGCAGAACTGCCATTAAATGGCATATCCTCCTCACAGGCATGGGATGCATCATAGGATTTTACCTTGCATACAGGATACGGGTCCTGAGTTTCGGCTTTATTTTTCCCGCAGTGGGCCTTCTTTTATGGTTTTATTCGGCAAAATATAAGCGGCTGCTGTTCTGGGGTAATTTCATCGTTGCCCTTTTGTCGGCCCTTGTCGTTATTATCGTCTATGTTTTTGAATTTTTCTGGCTAAGGCTGCATACCGAGTTCTTTGCTGATCTCATCCCCGATCTTTTCTGGTTCGGGAAACTGTTCCTGGCCTATGCCCTGTTTGCTTTCCTGGTAACATTTTACAGGGAGGTCATCAAGGATATGGAAGACGTAAAAGGCGATGCCAGGGTAGGCTGCCGCAGCATCCCCATTGTTTTTGGCATAAATGCCAGCCGGGGTATTGTAACCCTGCTCGTTGTACTCACCATTATTCTCCTCAGCTATACCATGCTGGTGCTTTACCGCCTGAACCTGATGATGGTTTTCTGGTATCTCGCTGTAACAGTGCTTCTACCTATGATTTATCTGATTTACAGGACATTCAAATCGAATACTCCCGAGGAATATCACATCATGAGCAATATCTGCAAAATCATCATGGTGGCCGGGGTTTTATCCATGCAACTTATCGCAATCAGCAAATAATATGATAAACAAACGTTTAGAAGGTTACCATCTTGTCCTGGCATCGGGTTCCCCGAGACGTCAGTACCTGCTTAAGGAACTGGGACTTGATTTCGAGATCTGCACAACCTATGTAAAGGAGGAATACCCGGCCGGGCTTGCCCCAACAGAGATCGCGACATACCTGGCAGAGCTTAAAGCAGCCAGTTTTGATACATCTAGAATGAACCAGAAATCCATCCTGATCGCGGCCGACACTATTGTCGTGCTTGGCGATGAGATACTCGGAAAGCCTGCCAATCATGATGAAGCCGTGATCATGCTGAAAAAACTGTCGGGTAAAAAGCATGATGTGATCACTGCAGTCTGCCTTAAGTCAAGAAAAAAGAACAAAACCTTCCATGTGCGGTCTACTGTTTATTTCAAAGAGCTGAGCCTCGAGGAGATTGAATATTATATCAGGAATTTCCAGCCTTTCGACAAAGCCGGTGGTTACGGGGTACAGGAATGGATAGGTTATATCGGCATCAGCAAGATCGAAGGATCTTTTTTTAATATTATGGGCCTGCCGGTCAAGGAATTATATGAGGAACTGATACTTTTCTGATCCTTCCCCCAATCTATGAACAATTAAGAATGAAAGCAAAACCACTCATACTGCTTACCAACGACGACAGCGTAAAGGCGCCGGGATTAAGGTTCCTGATCGACTGTGTGAGGCCATTCGGAAAAGTGGTCGTGGTCGCACCCGACCGTCCCCAGTCAGGCACTGCACACGCCGTCACCGTAAACCACCCGCTTCGCCTCGAATTGCTTTGCAAGGAAAAAGATTATGAAGAATACAGCTGCAACGGGACACCTGCCGATTGTGTAAAACTGGCTTTCAAAGTCGTTCTGAAAAAGAGAGCCGATTTCCTTTTCTCAGGTATCAATCATGGCAGCAATTCATCCATCAATATCATTTATTCGGGCACCATGGCTGCGGTTTTCGAAGGTGCCCTTGCAGGGGTGAGCTCGGCCGGATTTTCGCTTGCCGACTATCGTTTGACAGCCGACTTTAAACCATCGGCAGTCTATATAAAGAAAATAATCGCTGAAGTAATCAAAAATGGCCTGCCTCAAGGGGTTTGCCTTAATGTAAACATCCCTGCAATCCCTGAGAAAAAAATTAAAGGGATCAAAGTGTGCCGGCAGGCTGAAGGTACATGGCAGGAGGATTTTGATGCCCGGACAGACCCCCAGGGCAGGAGATATTACTGGATGACCGGAGTGTTCATTAAAACCGGGCATGGCAGGGATACTGACGAATCTGCACTCGAAAACGGATATATTTCTGTTGTGCCTGTCCAGTTTGATTTCACTGCCAATAAAGCGCTGGAGCCCATTTCAAACTGGTTCTCATGAAGTATTATATCATAGCGGGAGAAGCTTCGGGCGACCTTCATGCCTCGAACCTGGTTAGGGAACTCCGCTTGCTCGACGGGCAGGCCTCTTTCAGGGGTTGGGGCGGGGACCTTATGAAGAAGGAAGGTGTGGAGCTGGTAAGGCATATCCGCGACCTTGCTTTCATGGGCTTTCTCGAAGTCGTTTCCCATCTTCCCCGGATACTGGGCAACCTGAAATTCTGTGAAAATGACATCCTGCAGTTTAACCCTGATGTTCTGATACTTGTCGACTACCCCGGGTTCAACCTTAGGATCGCCCGTTTTGCCGCTTCAAGGAGGATCCCTGTGTTTTATTATATTTCTCCCCAGCTCTGGGCCTGGAAATCATCGAGGGTTAAAACGATAAGGGATACGGTTGATCATATGTTCGTGATCCTGCCGTTTGAACAGGAATTCTACAGGAAATACGGGGTAAATGCCGATTTCACCGGACATCCTCTCCTTGATGTAATTTATGATGGGATGAAGCTGAAAGACCGGAATACATTCCTTCAGCTGAACGGGCTGGAAGATAAACCATTGATCGCCCTTCTCCCGGGGAGCCGTAAAATGGAAGTCAGGAGCATGCTTTCGGTGATGCTGGAAGTGATACCATCATTCCCCGATCACCGGTTTGTCATTGCAGCCGCACCTTCATTGTCTGAAGATTTTTATGCTTCACTTAAAGGAAATGCCAAGGTAGGGGTTGTTTCAGGCCAGACCTATGACCTCCTCAGTAATTCAGTGGCCGCCCTGGTTACTTCTGGAACTGCCACTCTTGAAACAGCATTGATGAATGTGCCTCAGATTGTCTGCTATAAAGGCAATGTAGTTTCCTATGAAATAGCAAGGCGAATAGTGAAGGTCGACTACATTTCACTGGTTAATCTTATTGCCAGGCGGCTTGTGGTTAAAGAGCTGATACAGAATGATTTTACAAAGGAAAACCTTGACAGGGAGCTGAAACAGCTGCTTCAGCCCGGGAACCGGGAACCTGTTCTCGAAGGCTACAGGCAGGTGAAGGATATGCTTGGGGGAAGCGGGGCTTCGGGAAGGGTAGCTGCGAAAATGGTACAATATTTGACGAAAAAATCAGTTAAATAATAGGAAAACAGTATAAGTAAGTATAGAGAATTCAACAATTATGAAGAAAAAGAACTTTATTATTTTTAGCCTGATGGTTTTTGTAATCACCGCAGGAGTGGTGGCGCAGGCTCAGCAGAATCCAAACAGTCAACCCCAGAAGACCACGAAGAAGGTTGAAACATTGCAACTTGCACCGGGAAATGGTGATACCACGAAGAAAGGAGCCAATCCCTTATTGCATCAGCAGTCGAAAGAAATATCTCCAAAAGAGAAAGAAGCCCAGAAGTATTTTGTGGCGGGTACCACCAAGTCACAGGCTGGTGATTTCGACGGGGCAATACAGGATTTTACCAAATCACTCGAGAGTTTTGAAAGCGCCAATGCATTTATGGCAAGAGGTTATTGCTACTGGATGCAGAATGAATTTGGCATGGCTCTTGAAGATGAGACCAAATCGCTCGACAAATTCAAGAACAACTCAAGTGCTTATTTTATCAGGGGCGCTTGCAAATTTCATCTGGGTGATATAAACGGAGCGGAAACCGACCTCAAGGCTGCCCTGAATATTGATCATAAAAATGCTGCTGCTTTCAATTATATGGCCGCAGTCAAACTTCAGAAGCAGGATTATAAGGAAGCTCTTGAGAATTATTCTGCAGTAATTAAAATCGATTCGAATTTTGCAGATGTGTTCACCAACCGAGGACTTGTGCGCCATAACCTCCAGGACTATCGCGGCGCTATTACCGATTATAATGTTGCCCTGAAAAAAAATCCTAAAAATGTTTCGGCCCTGAACAACCGTGCTGCAGCCAAGATCGCTCTCAATGATTTCAAAGGGGCACTTGACGATCTGAACAAGGCAATAGCGCTGGATCCCAGGGGTACTGATGCATACAACAACCGCGGCAGGGCAAAACAGGCCCTTGGGGATACCCAGGGTGCATGCCAGGACTGGAACACTGCATTTGACCTTGGCAGCACCGATTCCAAAGACCTCATAATCAAATTCTGCAAGTAAATCTTCGATGAAAAGGGCATATGCCTTATTTCTGACCATAATTGCTTTTTCCTCTTTGTTTTGCTGCCGGGGCACCGCCCAGGTAAAGGCGAATAAGACCTATATAGATTCAGGAATTCTCAAAGCCAGGCTGGGCGATTACAACGCCGCGCTTAAGGATCTGAACAAGGCTGTTGCAGCAGATTCAGGCAGCGCTGAAGCCTGGTATAACCGGGGTGTCCTCAAATATGAAATGAAAGACTACCTGGGGGCTATAAAGGATTACGACAGGGTTGTTGAATTGCGGCAATCCTATTCTGAGCCGTTTTTCAACAGGGCCCTGGCAAAGGATGCCATCAGGGATTATGACGGCGCCATCAGGGATTATTCCAAGGCCATAGGATTGAAAGCTGATAATCCTGAAGCCTTTTATAACAAGGCGCTGGACCTTATGCAGCTGGAAAATTTTAAAGAGGCCATGATGAATTTTACACGGGCGCTTCAGTATAAACCCGTGTTTCCAGAGGCTACTTACAACAGGGGGTTATGCAGTTTCAGGCTTAAGGATTACAAAGCCGCCGTAGAGGATTTCAATAATGCCATCCGTCTCGATTCGCTGCAGGCCGACTACTACGCCAGCCGGGGAGCCGCTTTTGCCAGCCTCAAACAATTAAATGACGCCTGCCGCGATTGGGGAAAGGCCGGTGCTATGGGCAATGAGCAGTCCAGGGCCTATCTTGAAAAATATTGCAAAAAATAATGCCACTTTTCATTAGTTCAGGGATTAAGTCCTGAGACAATAATGAAAAGTCATGAATTTCTGGAGACCGGTACCTTTACTAAGGCTGGTGTTCCCGTTTTTATCAGGGATCATTCTGGGCCAGGTATTTAAGCATCCTCTCCCGGTTCTCCTCCTTCCTTCGGTACTGATTGTACTTAACCTGCTGCTCATACTTTTACATTGGTTTGCATTAAGCTTTAAATTACGGTGGATGTCGGGATCGGTCATATTGGCCGCATTCGTTGTTTCAGGCTTTTACCTGTCAAACATAAGTGCGGCCGGTAATAAGGAGGAGGTGCCTGATTTTGAATCAAAACTTGTTTTAC
>JBAXBP010000109.1:0-11385 GCA_037141915.1 Bacteroidota bacterium | reverse complement strand
GATAGGTCTTGGCCCGTATCTCGGCAGTTTTTTCCATTGGCCCCCTCACCAGGTAATATAATCCCCAGATTGCCAGAATGAGTGTGAATATCCCGATAATCCAGTCATCGGTTTGAAGATGGATAGGGTAGAAGAACAGGGATGAAATCATCTTTTCATACACACCAACTTGTTGCTTTAAATGGTCGGTCAGGAAATACCAGGTGGCAAGGAATATGAAAGGAGTTAGGAAACCGATCAGGGCTGCAGCAGACTCCCTCCATTTACTGGAACGGAACAGCACGAAACTTACAGGGACAATGAACAGCATCAGGATGTAAGGGAAGTAAAACAATGAACCTATCGCTGAAAAGAATCCTGAGCTGAATATGAGGTCAAGGTCTTCGGCCCTGCTGTATGACAGCATCAGGTTATTCAGGATGATGAGTGAAGTGAGTATAGTGATGTTTAAGGGGTTAAGGGTGAGGTATATTGGTGAGGAACTCATCATGATAAGAAAAATGAGAGAGGCAAGGGATGAGTTCTTAAGAACAAGTTCATGTTTATTTAAAAGGATGTTCATCAGCCAGCTTTCAATCAATACCAGGATAAAGGCGAAGATGACGGCAATGTGCGGGAACCCGCTTAATAAGATGTATAAAAGGGAATATAAGGGAACGGGCCCTTCGGGAGCCGGCATAGGAGGAGGCTGAATTAAAGCTTTGCCCCAAAGTAGGAGTCCGACCAGGGCTATTACAAGGTACTGAACAGGGAAACTGGAGCGGAAGAAGCGTATGAACATATAATTTAATTAGCGAAAAGCGAAAGGCGAAAGGCGAAATTATAAATTTCGGACTTGATTTTAACCTTGAAAATTCATATAAATCACATCATTTTCGCAAATTAATACATTACTGTTTGGGTAAATATCACATTTCACTTTTCGCCTTTCGCTTTTCGCTTTTTACAAATCAAAACCAATATCCCTCCTGAAGTACTTCCCTTCAAACTGTATCTTTTCGACGTTCCGGTATGATGTTGTAAGTGCTTCCTCCATGCTGGCCCCCAGGGAGGTCACGGCAATGACCCTTCCGCCGTTGGTCAGCACTTCGCCTTCCTTCCTGCTGGTTCCGGCGTGAAAAACCATTGAACCATCAACTTTATCCTCCCCGCTGATGGATTTCCCTTTTTCATAAGATTCAGGATATCCTTTTGATACCAGCATGACTGTTGCGCAGGTCCTGGGATCGGTAATGATCTGCTTACCACCAAGCTTTCGTTCTGCAACCGCAGTAAACAATTCAACCAGGTCATTTTTTATTCTCGGTACTATAGATTCAGTTTCAGGATCGCCCAACCTGCAGTTATATTCAATAACATACGGACCACCTTTCACCTTCATCAGGCCAAAGAAAATAAATCCTGAATAATCCAGGCTGTCCTTAATAAGTCCTGTGACAGTGGGCCTTATGACCCGGTCTTCAACCTTTCTGAGGAATTCCCTGTCAGCAAAAGGGACCGGGGAAACAGATCCCATTCCCCCGGTATTGGGGCCCGAATCTCCTTCCCCTATCTTTTTATAATCTTTTGCTTCAGGAAGGACAAGGTAGGAACTGCCGTCGGTGATCACAAATGCAGAGCATTCGATGCCTGAAAGAAATTCTTCCACCACCACTTTTTCTGATGCATGGCCGAACTTGGAGTCCCTCACCATGGCAGTAAATTCATTCAGGGCTGATGATTCGTCAGGGCAGATCACCACTCCTTTGCCTGCAGCCAGTCCGTCGGCTTTAAGTACATACGGTGGTTGCAGGGACCGGATAAAGGCATAGCCTTCCTCAAGATTCGTTGCATCGAAAGTCTTATATGCTGCAGTGGGAATCCCGTGCCTGATCATGAATTGTTTTGCGAAATCTTTGCTGCCTTCAAGGGCTGCGGCGTTTGCAAGCGGGCCGATTACAGGTATTTTATTCAGCAACGGATCGGCAAGGAAAAAATCATGGATCCCTTTCACCAGAGGGTCTTCGGGACCGACAACCAGCATGTTAATTCCTTTGTCAAGCACAAACTTCCTGATGCCGTCGAAATCATTGACGTTTAGAGGAACATTCTCGCCGCATGCGGAAGTGCCGGCATTACCCGGGGCTATAAAAAGTTTCTTCAGCAGGGGGCTTTGCGTAATTTTCCAGGCCAGGACATGTTCCCTCCCTCCTGAACCAAGTAACAGGATTTGCATAGACGATCAGGATTTAAGAGCCTTTTCTATTGATTCCCAAAGGCGGTCGGAAGTTTTCTGCCAGTTAAAGATATCCTGCCTCCTTCGGCCACGTACGATAAGGTCTTCGCGGATGCTTGAGTAATTAGCTATCTTGTATAAGGCGTCGGAAATGCTTTCCGGACTGAAAGGATCCACGAAAAGGGCTGCATCACCGGCAACCTCGGGCATGGATGTAACCCTGGAGGTGATCACCGGGACTTCACAGCGGAAAGCCTCAACAATTGGGATGCCGAAGCCCTCGAAATAAGATACATAGGTCAGGGCAAGGGCTGACCCCAGCACGCTTACCAGCTCGTTAATTTCAAGCCTTCCGATAAAGACCACATCATCCGAAAAGACCATTTCCTGGAATGCCAGGTCAATTTCGCTGGTCCACCATTTTTTTGCTCCTACAATCAGAAGTTTTACGTGGGATGGATTTGATTTTTTAAACAGGTCGAAAGCCCGGAACAGGTTGGCCAGGTTCTTCCTGGGATGCAGGGAACCAATAAATACAAAGTACGGGCAGCCCTCGGAATACTCCTGCCTGGTCTTTTTCTTTTCTTCATCACTGAGAGGATGGTAAGCTTCATTGTACCCGTCGTATACCACGTCGATCTTGGCAGGGTCAACATGATATTGTTTGACAATATCCTCTTTTGAATATTCGGAAACAGTGGCTATCCTCGTTGCCCTGGCTGCATATTTAGGAAAATAATACCGGTAATATTTCCGTGTCCAGAATGGAAGGTCCTGAGGATAATGCTCGAAATTCAGGTCATGGAAAACTGCCATTGACTTTACGTCGGTCTTAAGCGAAAGATAACCGTCGGGAGAAAGGAAGAGATCTGGCTTCAGCTTTTTGAACAGGGCCGGTAACGTGATCTCAAACCAAAAGTAATACAGGAAAGGATGCCGCGCATGGGGATACTGTATGACCGGTGTAACATTGTCGGAAAACAGAAACTCCTCATTGTACTCACGGTCAAAAATGAAATAGAAACGATGCTCGGGATGCTGGCTTGTAATTCTCTTAAGAGATTCATAGGTAAACCAGCCTATTCCTTCCAGCCTGTTTCTGATCAGCAGCCGGGTATTGACGGCAATATTCATTGAATTGTTTAACTTTGTCACAAATATCATAATATTTTTCAATGATTGTTCCTGAAATTTTTCCCGCGGGAACAGGAAAATTGAAAACAGATGCGTCGGAAATTCCTAACAAACCTCGGTTTCCTGTTATTCCTGAATCTGCTTATCAAGCCTTTCTGGGTCTTTGGTATTGACAGGACCGTACAAAACCTTGTGGGAGTAGAGGCTTTCGGCTTCTACTTCGTTGTTTTCAATTTTTCATTTCTTTTCAACATTTTGCTTGACCTGGGCATAACAAACTTTAATAACAGGAATATTGCCCAGAATCATCACCTGCTGAGCAAGCATTTTTCAGGTATTCTGCTGATGAAGATTCTTCTTGGATTTTTATACCTGGCAGTGACTTTCTTCGTCGCTTTCTGGAAATATAATCCTGATCAGCTGAAAATTCTTGGTGTTTTGGCGCTTAACCAGTTCCTGATCTCATTCATACTTTACCTCAGGTCCAATATTTCGGGATTGCTGATGTTTAAAACCGACAGCGTTCTTTCGGTGCTTGACCGGCTGCTCATGATCATTTTCTGCGGAGTCCTGATCTGGGGCCATGTTACAACCACTCCGTTCAAAATAGAATGGTTTGTTTATTCCCAGACTGCGGCTTATGCGCTTACAGCACTTACAGCACTGGCGATAGTAATCAGGAAAGCAAAGTTCAGAAGGCTGAACTGGAACTGGCCGTTCTTCCTGATGATCATGAAGCAAAGCGCTCCCTTTGCCCTCCTTGTATTATTTATGACATTCTACAACAGGCTGGATCCTGTCATGCTTGAAAGTCTTCTTGACAAGACAAAAGGGAACCAGCAGGCCGGTATATATGCCTCCGGTTTCAGGATATTCGATGCAGTGAACATGATAGCTTACCTGTTCTCGGTATTGCTGATCCCTGTTTTTTCGAGGATGATCAAGCATAAGGAGAATATTGAACACATGGTAAAGATGGCGTTTACCATGATCATCACACCAGCTATCCTGGTTGCCATCGGATCATATTTTTACAGTGTTGAACTGATGTCGCTGCTCTATAACACCCATATACAGGATTCGGCCAATGTGTTTCAGGTACTGATGGGAGGATTCGTGGCAGTATCAACTACTTATATTTTCGGAACACTGCTCACTGCAAACGGAAATCTTAAAGAACTAAATATTATTGCATGCTGCGGGTTGCTGATCAACTTTTTCGGCAATGTGATCATGATCCCGAAGATGCTGGCCATAGGCTCGGCTTATTCAAGCCTGATCACACAGTTTACTACCGCAGTTGTGGGGGTCATTCTTGCTGTGAAGGTTTTTAAAATGAAACTGAATTTCAGATACGTTTTTACACTTTTGCTATATGTCATAGGAGTCGCCATGTTTAACATGCTGTCCCGCATTTTTCATGTCCATATCCCTTTTATACCCGAACATCTGAGCTGGATGGGAGGGTTCCTCCTGATGATCCTGGCATCTGTCGTGCTCGCCTTAACATTAAGGCTGTGGAGTGTAAGTTCACTGCTAAGGATACTGAGAACCGAGAGCTGATAACCTTAGCTGTCGGGGTTCTTGTTGTTTTGTTAATTTTGCCTACCTTTGAAACAAATTTCATCCCCCATCTCTATGGACGGTTTCGAAAAGAAGACGGAAGAATTCAATTCTTCCAACCTGGTGATATTTCTCTATAAATGGAGAAAACCATTGTTCATTGTTATGCTTAGCGCCCTTTTTGGTTCCTGGTTTTTCTCCCTTCCCTGGTTTATTACCCCGAAATTCAAATCGACGGTGATCATGTTCCCTGCCAGTACTAATTCCATTTCAAAAGCCCTGCTCAGTTCGCAGTATTCCAAAGGCCAGGACCTGGTCGAAATAGGGGAGCAGGAGCAGGCTGAACAGCTTTTGCAGATACTTAATTCCAGCCGCATCCGTGACCGCATCATTTATAAGTTCCACCTGATGCAGCATTACAGGATCGACACATCCGCAGATTTCAAGTATTCCAAACTATACAAGGAGTACGAAGAAAATATAAGCTTCCGCCGTACCGAATTCATGGCTGTGCAGATCACTGTTTTTGACGAGAATCCCCAGCTTGCAGCCGACATCGCCAACGGTATTTCATCCCTGCTTGATACAGTGAAAAACGAAATGCAAAGGCAGCGTTCAGTCAAGGGACTCCAGATCGTAGAGCAGGAATACAATGACCTGCTGAAAGAAAAGAATAATATTGTTGACTCACTTGTAAAACTGGGATCCCTCGGAATAAATGACGTGGAATACCAGTCGGAGGTGCTGAACCAGGCACTGGCTGGTGCCATCACCAGCGGAAACCGAAATGCACAAACCGCCCTTCAGAAGAAGCTTGATGTGCTCGGGAAATACGGTGGAGTTTACATGTCGCTAAAAAGTGCTCTTGAATTCAAGACCGAACAGCTCACCCTGTTACAGACCAAATACAAGGAAGCGAAAGTCGATGCTGAAACAAGTCTGCCTGTGAAATTTGTAGTCAGCGATGCATATAAAGCCGAAAGGAAATCCTACCCTATGCGCTGGCTGATCATGCTGGTGTCGACCGTGTCAGCCTTATTCCTGGCAGTGATCGTGATCATGGTGATGGAAAAAATAAATGCATATAACACACACAAGAATTTCCAACTGGGACAGTCATAATAAAACAAGATCAAAAGATAAATTTCAGATATATGGATAACTTCTTTAATAATGCAAAGCTGCTTGATATTATTATCAAATGGAAGTACCACCTGGTTGCCATTGTTGTTGCAGCAATCCTGCTCTCGGTATTGTTCTCGAGCCCTATTTTTATTACACCTTTGTACAAGTCATATGCCGTTGTTTATCCATCGAACATCTCCCCGTACTCTACTGAGAACGAAACTGAGCAGATGTTACAGATGCTGCAGTCACGGGACATCCGCGACAGCGTGATACATAAATTCAATCTTCCGAAACATTGGGGAATTGATTCTACCTATGAGTATTTCATGAGCACCATGGTATGGTACTGGGAACAGAGGGTAAGGGTTGGTAAAACCCCGAATGAAGCCATAGAAATTGAAGTTGTTGACCCGGATCCGAAAATAGCCTGCGACATGACATCAGCCATCATCAAGTATTACAATATGAAAGTAAGAGGGCTGCATAAGGAAAAATTTGGTGAAGTAGTTGAAAACTACAATTTCATCATGGACAAGAAGCAGAAATACATGGACTCCCTCAGCAAAGAGGCTGTTGCCCTTGGAACGAAGTTCGGCGTTCTGGAGTATGAAGGCCAGACCAGGGAGGTAATGCGTGCTTATTTCTCGAACAAGGGAAGCAGCGAGGTTCAGAAATACAAACACAACCTTGAGGAACACGGGGGGGAGATGCTGAAGCTTGGCGAAATGATGCGTTCCGAGTCAGAAGCTCTTGCTACACTCAAACTGGATGCCGACAGGGCTCTGATGGATTACAACAGGAATTATACTCATGCAAATGTGCTGAGCAAACCCTTCCCGGCCGACAAAAAGTCGTTCCCGGTGCGTTGGCTCATTGTGTTAGGGTCAACCCTGGCAGCACTGTTTCTTTCAGTCATTATTATCGGGATCATTGAAAACAGGAAGAAAAATTCCCTGAATGCCGCTAAGCAGGGCTAAAATAGATGAAATAAAAAGCTACCTGAAAGGAGAAAATTTCAGGTATACTTTTTTTTATGCGATCAGCGGATTGTTTATTCTGCTGAATGCATACATGGTTTACCGTAATATTTACTATACGCTCTTTATCCCTCTGGGGCTGGTTATACTTTATATTTTCTTTTACCGGGTTGATTATGTTTTGCTGCTGATCACCTTTTTCACACCTCTGGCAGTAAACATCACGCAGTTTGAATTCAATGTGGGTATTTCCCTGCCGACAGAACCTCTTATGTTCGGGGTGCTGCTGCTGTTTATCCTGAAACTTTGCTACGAGAATAATTTTGACCCGAAGATGTGGAGGCATCCAATGACACTGATTATTGGGTTCCAGTTGCTCTGGATGCTGTTAACCTCTATCACCAGCCAGTTCCCATTGGTCTCGTTCAAGTTTTTACTGGCAAGGCTGTGGTTTGTCATTCCTTTTTATGTCTTTACCATTCATTTATTCAAGAAAAGGCAGAACATCCGCCTGTTCATCTGGCTGTATGCCATCCCCCTGGTCATTGTAATTATTTACACGACCTACCAGCATTCACTCTGGGCTTTCGAGGAAAATGCAGGGCATTGGGTGATGACCCCGTTCTACAACGACCATACGGCTTATGGAGCAATCCTGGCTATGTTTGTTCCTGTTTTTGTCGGGTTCACGTTTACCTCGTCCTATACACGTTTCGTCAGGTTCTTTGCCCTTATCGTCCTGATGTTTCTGCTGATGGCGCTTTACCTTTCATACTGCCGGGCTGCCTGGATTAGCCTTGTCATAGCCTTGGCAGTTTACCTGGTAATTCTATTCAGGATTAAATTCAAGTATATAGTATTTTCGGTGCTGTTAGGCGGGCTGATATTTTATGTCTTCAGTTTCGAAATTCTGGATTCCTTGTCCAAGAACAAACAGGGAACCTCCGGTAATTTCATGGAACACGTTCAGTCCATGTCGAACATATCCACCGATGCCAGCAACCTGGAACGCTTAAACCGATGGGCTTCCGCGATCAGGATGTTCAGGGAAAGACCGGTATTCGGGTGGGGACCTGGTACATACCAGTTCGAATATGCACCTTACCAGAGTTCCGAGGAAAAGACATTGATCAGCACAAATGCCGGCGACCGGGGTAATTCCCATAGTGAATACATCGGACCTCTTGCCGAGCAGGGCATTCTGGGTACATTGATCGTGTTCACTCTCTTCATTTATTCCATTGTAGTGGCAATGAGAGTTTACCGCAGGTCAAAGGAAAAGGAGATCAGGATGATGACTCTCGCAATAATGCTGGGCCTGATCACTTATTACTTTCACGGGCTGATGAACAATTTTCTGGATACCGACAAGGCTTCCGTCCCGGTATGGGGATTCATGGCGATACTGGTCACCTTCGACCTTTTTTACCTTCCGCAGAAGCAACAGCAAGAATAATTCACGGGTGTTTATTTGCCCAGTTTCCTGATAAGGTTTGGTAATTGCTTGATTGCAGCTATCTCTCTCCAGGCTTTGCGGGCTTCCTGCGCAGGGATACCGTAATAGGTTTTCCCGCCTTCGAGGGACCTTTCCGTCCCGGTATTGGCAAGGAGGATGGCTTTCTTTCCGATAACCAGGTCTTTATTGATAAGTACCCTTCCCCAGAGGATGACCTCATCTTCAATCCGTGTCACGCCGGCAATCGCGCTGAATGCCCCGATCAGACAATGCTGCCCAATAAAAGTATCATGACCTATTTGGACATGATTGTCGATCTTGGTGCCGAAGCTGATGGTGGTATCGCCTGAAACACCTCTGTCGATGGTAGTTGAAGCACCTATCTCGACTTTATCTCCGATGACAACTTTACCGCAGGACTCAAGTTTTTTCCAGCCTTCGGGCCTGCGCTGGAAATAGTAGGCGTCGGCACCCAGGACTGCCCCGGAGTGTATGATCACATCATCTCCGATCTCGGTATAGTCATAGATGCTTGCATTGGCATGGATGATGCAGTTCTTCCCGATCTTCACATGGTTCCCGATAAAAGCACCCGGTTGTATTACTGTTCCTTCGCCGATGACAGCCGAAGGGCTTATCGCGGCAATTGCTTTTTCGAAAGGCATGAACCTGGTAGCCAGCGAAACGTAGGCGTCGAAAGGTTTTTCGTGGATCAGAAGGGCTTTCCCTACAGGGCATTCAACTTCCTTGTTGATGAGTATTGTTGTTGCTGCGGAATTCAGGGCTTTATTGTAATACTTCGGATGGTCAACGAAAGTGAGGTCACCGCCCTGGACCATATGGATCTCGTTGATGCCTTCGACCATGAACCCGGGCTCGCCGATCATGCGGGCGCCTATGATTGAAGCTACTTCTGAAAGCTGGAGAGGTTTCGGAAACTTCATAAAATGTATTTTTTAATTTCGCTCGCAACTTCACAACGCCGCTACGGTTGCTGCGTCTGTTACTCACACGTCACACCACCGCTACGGTGGCTGTGTCGCTCACGAATGCGAGTCGTGTAATCCAACCAGTTTTGGTTCGCTCCTTGCACCTGATGCGGCTTGTGTGACGTGTTTCGCTCATTACAGTATGGCTTGTGTAAAGTTGTTCGATATGCGTTTGAACTTATCCTTTCACTCTTTCGGCGTATTCGCCTATCCTTGTATCGACTTTGATGATCTCATCGGTATCGATAAACAGAGGGACACGAACTTTGGCTCCGGTCTCAACTGTTGCATCCTTCAGGGTGTTCGTGGCAGTATTTCCACGAAGCCCGGGTTCGGTATAAGTGACTTTCAGGATTACAAAAGGAGGGAGGTCGCATGACAGAGGAGTCTCGGTATCGGCATGAAACACGATCTCAACCTCCTGACCTTCCTTAAGATACTGGGGGGCATTGATAATCCCCTCTTCGAGAAAGATCTGTTCATAGGTTTCCAGGTGCATGAAATGGTAACCTGAATGATCTTTGAAAAGAAACTGGTATTTACGGCGTTCAACGCGGGCGATATCGATTTTCACCCCTGAGTCGAAGGTGTTTGAAATGACTCTTCCGCTCTTCAGGCTCTTGAGCTTGGTGCGGATAAATGCAGGGCCTTTGCCGGGTTTGACATGCTGAAATTCCACGATGGTATAGAGATCGTTGTTGAAGTCGATGACCAGGCCATTCCTGATATCTGCTGTTGTAGCCATAAATTGTAATGAATTGATTTATTATAAAATAAGGGTGCAAAGGTAAGAAAAAATCAAATAGCGTAGTAGCGAGGTAGCGAAGTAGCGAAATAAAAAAGTTGAGAAAAAGCGAAAAGCGAAAAGCGAAATTTTAATAAGCGAAGTATTTTGCATGAGCGGCATCAAATGCAGCGAACTGTTCACACAAGCTGCATCAGGTGAGCGGATTGCGAAGCAATGTGAGGAAAATGTGGTATCAGAGATGAAATGGGGAACCCGCGAACTGTAGCAGCGGTGTGAAGAAGTGAGCGAATGCCGCGATGCAAAGATGCGAGCGAATGAGGCGGTGTGATATGCGAGTGTTATCAGGACTTGTAATCTTCGATGCTGATGACCTTTGCCGCGAAGCCCGACTCCTGGTCATGCTGGTTCGAACAGATGATGAGCGTGCGTTTGCCTGCATAGAGTTTCACCAGCTGCAGGTACCATTCCATGCCCGCTTTGTCGAGGTTCATCAGTGGCTCATCCAGCAGCAGCATCTGAACATTGCTGAAAAAGGCCAGGGCCAGTTTCACCCTTTGTTTCATGCCTGAGGAATATTGCCTGATCACTTTGGATTGTCTGACCTTCAGGTCAAGGATGTCCTTCACAGTTTCAGCATTAAACCCTGGCAGGTATGACTTGAATGAAAAATGAAAATCCAGCATTTCATCCAATGTGAAGTCTTCAATGATTTCCAGGTAAGGTGCTGCCATTGCAAGCTGCCTGAATATAAGCTCATCGGGAATGTCACGGCCTTCCGATTCATACCTCATCTTCCCGGAGGTAGGATGAATACTGCCAGCAATGATCTGGAGGAGGGTAGATTTGCCTGAGCCGTTACGGCCAAGTATGGCAGTGGTTTCACCGCTGCGGATGTCCAGGGTAAGATTACGGAATATCCACTCCGTGTTGAATTTTTTCCCTATGCCATCCAGATAAATATTCATGAAGAAGATTCCTGTTAGTCGGAAGATTTGCGCCTTGAAAGGCCTTTCATAATGCCCCTGGATGAATTCGCTATGAATGAAAGGATCTCGTCACGTTCGGGGGTAACAGGCATCTCAGCTTCAATGATAGACACGGCTTTTGAAACGTTGTACCCCTTGACAAAAATATAGCGGTATATGTCCTGGATATTATTTATCATTTCACTGCTG
>JBAXBP010000108.1:0-11457 GCA_037141915.1 Bacteroidota bacterium | reverse complement strand
GATCTGGTAATGGTAATCGAGATGATATCCGACACCTGCATACAGATCTTTGATTATCCTGTGTGAAATAATTTCATGGATCTTCAGCCAGCGGTATTTTACGGTAAAAGACTCGTCCCAGTCACGGTTGCCTGCGGTATCGCTAAGTCCGGGGACAATCGGTACGGGGTCATTGTACCCTGTTCCAAGCCCGTATGTCGGTAAAACATAATAATAATAACGCCAGTCTCCCTGCAGGAACCATCGGTTCCGCGGCAAATAAACATTACTTTTCAGCTGTACAAGTTTCTGATCTTTCGAAGTAAATTCTACTGTTACCGAAGCGGCCGACTGGCTGGTTTCCCTTGATTTTCCCATGTACCATGAAAGACTGCCTCCTGCCCCCAGCTGCACTCCCTTCGTCGGAGAATATGCAATATAAGGCAGGAAGAAAAAACCCAATCTCCTGGTGGTATCGGGTGGCTTTTCCGCTTTATGGAAGATTACCTCAAAAACATCCCTTGGCTGGCATGGTTTTTTTTGTTTAACAAGGGTATCCGCCTGCTGAGCCGCGGCTGTCGAACCAAAACCCAAAAGAAGAGATAAAATGATCTTAAGCGTTTTAGCTGACATTTACAAAATGGAGAGTTAAACATGTTTAAAACAGGCAGCAAAGGTAAAACAAATTGAAATCCTGAGGCAATGACGACAGGGGATATTCTTAAACTGTTCAACAAAGTACCAGCGAAGCGGCAAGTCCTCCTTCGGAAGTCTCTTTGTATTTTGAATTCATCTCTTTAGCTGTCAGTGCCATGGCTTCAATGGTTGTGTCGAGGTCAACCTTGTGTGCCTCAGGGGTCTCTTCACTGGCAATGCAATAGGCTGTCCAGGCTTTTACTGCGCCGAAAGCACAGCGCTCAATGCAAGGGACCTGCACATAACCTGCTACCGGGTCGCAGGTCAGGCCCAGGTGATGCTCGAGGGCCGATTCGGCTGCATTAGACACTACCATTGGCCCCTCTCCCATGGCCTGCGCTATCATCGCAGCTGCCATTGACGAGCCTACCCCGATCTCGGCCTGGCACCCTCCTTCGGCACCCGAAAGGGTCGCATTATGTTTACAGAGGTAACCGATGGCGGCTGCCGCAAGGAACCCTTCGCGTATCTTCTTCTGGTTGATGTTGATATCACGAAGGGCTTTTACCACCGCTGGAATGATACCTGCCGAACCTGCTGTTGGAGCTGTCACCACGATATGCCCGCGTGCGTTTTCCTCGGCCATTGCAAATGCATAGGATGCGATCTGCGTGATCGCCCTGCCGGGATTGGCTTTTTTGGTTTTGTGCAGGTTGCGGTGGATCGTTGCAGCCTTACTGCATAAATGAATAGGACCGGGAAGCATGGTTTCAGTTACCAGGCCCTTGTCGACACCCTGTATCATGACCTCCGAGACCTGGTCAAGAAACTCCATGATCTCTCTTTCACTCTTACCTGATACCGCCATTTCATTTTCCATTAAAAGCTTTGCAAGCGGGATTTTATCGTCAATAAGAAATTTCTTCAGATCCCTTGCATGGCAGATACTGTACTTTGGCAGCCCTTTGTCGGGCGGTTTATAACCTTTCCATTCGATGAAACCTCCTCCCACTGAATAATATTCCAGCTCAAAAAGGATTTCATCCCCTGCAAGAAGACTGGCCGTCATCGTATTAGGATGATGGAAATCTCCAATAACAGAATCGAAAATGATATCCTTCAGTGATAATTCAAACCTGGCCGGGCCGATAACGAGGGTGTACGATTGACCGGGGTTGGTGGCAATCCCGTCAAGGAATTCGGGGGGGCAGGTTGCAGGGGACTTTCCCAGCAGGCCGGCCAGCGCTGCCCTGTCGGTGCCATGACCTTTCCCTGTGGCGCTGAGGCTGCCGAATAGATGGACAGTCAATGCTGTGGCCCGTTTCAATTGCGCTTCAGGCAGCCTGCATATCCTCTGGTAAAAATCATAAGTGATCCGCATTGGCCCCATGGTATGCGAACTTGATGGCCCGGGCCCCATTTTATAAAACTCGTCAAGGACCGTCATGATCGGGGTCCGGGCATTTGTAACTGAGGAACTATTCTTTTCCGTCATTAACATTGGTTTATTATACTTTTTTCTATTTCAGTCATCCTGTTTCCATGTAAAATTATGATAAAGCCAGGATAAAGAGAAAAAATCCATTATTATAATAGTTTGTCCTGCAAGTAATTTACTTACTGATGAGTATTGCTGTCCTGGCTTTTCCCTCAGGTCTTTTACTATCTTTATATCAGTAAAGGGAAGTGACAGTTTTAGTCGGAAAACATCAGTTTAAAAACACCCCACCCCATGGCAAACGAAACACCTCATCCGAAGAAAAAAATCAGGCTTATCTGGAAGATCGTCATTGCTTTTCTGATCTTCCTTCTGATAGCCGCAGGTGCAATTTTCACTGCAGGCTATTTTTATTACGGTAAACTGATCAAGTCATCCGTAACAGAATTTGTTAAAACAAAAAGCAAGGGGATGTATACTGCCGATATTGGTTATCTCTATGTCAATATCCTGAACGGGAACCTTACAATCAAGGATTTGGCGCTAATTCCCGACACTGCAGAATACCGCAAACGTGAAGTTAAAGATACTCTTCCGCCTGTCCTTTTTCAACTGAAAATTAAAAATTTCAGGATCAGGAATTTCCGTATCATGGATGCCATCCGGCACAGGAAAATTGATATAAACGGAATTCATATTGAGAACCCCGAGATCACAGTTCTGAGGATGCAGCAAAAAACCAGGCAATCATCCGCAGATAAAAAAAGTGAAAAAATAATGGCCATTCCTTTGCCAAAGGGACTGAATTCAATCGCAATAGGCGAGATCCTGTTTATCAAGGGAAGTTTTGATTTTATTGATCTTTCAGGGGATTCGGTGATCCGGAAGTCCATCCCTTCCTGCAACATTTCAATTAAAAATATCCTGGTTGATTCGGTTCACCAGGGAAAGAGAAGGCTCTTCAATGCCGATGACATCAGCATTGTTCTGAATGGCTTATCCATCATGTCAAAAAACAAACTGAACCTTATTTCTTTTGGTCAGATCGGTTTGTCGACAAGCAAAAATTCGGTCTATATAAAGGATTTTCATCTTATTCCTCAGTATAACCGCCAGGATTACATGAAGAAATTCGGCTGGCAGACCGACCGGCTTGATATTCTTGTTCCCATGCTCAGACTGAGTCGTTTGGACCTGAGGCAGCTGATTTTCGAGGGTAAATTCCAGGCCGGCCTGCTTGAAGTTGACAGTCTTGCTGTTGATGATTACCGGGATAAACGCATACCCCGGAAACCGGGATTCAAACCGCCCATGCCACAGGATGGACTGAGAAAGCTCAAGGCTTATTTAAAGATCGATACAATTATTCTGAAGAACGGAAAAGCGACATATTCTGAACAGACAGGCACAGAACCGGGGACGATCTTTTTCGACAAAATGAATGCCACTCTTACCGGGCTTACCAATGACTCTGCTTTATTGCAGTCAGGGCTGGTCTCCATGCTGAAAGGAACGACCTACCTTATGGGAAAAGGTAAAATGAATGTTGAATTAAAATTCAGGTTCGGGGATAAACATAACGGCTTTACGTTTTCGGGTTACGTGGGCCCAATGGACCTCAGGGAGGTCAATCCCATGCTGACGAAGTTGCTCCCGGCAGAAATCATAAGCGGTAACATTACTCAGATTTCAATTCCGCTGGTTGTCGCCAATGACGATGAATCCAAAGGGAAAATGACATTCTGTTACACCGGTCTTAAGCTTAAATTAAACAACAAGCAGGAAACCACATGGGGCAGTATTAAAACGGGAGTGATCGGCTGGGTGGCTAATGATTTTGTTGTTAATGACGACAACCCCACAAAATCCGGTAAAACAAAGTCAGGCCTGATTTCTTTCAACCGTGACAAGGAGAAAGGTATTATCAATTTCGTCTGGAAAAGCGTCCTCAGCGGGTTGAAATCACAGATGGGTTTCAATTCCAAAGAGCAGAAAGAAATGAAGAAGGCAGAAAAGAAGAAAGCAAAAGCCGCAAAGTAAGCTTTCGGATTATTGCGGCTTTATAAATTTCCTGAAAATTACTTTGTGAATTTGATCAGGTTCTCTTTCTTCCAGTCGGCAAAAATCGTTCCCCCGACCATATAACCGGTCTGGTCGATATGTGTCGGATCTGTTATTTTAAGGTAACCTGTCCATAAAGGATCCTTTGAACCTTTCACATAAAGCTGGGCGGTGAGACTGAATACGGCAGTGGATGCCCAGTAGCCGCCTGTAGTCGTTGTTGTACCATAATAACCGCCACCCCAGTAGCCGCCGCCCCAGTAGCCGCCATATCCACCGTAATATCCGTTATAATAGGTTGTGGGTGGAATATAACTTTCGGTTTTATCCACTCCTTCATAAATAAAAATGAGGATGGCGTCAACCCCTAAACTGTCACATTTCTTTTTAACGTCATTGATCTCATACTTTTTGCTGGGGTTCAAAAAATCAAGAGAACCGATTGATTTAAGTCCCTTACTGTTAAAAACAGATACAATGTTCTGTTCAAAGGGTTTCAGGTATTCAAGCTTTTCAAAAAGCGGCATCACCGCTACTTTGGTAACCTGGGAGTGGTTGTCGGGATTCTTCCAGGTCGTAAGTGTCATAGGGGTTTCACAACGGGTAAGAAGTAAAACTGCCGCTAAAAGCAATCCATAGGATATCGTTCTTTTCATATTCAATGATTTGCAACAAATGTAGGGTTTTTTCAAACGATCCGGCTCTATTAACATGAAATCCTCCTCAATGAGCATTCTTCTATTTGTTTTTGTACTCACTATTGAGTAAATTATTCATTTCCGGCAGAAAAGAACTTGTTTTCTTTTGTCACCGGTTCAATTCGCAGTATTTTTATTACATAAAAAACAGAAAGTGAAATGAAAAAATTATTAGTTCTTATCGTGTTATGTTCCCTGCTTTCGGGGAACAGGATATTTGCACAGGTCGACAAAACCCAGATGAGCCTGGACGTATCGAAAAAATATGCTCAGAACATCGGGCAGCTATCCCAGCTAACGTGGAAAAGAAAGACCGAAGGGTTTGTTGATGGCAACCTGGCGACAATGTCGGTGAGTTCGGTGACCCTGGGTTCTGATGGCAAAATGCAGGCCATTGTGATCAGTCAGCAATCCTACACACAAAAGAAACGCGGATTAAGGGGTGCGATACAGGCCGGTGTTGTATCCGACGTCAATGCATATGTAAAAGCTGCCGTTGAACTGGTCGGGAAATATATTTTCCTCAGCCAGGGACAGATGGTTGACCTTTTTAACAAGGGGACCCTCTCAGTCCTGGGGAATTCAATCCAGGCCGAAGGATTTAATTTGCTGGTCCAGGGAGATCGTGTCAACTACAAGTTTGACCAGGCAACCCTCCTTTACCAGTCGCAGGATATCTCGACCGTGTTACAAGGTGATGCTGTCAAGGCAACCGTGAAATACGAAAACGTAAACGGGATAAATCGTGTAACTTCAGTGACGATGGATATGGCCGGGCCCAAAGTCAATATTAAATTGACAAACTTTGAATATGCAAAAAAAATGTAATAATCATTCATAACCTTATAAACTACAATATGAAAAAGCTGATCTTATTATCAATAGCAGGATTTATGGCGCTTTCAGTCAATGCGCAGGTTGACAAAACCAAGTTAAGCCTGGAAGTATCAAAAACAAATGATCATAACGTTAAACTTCTTTCTTCTTACACGTGGAAAAGAACGATTGACGGCTTCTCGGAAGGGAACCAGGTTGTTTCAATCCTGAGTTCTGTAACCATGAGTCCTGATGGGAAACCTCTAAACCAGGTCATCGAGAAATCAGGTGGAAGCCAGAAAAAACCATCAAAAAAACAGGCCGAAGCTGCTGAATATATTAAAAACGCGGTCGAACTTGTTTCAAAATATATTTTCATGTCGACAGGCCAGATGGTTGACCTGTTCAATAAAGGTACCTTATCAATGCTGAACGATAACCTGAATGCTGAAGCATTTAATTTTATTGCAAAGGGTGACCATATCAAATACACTTATGACAAAAAATCACTTCAGTGTAAAGCCCAGGATATTTTAACCCTGATGAACGGTGACCAGGTTAAAGCGACGGTTTCGTTTAAGTTTGTGGATGATGTGAACACTGTGGATAAGGTTGTTCTTGATCTTCCGGCAAAAAAAATCAAGGTCAACATGACCAACACTGATTTTGCAAAGAAGCTTTGATCGAATAGCAAAATATTAGTTTGCAATTATTAAAAATAATCAACGCGCATTATGAAACGTTTGTTTGTTATTATCATGCTTACCGGGCTGCTGGTTTCCTGCAAACAAAAACCGGGGGCTGGATCTGTTGACTCAAAAGAAATCACTTCAAATGAGCCCGACCGTACGGTTCTCCCGATCAAGGAGCCAATCCGGCCCACCTATAAAGAACTTGATGCCCGTAACGTAACGCCACCTCCGCGTTTTCATGTGACAGCCCCGAAAGGCGCTCCAAATGTGGTGATTATCTTAATTGACGATATGGGTTTCGGGGTATCCGAAGCTTTTGGCGGACCCGTCACCACTCCAAACATGGATAAACTGGCGGATAACGGATTAAAGTTCAATTGTTTTCATACCACTTCGCTTTGTTCGCCTACGAGGGTTGCATTACTGACGGGTTATAACCATCACAGCAACAATATGGGATGCATAGGGGAAGCAGCTACGACTTTTCCCGGGAATACCTCGGTAAGGCCTCAAACAATCACCCCTATGGCTGAAGTGTTGCGACAGAACGGTTATAATACGGCAGCCTTCGGGAAATACCACGAAACCCCGCCCTGGGAAATATCCAATTCGGGGCCCCAGGACCGCTGGCCGACCCGTTCGGGCTTTGAGAAATTTTATGGTTTTATTGGTGGTGAAACAAATCAATATGCGCCTTTGATCTACGACGGTGTCACGCTCGTTGAAACTCCTAATGATCCGAATTATCATTTTACCACCGACATGACAAACCAGGCAATTTCATGGGTCAGGTTCCAGCAGGCTTTATCACCTGACAAGCCTTTCTTTTTGTATTATGCACCTGGAGCCACCCATGCACCTCATCATGTCCCGAAAGCATGGGCCGAGAAATACAAGGGGAATTTTGACCAGGGATGGGATAAACTGCGTGAGATGACTTTGGAACGCCAGAAAAAACTGGGTATAGTTCCCCAGAACACAAAGCTTGCACCAAAACCTGCCGATATAAAGGATTGGGAAAAACTATCGGCCGACGAAAAGAAATTGTTTACACGCCAGATGGAAGTGTATGCCGGCTTCGCCGAACAAACGGATTACGAGGCTGGCAGGCTCATTGCAGCCATCAAGGATCTTGGGGTAATGGATAATACTATAATTATATTCATCGCAGGTGATAACGGGGCAAGCGCCGAAGGACAGATGAATGGTATGTATAGTGAAATGACTTACTTTAATGCAGTTCCCGAAACCGTTCCTGACATGCTTAAACATTATGATGAATGGGGCGGACCAACAACCTATCCTCATTTTGCAGCCGGATGGGCAGTGGCATTGGATGCTCCATTCTCTTATACCAAGCAGGTCGCATCTGATTTCGGTGGTACCCGGAATGGAATGATCATTCAGTGGCCGGCCGGTATCAAGGCAAAAGGAGAGGTACGCTCGCAGTTTGGCCATGTCATCGATATTGCTCCTACCGTTTATGAAATTTCAAAAATACCGTCTCCAAAAATGGTGAACGGCATCGCACAGGATCCTATCGAGGGCACCAGCCTGGCTTATACCTTTAATGATGCCAAGGCAGCAGGGCAGCATAAAGTACAGTATTTTGAAATGTTCGGCAACAGGGCAGTTTACCAGGATGGCTGGTTTGCACGCACAATCCACAGGCCGGCCTGGAGATTGAAACCCTCCCATCCGCTTAAGGAAGATCAGTGGGAACTTTACAACACCACCGAGGATTTCAGCCTGGCAAATGATTTATCAGCACAAAATACTGATAAACTGAAAGACATGCAGGCTTTGTTCATGAAAGAAGCTGAAAAATATCATGTTCTGCCCCTGGATGACCGTCTCCTGGAAAGGACTGATGCGGAACTGATGGGCAGGCCGACAGTTATGGGCCACAGAACCTCTGTAACATACGGCGAAGGCATGAAGGGTATGGGCACAGATATTTTTATTGACCTCAGGAATAAATCCTACACCATCACTGCCGAAGTTACTGTCGACACCAAAGGAAACGGTGTGATTGTATGCCAGGGCGGTCGCTTTGGCGGTCTGTCATTCTATCTGAAAGACGGGAAACCTGCCTTTACTTATAATTACCTGGGGATACAATCTACCCGGATAATGTCTTCGGAGGCCCTTAAACCAGGAAATTATCTTTTAGTGTATGACTTTAAATACGATGGCATCAAACCGGGTTTAGGCGGCATTGGTACTATTACTGTAAATACCAAAAAAGTGGCAGAAGGCAGGATTGAAAAAACACAACCCGGCATATTCTCGGTCGATGACATGGCCGATATCGGGCTTGATGAGGGTACGCCGGTTGCCGATTATGGTAAATCTTCAAAGTTTAACGGCAAGATTGTCAAAGTAACGATAGAGCAGAAGAAATAAGTTCATAGGGAATTCACTCTTAATTATGAGAACAAAGTTACTCCTTTTAATTGCCTGCCTGATCCTTCCGTTTACAGGCCTTAATGCTTCCGAAAAGAATGACACTGTAAGCAAGAAAGAAAAAAAAGAAAAACCTGCATTACTGACCCCTTATCATTGGAATGTGATCAAATTCAACCCCACACCCATGTTGATCTTTAATGATTTAAGAAACATCACCTTAAGTTATGAGAGGCTCGTTGCAAAAGACATGTCGGTTTCCATACAGTTGGGTTATCTTCTTTTTCCAAGACTGGTCGACGATACGATTGGAAATATTGTAACCATCACCGGCAGGGAGAAGTACGGGATCAACATCGCCTGTGATTACAGGTATTACCCTTTTTCGAGGAACAGGCGGCCTGCTCCCGACGGCCTGTACGTAGGCACATTCTTATCCTACTACGGATTTCAATTTAAAAATAATATCAATGTCCTGGGTACAACGGTTGATCAGAACGGCAGCTTCAAAGGAAAAATCAATATAGTGAACCTTGGATTCATGCTGGGTTACCAGTTCATATTCTGGAAACGGCTTTCCCTTGACATGCTTTTATTCGGGCCATCCCTGAGCTGCTATTCAGGAACTTTTGAAGTCACTGGAAATCTTGATCCGGAACAGATTAAAAACCTGGACCAGGAATTGGTGGATAAACTTCTCAAGCGTTTTCCATTGCTGGGAACATTGTTCAGTTCTGAAACCCTTACTTTCCAGGGAACCAAGACCTCCATTTCACTCGGGTTCCGGTACAGCATGCAATTGGGGATACACTTCTGAGAGTTGTCCTAGTAAGTATCACATGCCGGCGGGCAAGGCCCTGAGGTCTTTGGATTTAAATTATTAACGTTAAAGTAAAGCGATCTGTCATCCAGTCCGGTGCCCAACACACCGGCAACAACGGATGCTGTCTCTGTGGAATTTTCATAGGTAAAATAGATCCTGAAACCGCCCAATCCCTGGTTAAGATTATACAGGCATTGCATGGCATAAAATTGCTGGATATCAATGGTAAACCCTTTAAGCTTATCGTTATAAGGCTGGGCCGATATATCCAGTCCCTTGATAAAGGTTCCGGCATCAGTTGAAGGCATGGTGTTAGTGCATGGTTTGAGTATAGGCGATTGCCAGATCATGGTATGAAATCCCACAATGATAAATGCTCCAATGACCATACCGATTATTCCTGTGACCGACGGCACTAAATACTTCTTTGCTTCCATAATGAAAAAATTAAAGGTTAAACTTAAATTCCCGATTTTAAATGCAAAATAATCATTTTTTTTGGGAGTCAGGATTAAGATTTTATAAATTTGACCATAATGAATCTGATTCGTCGTTGTGGAGACAATTCAAGTGTGATCTGAACAAAAAAATGGCAGGAGACCACAAATATCTCACTGGCTGAGCAAGTCCTGAGGGAGAGGGAGCACCTTCGGGTAGACCCTCCCGCTATGACCTTATAATTTAGCTTATTTACCGACCGTAAACCAGATCAGCGAAGAAAACGTCCCGTTTTTAATATAGATCGAGTCAACAGAACCCTGTAACCTGAGTTTTCCTGAAAAAGTCCCGGCACCCGTACCTCCATGCCCTTCCCATTTGGTCACGTTAATGTTCAGGCTGTCTCCGGAAGAAGAATAATAATACTTTCCGTACATGTCAATATACATCATCTGGGTATGCGAAGAATCGCTGGTATAAGTTACACCTGCTTTTACAGTGACAGGCAAACCTATTGACAATACATTGATATTCTGATTCGAGGGATCGGAGTAAAAGGTATTGCAAACACCTGTAAGTAAGCAAAATTTTGAAAATGAAGCAGTGGTTTTAAAGGACTTGTTCACCCCGCCGATCTGGGCATTGGCATAATAATAGGTCGGACCCGGGTCTGGAGTTTTCTTTTTGCACCCGGCTGAAGCGATAACAAGAAGTAACCCGAGGATTATTACGTTTTTCATTTTCATAGAACATGATTTTAGATGATTGCAAATTTACATCCAATTAGTTTCTTTTATTCACTGTATTCAAAATAATCGTTAATAAGATTTTGCGTAAGACAAAGCGGAGATCACTGGACTTCTCAGCAAAAATCCATTATCTTTACAAAGCTTATGCTTAGTATTTTATTCAAATTGAAAAACACTGCGATGAAAAGTTCCAGACAAAGTTTGAAAAAATTGTTCGGTGACGCGGTTTCAGGGAACCCTGATGTTAAATCAGAGGAAAAACCCCTTACTTCAGCAGATCAGAAACCCCTGATCGAATGGGCAAACATCCCTGCAGGTACATTCATTATGGGCAGCCCCGAAGATGAGCCTTTCAGGAAAGCCGATGAAACCCAGCACCAGGTGTCACTCAGCGCTTTTAAGATAAGCCGGTATGAAATTACATTTGAACAGTTCGACATCTTCTGCGAATCCACCGGCAGGGAAAAACCTACAGATGAAGGATGGGGCAGAAAGAAGCAGCCTGTGATCAACGTCAACTGGGACGATGCAACAGCTTTTGCCCTGTGGATGGGATGCCGCCTGCCCACAGAAGCGGAGTGGGAATATGCATGCCGCGCCGGGACCACAACTCCATTCAATACAGGCAACAACCTCACTACGGCCCAGGCTAATTACAATGGGCATTTTCCATACAACGACAGCCCCGAAGGGGAATTCAGGGCCAGGACTGTCCCGGTGG
>JBAXBP010000107.1:0-11470 GCA_037141915.1 Bacteroidota bacterium | reverse complement strand
CCTCGCAGGAGCCATCACCGCCATCCTCATTCATGCCAGTTTTAATGCCCTCACCGTCTGGCCTGTGGCTGCAACCGTTTTCATTATTGTTATTATCCCCCTTGCCCTTATCCTCAGCTTCCAGTTCAACGAAAATGCCATCCGCAAGTGGCTTGAAATGGAATTTGACACTGAAGTTTCAATGCTTGCCATGATAAGGAAAGGCAAATTCGCCGAAACCCGTACCGGGCAATACCTCCTTTCGATACGAAGCCATTTCCCGGCCGAAGTAGTCTTCGACCTCTACTGCTTCATCAGCCTGTACACCGAACTCTCTATCAAAGCCAAAAGCCTGATGATGCTGAGGGAAAATGATTTTGCCGTTTCACCCGATCCTGAAATTCCTGCAAAACTCGGGGAACTTAAAAGCCTGAGGAAACAGATCGGAAATGCTGCTTATCTTGCCATTACACCGGTTTTACGCATGAGCCGCAAGGATTTATGGAAACTTTCGATGCTTGCCTCGGAAAAATAATATGCCTGGATGCAGGCAAACCTGCCTGATTTTTTTGTAAATTTTCCAACTTTTCAACGATTCCGTTGTATTTATGATAGCGAAGGAAGATAATGAACTTGTTTATGAAGCCCTGCACGGAAGCAGGTCGTCCTTCGAAGTACTGATAGAAAGGTATCAGAATAAAATATACGGGATGATACTACAGATGACCAACGACCGCGAAATGGCGAAAGATCTTACCCAGGATGTGTTTATCAAAGCATACACCAGCCTGGGGAAGTTCAGTTTTAAATACAGGTTCTTCAGCTGGCTCTACCGTATTGCGATCAACGAGACCATTAACCAGCTGAAAGGCAGGAGGCATTTTGAAAGTATTGATAAAGCACAGAACATCGCTGCTGAAGATGATGCGCAAAAAGGAATTTCCGAAGAAAGCCCCAGGCTTAAAAATGCGTTACTGGGACTCAAAGACTCTTACCGCTCGGTCATCTTATTGAAATACTACTTCGGACTTTCGTACGAAGAAATCGCTGACGCCATGGGAATGAGCACTGCCAAAGTCAAGGACAGGCTCTTTAATGCCCGATTGACCTTAAGGGATAAACTGATTGGAACTGGATTTTTCGGCCATGATCAATAAAAAACTCATAGAAAAGATTCACGAGGATCTGGATGGGAAACTGGATGCCTCCGGGCAGCAGGAACTCAGGGAACAGCTTTTGCATGATCGCAAAGCTGCTGCTTACCTGAAGGATTGGCAAAAAATCAGAGTTTCGATAGAAACTACAAAAGAACAGACACCTCAAATACAATTTGCAAAGGATATTTTAAACAAATTACCTATGGAATCACAAACCCATCTCAAACCTGAGCCCTTGCTCAGAACTTCTATCTGGAACAAACCTGCTTTCAGGTATTCTATCGTTTTCATTGCCGGGGTATTTCTCGGGTTCCTGACCTTCAGCATCATCATGCCGGGCAGTAAAAGCACCAAAACGCCTGCATTCCAGCTCAAAGGCGCCATGTACGATTCAAGGTCCTTCGACCAGATGACGACAGCCGATGTCCTGGTGTTTGAAAACCCAATGGTGAAAGCTTCGTTCATCGTGAAATACTCAACAAGTGTCGTTGAAGCAAGGATCACCCTTTCATCCCTCTATCCTGTTCAGGGTGTATTGGTGTTTGACTATAACAGCCTCCAGGTCATGAATGTTCTGAATGTGAGTGTGAATGACCAGTCAAGTATTTCGGCTTCATCAAATTTTGTCCAGATCAACAATTCGGGGAACAACCAGTACGTGGTGCAGCTGATCAATAAAAACAGCCTGCCTCACCAGATCAGCATCAAGATCATGCAGAATGAGTCCCCTATATACCAGAATGCGGTTACCGTAAATAAGGAATAATACGAGCACGAAAATCATCAGCATCCATTAAAAATATTAATACCCAAGGTCATGAAAAAGCAAAATAAAATAGTTATCGGTATAATGCTGGGCATTGCAGTAGTTATTATTCTTATTTCATTCCTCTTCCCTTCGGTATACAAAGGCTTGACTTCAGGATCATTCGGCAAGGCTGATAAATACAAGCAGGAACAGATGAGCGAAAATGATATCCGGCTCAGGAGCGAATTCGTACAGGACACGGCAAAACTCAGGCAGATGATCACCGGGCTGATATATTATGCCTTGTTTACCGAGAACCTGTCGATGACCATCGACACCTGTCTTACGAGCTTCAGATTGCAGGGATTTGATAAAAATCCGGCCAACACCGAAACCATTCATCTGCTCACCGACTACAATTCCTTCCTTAAAAACAACAACCCCACAATAGCCAACACCACACGGATGCTGGCCGCATTCCTGCTGAGGGATACCATTGCCCAGTCTATGGATATTGAGAAAAACCTGAGGGATTTCTCAAACTATGTGAACCAGGTGAACCAGAAAGATTCGGTGCTTACCATGTCGCTGGCCAGGATCGACAGCTACCTTGTCGGTAATAAAACCCTTCAGAAAAAGGATGCAGAGATCAGGAACCTCAAGGCCATCAGGGACCAGCTGGTGATCAAATCAACCCAGTTCATGGCGCTCACAGGCAACAAACAGGGACTTGGAGCCATGTTATCCTATACTATACAATCGCAGTCGCAGTTTTCGGGAATAGGAGCCCTCAATATGGTTACAGATGGGAGCAAATTAGTTCAGTCAAAACTCGGAATTGAGGAAATTGTTCCTGCAAGAATCAATTCTGCAACTCTTTCGGCCGGCATCAGCCTGTCAGCCTCCTTGAAGGGTGGCGTCGCAAATGCCAAAGACAACCTGGGTAATAACGGAGGTTCGGCCGTCTCCGCGAAAATGAACCTGGTTTACGTTTGCAGTAAAGAGAACCTGAGTGTTGTTTTATATGATAAACCAAGCCTGGGTTTTGTAGTTGGTTCATCCGAAAAGCTGATAGGGATACTGGGAGTGGAAAAAATGAACGGCATCCTATGCGGAACCGATCCCAACCTTGGTGCACTTTGTCTTTTTTCCGGTAAAATTCTTTCCGTCACTTTGAATGCCGGCCTGTTAGCTAATCTGAGCAGCTCTCCCACACTCTGTGCAGCACTTTCGGCAGCAACCCTTAATATAATCATTCCTGCAAAAGAACTTTCTGCCGTTGGCCTGAGTGCAAATGCTTTCGGCATCAATGCCCCTTTGCAGATGGGTTTTGGCAGCGCAGCCGTTCTTGGTGTACTTTATGCCAATGCAGGCTTGCAAAATTTTATAAATGCCAATGGGGTATTTTCAGGATTCAGCTCCCTGCAGGCAACTTCCCTGAATTCTCAATTGAATGTCAGGTAATTCTTCATCTTCCTGCCGCTCATGAACTAAACAATCCTTGATGAAACATTTCTACGGATGCATTGCGGCCCTGTTCCTCCTACTGCACACACTGTCACTCTCGGGCCAGCATATCAATGTCACACAATACAAGACCGGCCGGCTCAGGCTGATTTACCTCGACAAAAACACATCCTATTTAGTTCCTCATACCGTGCGTTCCTTCGAGAACGCACTTTTGTTTCATAAACATTTCTGGAATTACCTCCCTTCCCAGGAAACCAGTATCCTCTTCAATGATTTTACTGATGTGGGTAATGGCGGCACCAGCGTGATCCCGAAAAATTTTCTGAACATTGCAGTTGCCCCGTTTGACTATACTTTTTCGGTCGTTCCTGCGAATGAAAGAATGCAGTGGCTGATGAGCCACGAGCTTACCCACCAGGTGATGTGCGACAAAGCCTCCACCACCGACAGGGTGGTAAGAGGCATCTTCGGAGGAAAAGTTTATGTGGATGACCGTGACCCTGAATCAATGATCTTCAGCTATTTCACGACCCCCAGGTGGTATTCGCCAAGATGGTATCACGAAGGCATTGCGGTATTCATGGAGACCTGGCTTTCGGGCGGCATAGGCAGGGTTATGGGTGGTTACGACGAAATGGTGTTCAGGACGATGGTGCGTGATTCGGCCTTCTTTTATAATGTCATCGGGCTGGAAACCGAAGGCACCACCATTGATTTCCAGGTGGGAGTTAATTCTTACCTCTACGGCACCCGCTTCGACAGCTGGCTGGCATATACTTACGGAGTTGACAAACTGAAGGAATTCTATGCCCGCACCGATACCAGCCGGAGGTTCTACGGTTCACAATTCAGGCAGGTTTACGGACTCAGGGTCCAGGATGCCTGGAACCAGTGGATAGGTTGGGAGCACAATTTTCAGAAAGCAAATATTGCAGAAATCGCCAAACATCCACTGAGCAGGTACCGGCCCATAGGGTACAGGCCCCTGGGTTCGGTCTCATCCCAGCATGTCGACAGTAAAGCGGGTAAGATGTTTGTGGCAGTGAACTACCCCGGCAAACTGGCCCATATCGCATCCATCGATCTCCGTACGGGTGAGGAGAAAAAGATATCCGCAGTCCCAAGTCCTTCATTATACTATGTGACTGCAATGGCATACGATGATTCCTCAAAAACAATCTTCGTCTCAACACACAACAATGACTGGAGAGGGCTGAGGTCGGTCAACGCGGAAACAGGCGAAATCAAAGACCTCATCAAATATGACCGTACGGGAAACCTGGCTTTCAACAGCCGCGACCATTCTCTCTGGGGTGTGCAGACCATGAGCGGCAGGACTTCTCTCGTGAGGTTCATCCCTCCGTATAAAAAATGGGAGGAGCTGTATTCACTGCCTTTCGGCAAGGACCTTTGCGACCTGGACATCTCGCCCGACGGCCGTTTTCTCTCGGGGGTAATCTCAGATGTGAGGGGCCGGCAGAAAATAGTCCTGTTCAACACTGAGGATCTCTTGCTGGGGAAGAAGGAATACACTGAGATCTATGAATTTGAAGATAACCCGGCAATGAACTTCGTATTTTCGCCCGACGGCAAATATCTTTACGGAACATCATATTATACAGGGGTTTCAAATGTTTTCAGAATCGATATCTCAACTAAAAAGCCACAGATCCTGACTAATGCCAGCAGCGGTTTTTTCAGGCCTTTGCCGGTTTCGGCCGATTCCATGCTGGTTTTCGAATACACGTATAAAGGAATGGTCCCCGGCATGATGAAGATCGACACAGTGGAGGATGTTAATCCTGTAACTTACCTGGGGCAGATGGTTTTCAAGAAGAACCCTGTTGTGAAATCATGGATGCTGCCTCCTCCCTCAAAGGTTAACCTGGATACGATAAAGGTGAGCGAAACCAAATACAGCCCTGTTAAAGAACTGAAACTTGCAGGTGCCTACCCCATATTCCAGGGCTATAAAAATTATATAGGATTCGGTTACCGCCTGAATTTCATGGACCCTATGATGCTTAACAGCCTGATCATTAAACTGAGCTTCACGCCTTACAGCAACCTGCCGCTCAAGCAGACTATACATTTGGCAGTTGATTATACTTACTGGAACTGGACTTTCCAGGCTCATTACAATTATGCCGATTTTTATGACATCTTCGGCCCCACCAAGTTCAGCCGGGCCGGGTATATGTTCTCGGGAAAATACAGCCATGTGTTTATGCGGATGAGCCCGGCCAGGACCGAATTGTACGTCAAACTCGCTGCCTACGGCGACCTCGAGACTTTACCCGGTTACCAGAATATAGAGTCTTCGTATAAAGACATGTATATAGGAACCATCAACTTCCACCGCTCTTACCTGCGCAAATCCCTCGGGGCTATTGAACCCGAACAGGGCTATGACTGGATGGTTTACGCGTTTACAAGCTTTGCAAAGCAGACCTTCTATCCCCAGCTGATCAATAATTTTGACTTCGGATTTCTTTTGCCCATGAAAAATTCAGCCCTGTGGTTCAGGACTTCCCTGGGTCAGTCCTTCGGCGAAACCGATAAGACCAACAGTTACTTTTATTTCGGGGGATTCGGGAACAACTGGGTTGATTACAGGAACCCGCAGCAATACCGCGAGATGCAGAGCTTCCCGGGAGTCCAGATAGACCAGCTCTCGGCAATGAACTATGCAAAGCTGACCACCGAGATCAACTTCCCTCCTATCCGCTTCCGCAAAGTCGGCCTCCTGGGTTTTTATTCAACCTATGCAAGGTTTTCGGCTTTCGGCATGGGTTTGTTTTCAAACCTGGCCAACAGCCTTCCCAACACGAATTATTTCTCGACAGGAGCCCAGCTTGACCTCGAACTTGTTTTGTTTTCACTGATCAAATCCGATCTTTCGTTCGGCTATTCACGCGCCTACGGCCCAATGCTGCCTGCCGACCAGTTCATGGTATCACTGAAATTATAAGGTATGTGGAGGAGGGATCCCGGATAAAATCAGATATCCCGGTATTTCAGGAAAATCTTACGTGAAATCTCGCTTACCAGCCCGGTTTGCTGGTTCACATCCCTGCCCCTGGTCATGATAGTAAGGAGGTAGGGCTGGGAATTGTAATAAACTATAGCCGATTCTGAGAAATCCATATCGTAATTGATCCCCCTCTCACCAAACTTGTGGGCAACTGTAATGCCTTTTGGAATTTCCTTTACCATGCCTTCTTTGAAATTACATCCCGAAAGAAGTTGCAGGCCATATGACGAGAGCTGCTCGTTGAGATAAGTTGCGTTGTAAAGTACCCTGAAAAATTTCGAATACTGCCTTGCCGTAATGGTGTATGTATTATTTTGCACCTCATAGGGAGGGATGTCAAGATCAAGGAACAGCTGGCGATACCTGTCCTGGTCAATATGTATCGAAAGCAGGTAAGTCGCATTATTGTCAGATTCATCTATCATGTAACGCAGAAGTTCCGCAACAGTATATTTCTTGCCGGGGGTAATGGAATCGCCTTTGAACTCCTGGGAAGGGAACCCGTTCTTTGGTTTCACATACAGGTATTCAGTTTTCAAAACGCCGGGGTGCTTTTGTTCGGCCTTGAGATAATAAATCATTATAGGCACTTTCATAAGGCTTCCCGGCAGAAATCCGGCATCAGCGCCCAAATACATCCAGTCGGAAGTGTTCAGGTCTTTGAGGTAAACCGAGACCATGGTGATTTTTCCCAGATTTACCCATTCGTTGATAGTCTTTGTAATCTCCCATTTGAGTGGTGAAAACCTGGCGGATTCAGAATTCATTTCGGCAAGCAGCAGGGGATGTATAAGTTGTTTGCCGTCATTTTCCCTGATAAGGTTTAATTTTGACAGGGATTCTGTGACAGCCGGGAGGGCCTGTTTCTTTGATGCCGAAACAGTTTTCACGGCAAAGATAATGTTCAGGGCAAGCGACAGTATAGTTATTGTCAAAAGGCCGAAGATACTAAACTTAAGCAGGAACTTTCTCTTGAAATCCTTGGGGGCAGCAGGGTGAGTTTGTCCATTTTTTTTCATACACAAAAGAGGCGTAAAACTGCAGTATAATATAACATAACAGTAAAACTGTCTCTTTTATTACAATAGATTATGGGAAAGGTTGCCTGGTGTTGATAAATTTAATCTCTGCCGGTCCATTCCTCCCAGCCTGCGCAGGTCAGAATCTGATCCCGGTTGTTATGCTGTAACACTGCCTGTTATAGTCGGCCCAGTAATGGTATGCCGGGGATGAGGAGGTAACCTCGTTAAATGGTTTCACCCCCGGATCGCCGGTTGATAAAAAACTATACTGCACCCTGATATATGCATCCTTCCCCGGGTTGAACTCCAGTCCTGCAGAGGCACCGAAAATGATAAAATCGGGGGTTTTCCCGGTATATTTGCTTCCGATAAAGATCTCTTTAGGATCATAGTACACTTCACCTCTCAGGGCAAATGCAAATTTCGGCAGGAAATAATACTTTGCCCCGACCAGGCCCGATACCATGGTTCCCTGCCTCACCGAATCCTTTTCAGTGCTTGAAACTTTCTGAAAAGCCATGTCGCACTGCCCAATCAGGTTCCATTTCGGAGCAGGATTCCATGTTGCGTACAGGTTATTATATACAAGGTATTTGTAATAGGTTGCCCCGCTTTTCGCCATATTGCCCATTAAATTGTTGAAGCTGACAGTAAGATCTTCCGACGGATTATAATTTACATCCACACCATACTGGACATGGATGTTTTTACCGTTTGGAAGTGAAAAGGAATTTCCCACCCAGCCTCCTGCGCTCCAGGCCTCGTCGGGTGTTGTATAGGACAGGTAACCGCCCAGAACCGAGCTTGGTTCGAAGTATGTTCCTACCGTACAAGTACTTAAAAGGTTATTGATCGGCATGCTGGACTCCACGCCCAGGGGGCTGTCGAGGTAGCCAAAATCGATCCAGACTCCCTTGCCAAAGGTGAATCCCAGTGAGGCTTCGGTGAGATAATTGGTCCACTGGGCAGTCGAGCTTGAAAGGAGGAGCGGCTGGTCCCCTATCCTGAAATCCGCAGTCATCCTCGCCCAGTTATTATTATAGTTCATGGTGATATCGAACATATTCACCCTGGCTTCATTGATATACGGACTGTTGGTCTGAAATTCGTAGGTATGCGAGGTGGGAATTGTCCCACCGATGTTTCCGACATAATACGCGTCGAGGTATACCTGGATGGTGAGCCCTGTCATCATGTGTTTTAACTTCCATTGTTCGACCTTGCTGAGGAGTGAGTCGAGTTTCTGAGACCTGGCAGGGCAGCCCATCAAAAGAATCAGCAAAGGGATCACCAGTATCCTCATCGCCTGAGAGCAAAAAGCCTTGTTCATGCAAAAAAATATTTCGATATAAATATACGAAAATGATCATCCGGTTAGCCGGTTAACATGACAATTTTGCCATTACTTTTGCATGGCACGGTAGTTGTATGAATGAGCCTCATCTATTCAAATTAAACATGTTCATAAGCAAAACATCATACTTTCTGCTTTTTTTGCTCCTTAGTGTAAGAACCGCTTCAGGCCAGACAGGCGAAGTAAGGGGGAGAATATTTGATCACAAGAATAACCAGGGAATACCATTTGCCAATATCATTGTCGATGGCAAACCTTCACTCGGAACGACTACCGATACGGGCGGGAACTACGTATTGAAGAAGGTTGATCCCGGTTATATCCGGCTCCAGGTCTCGGTATTAGGTTATGAAAGAAAAACCACTGTGGATTTCCTCGTTACGAAATCCCATCCTGTTTTTTTTGATGTTGCACTGGAAGAAACTTCGGTAAACCTGGAGACAGTGGTGGTAAGGCCTTCTATTTTGGAGCGGAAAGAGGAAAGCCCGCTGTCGGTGCAGTCCCTCAGTATCCAGGAAATAGAAAAAAGCCCCGGGGCGAACAGGGATATCTCAAAAGTCATTCAATCCCTCCCGGGGGTTGCACAGACTGTCTCTTACAGGAACGACATTGTTGTCAGGGGAGGCGGCCCGGGCGAAAACAGGTTTTACCTTGACGGGGTTGAGATCCCCAATATCAATCACTTTGCCACCCAGGGATCCTCAGGCGGCCCGGTAGGGATCATCAACGTGGATTTTATCCGCCAGGTAGACCTGTATTCAAGCGCATTCCAGGCAAGCCGCGGGAATATGCTCAGTTCCGTCCTTGAAATGACACAGATCGAAGGAAACAAAGACAAGTTCGGGGGACGGTTTACTATAGGGTCAAGCGACATCGGACTTACCCTGAATGGTCCTATCGGTAAAAAATCCACCCTGATGGTTTCGGTAAGGCGTTCGTACCTGCAGTTCCTTTTCAGTGCGCTGAAACTCCCTTTCCTGCCCACCTATAATGACTACCAGATCAAATACAAATGGAATATAACACCTAAAGACCAGCTCTCACTGATCTCGATCGGCTCTCTGGACAATTCAAAGCTTAATACAGGGATTAAAAACCCCAACGACAACCAAAAGTACATTCTTGGCTACCTTCCCGATTATTACCAGTGGAGTTATACCATCGGCCTTGTTTACCGGCATTTCCGCAGCAACGGCAACGACACCTGGGTGCTGAGCAGGAACATGTTTAACAACGAGGAAACAAAATATTCGGGAAATATTGAAACTCCCGACAGCCTGATCCTGAGCGTAAAATCCCAGGAAATTGAAAACAAATTCAGGTATGACGGGGTTACCGACGTTCACAGCTGGAAGATCACTTACGGAGGGGGGCTTGAATATGCCATATATAAGAACCATACCTTCCAGAAGCTTTATCTGCTTGATTCGGTGAGGGCACTTGATTACACTTCATTCCTTGACCTGTGGAAATATTCAGCTTTCGGCCAGGTCAGTAAAAACATGTTCAACGAGAAACTGCAGCTTTCGCTGGGATTGAGGTTCGACGGGAACACCTATTCCCCTAAAATGAGTAACCCTCTTACTCAATTCTCGCCCAGGTTTTCAGCATCCTGGCAGTTTTCAAAAGGCTGGTTCCTGAATTTCAATACGGGCCGGTATTACCAGCTCCCGGCATATACTACACTTGGGTTCAGGGATAACAAGGGCAGGCTGGTGAATGACTCTTTGGGGATAAGATATATTTCCTGCGATCACGTGGTCCTGGGCATGGAATACCAGTATAAATCCAATGCGAAAGTTTCATTGGAAGGTTTTTACAAGTATTACCAGCATTATCCCCTCTCGCTTTATGATTCGGTTTCCCTGGCAAGCAAGGGCAGTGATTTCGGGATCACCGGTGATGAACCTGTGGTACCCGATTCCAGGGGAAGGGCTTATGGCATAGAAGTCCTGTTCAGGGATATTAACCTTTTCAAATTCAATATTATCCTCTCGTACACCTTTGTCCGCAGCGAATTCACCAATTACAGCGGGGCATATATTCCTTCTTCCTGGGACAACCGGAACCTGTTTAATTTTACTGTAAGCAGGAAATTCAAATACAACTGGCAGACCGGTATTAAATTCAGGTATGCAGGCGGGGCTCCTTACACGCCCTGGAATTACGAGAAATCAAGCCTGGTCGAAGCATGGAACGTGCAGGGTCGGGGTTACCTTGATTATTCCCAATACAATTCATTGAGGCTGCGCGATTTTTACCAGCTGGACCTGAGGATTGACAAGGCCTTTTATTTCAAAAAATGGTCCCTTATGTTTTACCTCGACATCCAGAATGTACTGAATACAAAATCCCAGCAACCCGACATCCTTGTCAATACTCAACCCGACGGGAGCATTAAGACTTACGTTGACCCGCAGGGGAACCTCAGGTATGACCTCAGGACCATTCCGAGCTCGGCCGGAACTATTGTTCCTGCTATCGGGATCATGGTCGACTGGTGATCTCCGTTTGTCTATTTTAATTTTATTTCGTAGTTTGGCCGGTGAAATTAAATCCGGACCCTATGAAAAAGATGTTGATTGTCATTTTTGTGCTGATGGCTTTAATCACTCAAGGCCAGACAGGTAACAAAACCAAGAATAAAAGCAAGGATAAATCTTCTGAGCCTGCAATGGCTCCCGCCCAGAAGCCTCAAGAACCGCC
>JBAXBP010000106.1:0-11664 GCA_037141915.1 Bacteroidota bacterium | reverse complement strand
AAGAATTCAGAAAAGCCTTTATGTTTGGACTTCGTTGGTTAAAAAAATATTCCAGGAGAGTGATCCTGTACCTGTTGGCACTGTCTTTGCCTTGATAGAAATTGCCGGCAATGGCTCAGTTCCCGTGAATAAACCTGTACCTCAGCCTGCAGAAACAGCTCCTGCTGCTGCTACAACTCCTCACAGTGGTTTAACTGAACCATCACAAACTGCCGGTGCAAAAGTTGACATCGACATAGACCAAACCCCAACGGCATTCGGCACCCGGTTTTATTCACCGCTGGTGAGAAGCATCGCTTTGCAGGAGAATAT
This sequence comes from Bacteroidota bacterium, assembly GCA_037141915.1. Taxonomy (GTDB): domain Bacteria; phylum Bacteroidota; class Bacteroidia; order Bacteroidales; family FEN-979; genus CAIRDP01. Next base: position 11,352 of record JBAXBP010000106.1, on the reverse strand, counting down.
TCCATTTACCGAACTTGATAGTATATCAGGGTCGGGAAAGGATGACCGCCTGACCAAACAGGATTTGCTGGATTATCTGCGCGACCGGAAACTTGGGATTAAACCGCTGTCACCGGAACTTCGTGATAATTCAGCACCAGCGCCGGTTGCTGCTGCCCAGGCTGTCCGTCAGATTATTCCGGGCGAGGACCGGATTGTTGAGATGGACCGTATCCGCCAGCTGATTTCGAACCACATGATTAAATCGGTGCAAACATCTGCACACGTCACCTCTTTTCAGGAGGTCGACATGACCAGGGTTGTTCAATGGCGGGAGAAAAATAAAGAGAGTTTTCAGAAACGGGAAAAGGAGAAACTCACCTTCACCCCTGTTTTCATCGAGGCCATTGCCAAAGCATTAAGGGATTATCCCATGGTGAACGTTTCAGTCGACGGGACAAAGATCATTGTACATTCCAAAGTGAACGTCGGTATGGCTGTCGCCCTCCCCAGTGGAAACCTGATAGTTCCGGTTGTCGGGGATTCCGGAAGCAGGAACCTCCTTGGGATAACCAGGGCTGTCAACGATTTAGCCAACAGGGCGAGGAACAACAAACTTGTCCCTGACGAAATCTCGGGCGGGACTATTTCACTGACCAACCTCGGGTCTTTCGGGACCCTGATGGGAACCCCCATTATCAACCAGCCGCAGACAGCGATCATTGCTGTCGGGGCCATTAAAAAACGGCCTGTTGTAATCGAGTCTGAAGAAGGCGACATGATAGCCATACGGCCTGTCATGATCTGCTCAATCACCTTCGATCACAGGGTTATAGACGGCGGGCTTGGCGGACAATTTCTGAGCAGGTTCGCGCAATATCTTGAACAATTTGACAACACCCAGACTATCTGAACATGGAACTAAACCTTAACCGCCCGCTGGTATTCCTCGACCTTGAAACAACAGGGATCAAAGTGGCAACAGACCGTATCGTCGAATTATGCCTTTTAAGGGTGAATGCCGACGGCAGCAGGAAGATCAAGACCCTCAGGATCAAACCCGGGATACCCATCCCGGCTGAAGCAACTGCCATTCACGGCATAACCAATGAAGATGTAAAGGACTGTCCTGCCTTTGCTGAAGTTGCACATGAACTCGCTGCGTTTATGGATAACTGTGATATGGCAGGATACAATTCAAACCATTTTGACATCCCTCTGATCGTAGAGGAATTCCTCAGGGCCGGGGTGGATTTCGACCTGAAAGGGAGAAGGTTTGTCGACATACAGAATATTTTTCACAAGATGGAACCCCGCAACCTGACGGCAGCTTATAAATTTTACTGTAACAAGGAGCTGGAGAATGCCCATTCAGCCGAAGCCGATACAGTAGCCACTTTTGAGATACTTCAGGCCCAGCTTGACCATTATAACCAGACCGAGTACAAGGATAAGAAAGGCGTCATTTCAAAACCTGTGGTGAACGATGTCAAGGCCCTGAGCGACTTCACCTTCACCAACAAGGCTGCCGACCTCATCGGGCATGTGATCTATGACGAAAAGAACGTTGAGGTATTCAACTTCGGCAAGCACAAAGGCAAAGCCGTGACTGATGTGTTCCGCTCCGAGCCCTCTTATTACGACTGGATCATGAAAAGTGAATTCCCCTTATCCACAAAGAAAGTCGTTACAGCCATCAAACTCAGGGGCTTTAACAAGGAAAGCGTTAAAACTGAATTATTCTGAGAATTTATGAAGATCATCTGCATAGGGCGCAATTATGTTGAGCATATCAGGGAACTCAATAATGCGATCCCAAGCGAACCCGTGTTTTTCCTGAAACCCGATACGGCCCTTCTCATCAGGAACCGTCCGTTTTACTATCCTTCCTTTTCATCCGACATCCATTATGAACTGGAACTGGTTTTGAAGATCAATAAGGTGGGTAAGCATATTGAAAAACAGTTTGCCCACACTTATTTTGATGAGATCGGACTCGGGCTTGACATGACTGCCCGTGACCTTCAGGAAAATGCGAAAAAAAAATCCCTGCCCTGGGCCGTTGCCAAGGGATTTGATAACTCGGCCCCCATCAGTAAATTTATCCCGGTTAACAGGTTCAGTGATCCCGGTAATATCAGTTTTCACCTTGACCTCAACGGGAAAACGGTACAAACAGGGAATTCAGGGCTGATGATTTACTCTTTTACCGACATCATCACCCATATATCAAAATACATGACAGTGCGCACCGGCGATCTCATCTTCACGGGAACACCTGCAGGCGTGGGGCCTGTTAAGATAGGCGACATCCTTGAAGGGTATCTCGAAGATGAAAAGATGCTGAAGTGCGAGATCCGCTGATCCCTGCACTTTTACCTGAAAATAATTTCCCTGATGACTGCTTTTCCTGCATTCTTATTCAGGAGATCTATAAGTTTTTCTTTCCTGTACTGCAGTTCCTGCCTCATGGCTGCGGAATCGACAGTGACAAATAAAATACCATCCTTTACCCGGAGCCCGCTGGTGTGGGATGCTATCAGTTTTCCTGCAACAGTTTCCCATTCGCTTACAAGCCTGGTTCCCTCGAGATGATCCTGAAGCCTGTATTTCTTCAGTATCTCAAGCACAACGTCTTTAAGGCGGCGGTCGTTACCTTTCATATGGCGGGATTAAGCGGAAGACTGAAGAACTTATGATCGATATCCATGGCATCGAAGATACGCCGGATGCGGTCTTCACTAGTATCTGTTATAAAGACCTGTCCGAAATTATGCTTGCTGACCATGCTTATCAGCTGCTGTACCCTCATGTCGTCAAGCTTGTCAAACACATCATCCAGTAAGAGGATGGGCTTGTAACCTTTGATATTCCTGGTATAATCGAACTGGGCCAGTTTAATTGCCACCACGAAGGATTTTTGCTGTCCCTGGGAGCCGAACTTCTTTACCAGGTAGCCATCGAGGGTAAATTCCAGATCGTCTTTGTGAATACCGACGGTCGAAGACTGGGCTGCCCTGTCGCGGTGGAGGTTGTCCCTGATCAGGTCCTCCATCACTGCATCGCAAAGATGAGAGTCATACCTTACCCCCACTTTTTCAATTCCCCCGCTGATATAAGTATAATAATGCTGGAAGATGGGAATGAAAGCTTCAAGGAACCTGCTGCGCTTTTCATACAGCAGCCTGCCAAGCCGTATCATCTGTTCATCCCATATCTCAAGTTGTGTCTTATCGTAAAAATTCTTCTCGGCGAAGGCTTTCAGAAGTGAATTGCGCTGAAGGAGCACCTTGTTGTACTGGATAAGGTCATCCAGGTACATTTTATCAAATTGAGCTATCACGCTGTCGATATACCTCCTCCTGACCTCAGGTCCTTCGTTTATCAGGTCCCTGTCGTATGGTGAGATCATAATAAGGGGGAAATGCCCGATATGGTCCGACAGCCTTTCGTATTCCTTTTTATTCAGCAGGAACCTCTTACGCTGGTTGCGTTTCTGGATACACTGCACAAGATCAGGGCTGTCGGCATTACGGAAAAAACTTCCGTTGAGTGCGAAATAATCCTGGTTGTGCTTTATGTTCTGGGTATCGGCCGGGTTAAAATAACTTTTGCAGAACGAGAGGTAATGAATTGCATCGAGGAGGTTTGTCTTTCCGACTCCGTTATTTCCGGTAAAGCAGTTTATCTTGTCGGAAAAGACAAGGTCGGCAAGCTCGTAATTCTTGAAATTTGCGACTGAAAGTTTATGAAGAAACATCCCCGGAAGTTAAGAACTGCAAAGATACATTTCTTATTTCTTCTTGGTGAATTCCGAAAGATTAACTGCCACAGTGAAGTAATTGGGATTAGGGACTCCTGCCTGTACAGTGGTTCGGGTATAACTGATATTGAACATCTTTATCCTCAGTCCGAAGCCCAGTGAGAACCCGGCCAGACCGGTTTTACCATAAAGTTTCATTTCCTGCCTTTGGCGGTAATTATATCCCAGCCTGATGGCAAACACTTTGGCGATGGTGATTTCGCCCCCGATGACGACATGACGCATGAAATTATCCGCAAATTTGCTGATGCCCGATTTTGTCTGCACCTGACCGGTGATTGGGTCAGCCTGGTTAGCGGGATTGTTGGGGTCGGTATAGGTAAGGTCCCACTTCTGCAGATCGGTGAAAATCTCGTAAAAACGAAGGGGGATATGTTTCAGCTTTTCGCTTAAGCCAAGCTGTATCTGGAAAGGCAGGGGTTCATGGTTGCCTGCAGTATAAGGTACTATCTGGTACCCTATATTCCTGAAAATAAGAGAAGCGTTGAACACATCGTCAGTTGCGGTATAGGTACCAGCCACGTCCACCGCTATCCCGAAGGAACGGTAGGTTTCGAGGGCCGAGTAAATCAGCTTGCCATTCGCCCCTATGTTAAAATGCGGGCTCAACGGCCTTCCCCACCCGATATTCAGTGCATATTCCGAAGCAGTGAATGTGCCGGTGATGGTACCCGAAGCATCAGCCTGGGTAAAGCTTCCATAGGATACAAATTGCAGAGAAGCGGCAAAATTGCCGGCTTTGCTGAAGGAATGGGCAAACATCGCATAACCGTAATTTGCCGCCATATAAGTGACAAAACTAAAAGCCAGGCTGTTGTTCATGTCGGGCGTAATGACCGAAGGATTCGCCAGCGCGATTGTAACATCGTTATCCCTGACAGGCAGGAAATTACTTCCTATTGATGCAACCCTTGCCGAATTGGTGAGGTTAAGGAATTCATAGGTGCCGGAACTCCCGCTCTGTGAATACAGAGGACTTATTCCCGTGAGAAACAAAAGAATTAAAAAGGAAAGTAAGCGTAGAGGACGAAGCACGTTTATCTTTTAATTTATATATCAAACGAAAGCCTTTGAGAAATATTTTATCGGGATACAGAAACTATTGAATCAGCCCCCGGCCCGTCTTTTTAAGACGTCCCTGATCTTTGAGATCGGCGACGAGCTTATCAAGTATCCCGTTAATGAATTGTTTTGATTTCTGGGTACTGAAACTTTTTGATATTTCGATGTATTCGTTCAATGTCACTTTAACCGGAATTTGCTGAAAATAGAGTACTTCTGCAAGTGCCATTTTAAGTATGATGATATCGGTAAGGGCTATCCTCTCAAGTTCCCAGTTTTTCGACCGTTCACCTATCATCTTTTCAAATTCTTCACTGTGGATGATAGTTTTGCGGAATAACTGGCTTATGAACTCTTTGCTTTCTGCAGCCTCGTCTTCATTGTCTTTTGTGAACAGGCTGATGATATCCGACTTAAAAGAAAAATCTTCCGGGATTATCATCAGGGCTTTGATGGCATAACTTGCAACGATTTCAAAATCATCATGCCAATGGATGCTCCTCTCTTCGCATAAAGACCTGAGATCCGCATTATTGGCTACATATTTCCTGAACAGCTTCACAAGGTAATTACGATCATCTTCAAATGAGCTCTCCCCCGATTTAAGGTAGGTATGAAGGTCTTTGGATGCTTTCAGCTTCATGCCTGACTTCCTGACCATCTCCTGTTCCTCTGTCCATGATATAGAATATCTTTCAATATGTTTTGCCATGGGTTCATTTTCCAGGAGCAGCTTCAGGAGGCGGTTCTGGAGTAGTTTAAGGCTGGGATTCAGCTCATCGGCAGTAGGGTAGAATTTAGTTTTCGATTCTGCCATCCTGTATTCATAATGATGGATTAGCTCGAACAGGAAAGAAAACTGCATGCTGAACAGCTGATAAACCATTTCAATACTTTTGTGAAGGTTCTTTTCTGCTAATTCCATTTTGGGTTCCCCCCCCTGGAAAAAAGCATATAAGGCCTGAAGCACTTTTACACGATAATGTCGCCGTCCCAGCATCTGACTAAGATTATAAACCTCTTGAAAATCGGTTGCAAAGCTATGGAAAGACTGCGATAGTTTTCAAATAATATTCATAATTTTGCGTTACTCATATTCTAAGAAACTAAAACCAAATGCCAGTTAATGATGGAAGATAATGAAAATAAGGGTAAAGACAGAGGTGAAATCTTCTCAAGGGCCATACGGGCCGGTAAACGTACGTACTTTTTTGATGTTAAGACAACTGTTGAGGGTGAAGCTTATCTGACCATTACTGAAAGCAAGCGCAGATTTAATGAAGATGGAAAATTCTTTTACGAAAAGCATAAACTTTTTCTTTACAAGGAAGATTTTGACAAGTTTGTTAACGGGCTAAACGACTCCATTGAATTTATAAGGACCGGCAAGGCTCCCGACCGGCCGGTTACCGGGAATTACACAGATTCCAATGATGAGAACTATGGGAAAGACCTCAGTGCAGCGAGCCATTCCATTGAATTTGAGGACCTGACATCGGAAGCCGACCATACAGTTTAGGAAATCGGCACAACTGTCGGGTATCTGCTCAAACAGCAGCTTTACCACTATCTATTAAAACTTATTAACATAGCCTTAGCAAACGGCATTAAACTTTAATTTTGTTCATTGATTAATTATAATATGGGGAAAGTCATTGCAATTGCAAATCAAAAAGGAGGTGTGGGAAAGACCACTTCGGCAATAAACCTTGCTGCAGGCCTTGCCGTGCTGGAACATAAGACACTTCTGATTGATGCAGATCCTCAGTCCAATGCAACATCGGGAGTGGGTTTTGATCCCAGAAGCATAGAGAACAGCATATACGAATGCATTATGGACCATGTTGATCCTTTGTCGATCATCCTTAAAACCGCTACTCCTTTCCTTGACCTTCTTCCTTCACACATAGACCTTGTTGGGGCTGAGATTGAAATGATCCACCTGCCCAACAGGGAGAAAGTCATGAAACAGGTTATAGAGAAAGTCAAATCGAACTACGATTTCATCATCATTGATTGTTCTCCATCCCTCGGGCTGATCACGGTAAACGCTCTGACAGCGGCAGATTCGGTTATAATCCCGGTACAGTGTGAATATTTCGCCCTGGAGGGATTGGGAAAGTTACTGAACACCATAAAGATAGTACAGGCCAGGCTTAACCCGGCCCTGGACATTGAAGGCATTTTGCTGACCATGTACGACAACCGACTTAACCTTTCGAAACAGGTGGTTGACGAAGTCAAGACCCATTTCCAGCAGATGGTATTTCACACTATCATCAACAGGAATACGAAACTGGGCGAAGCCCCGAGTTTCGGCCAGACCATCATGGTGCATGACATTAACAGCACGGGCGCGATCAATTACCTGAATCTTGCCCGGGAGATCATTCAGAATAACGAAGAGCCGGTGGTCAGCACTGCCAGCCAGGAATTAAGCCAGTAACATGCAAGGAAAAAAGAAGGCATTGGGAAGAGGTCTTAGCGCCCTGTTAGAAGGAAGCTCTTCGGAACTGGCAGGTGAGGAATTACCCACCACTCCTGCGAGTCATACAGTATCAGCCATCCCTCTGAATCAGCTTGAGACCAACCCGTTTCAGCCAAGATCAAATTTCGAGGAAAAGGAGCTTGCCGAACTGGCAGTTTCAATACAGGAGCAGGGTATTATCCAGCCTGTCACAGTAAGGAAGATCGGGACCGAAAGATTCCAGCTGATCTCCGGGGAAAGAAGATGCCGTGCAGCCAGGATCGCTGGTCTTACAGAGATCCCGGCATATATCAGGCTTGCCAATGACGAGCAGATGCTTGAGATGTCGATTGTAGAGAACATCCAGAGGATGGACCTGAACCCTCTCGAAGTGGCATTGAGTTTCCAGCGGCTTATCGAAGAATGCCGCATCAGGCAGGAGGACCTTGGCCAGAAAGTCGGGAAAGACCGTTCTACCGTATCAAATTACATCCGGCTGCTGAAACTGCCTGTCGAGATCCAGGTTGCAGTGAGGGACGGTATTATCAGCATGGGTCATGCCAGGACTCTCATCACCATGGAAGATGAAAAACAGCAACTGCAGGTGCTTCAAAAGATTCTTGAGAAAAAACTTTCGGTGCGCCAGGTTGAAGACCTGGTGAGGAGCCTTCTTAAACCTGCAAAACCCACCATACCTGCCGGCCCTAAGCTTCTGCCCTCCCAATACCAGCATGCCAGGGAGAAAATAAGCAACAGCTTGCAGTCGGAGGTGGAGATCACTCTGGGTGCCAGGGGTAAGGGAAGCATCCTCATCCACTTTAATTCTGAAGAAGAATTTCACAAACTGCTTTCTAAAATGAATCCTGAATGAGGTTGGTCATCCTGGCGGTTGTGTTTTTATGGCTTGCCGTTTTGCCTGCCAAAACAGTGAAAGCCCAAACCGACACCATCCCAAGGGAAACCCCGGATTCGATCGTCGAAAAACAGCATTCCGCCACAAAAGCCAGTATCATGTCGGCCTGTCTTCCCGGTCTGGGCCAGATATACAACCACAAGATCTGGAAAGTGCCTATAATTTATGCAGGTTTTGGGGTAATGGTCTATCTTATCGTTTTCAACACAGATTTATACCTGGACTATAAGTGCGCTTATATCGAGTCGGTAAACGGGAACCATAATGGGAACTATGCCTACCTTGAGAACTATTACACTGCCACGCAACTGGCATCAGCCAGGGAATATTACAGGAGGAACCTTGAACTGACATGCCTTGTGAGCGTCTTATGGTATGCATTGCAGATCCTCGACGCCACCGTAGATGCGCATTTGTACAGTTTCAACATCAACAAGACACTCAGCATGAAGGTAGAGCCTACCATGCTGGTACCTGTTGCTTCCACGAATTTTACGGGTGGATTAAAGCTTTCGTTACATTTTTAAACCGAACATATGAAGATTGCGTTGCTGGGATATGGGAAAATGGGACAGGAGATCCATGCCATGGCCGAAAAGAGGGGTCACAAGATAGTCCTGATAATTGACAATGACGAGGCATGGAAGGAAAGAGGTTATTTGCTCAAAGAGGCAGAGGTGGCAATTGAATTCACAACACCCGATTCGGCCCTTGATAACATCATGAATTGTTTCCAGTATGATGTGCCTGTAATTGTTGGCACAACCGGCTGGATAGAAGACATGGACCGTATCCGCAGGACGTGCATGGAACAGAATAAGAGCCTTTTCTTTTCTCCTAATTTCAGCATAGGGGTCAACCTGTTTTTTGAACTGAACCGTTACCTGGCTTCCATCATGGCAAAGTGGGGTAACTATGAAATCTCAATTGAAGAAACCCACCACATCCATAAGCTTGACGCGCCGAGCGGCACCGCCATTGTTCTCGCCAACGACATCATCCGCAATATAGAAAGAAAGGAAAAATGGGTCAAGGAACTTCAGGAAAACCCCGATGAAGTCGGGATCAAATCATACCGCAGCGAGGATGTCCCGGGTACTCATATCGTACGGTACGAATCTGAAATGGACTCCATCGTCATTACCCATAATTCCAAAACCCGCAGGGGATTTGCCCTGGGAGCAGTCATGGCAGCCGAATGGATACAGGGCAAAAGAGGGTTCTTTGAAATGAAAGACCTTCTGAATCCTCAAAAAAGTAATCTCTGACAGTAAGAAACAAGTGAAAATCACGTTATTATATCTTAAACCCATAAAATGAACCTCTATCTCATCCTATCCGTCCTTTTTACCGTTGCGACATTTGCCGGTTTGTGGGGGATATTCACGAAAGCCGGTGAAGCAGGCTGGAAAGTCCTTGTGCCATTCTATAATCTGTACATATGGCTGCAAATCGTCCGCAAACCACTCTGGTGGTATATATTCCTGCTTATTCCCTTTATCAATGTATTCGTGATCCTGCTCCTGATCGTTGAATTACTGAAGTGTTTCAAAAAATACGGACTGGGTGAACAGGCAGTGGGCGTATTATTCCCCTTTATCTACCTGCCTTACCTTGCCTTCACGCCGGCAGAGAAATTTTATACACCTGGCAGCGTTCCTGCCTTCAGGAAAACAGCGGTCAGGGAATGGGTCGACGCCATTATTTTTGCAGTTATTGCAGCAAGCATTATCAGGATATTCTTCTTTGAAGCATATACTATCCCCACCTCCTCCATGGAAAAGACCCTGCTTGTTGGCGATTACCTTGTAGTGAGCAAAGTAAGCTATGGACCGAGGGTTCCCAACACCCCCCTCTCTTTCCCCTTTGTACACCACACCTTACCCTTATCGGAGACTGCAAAGTCATACCTGGAGTGGATCAAGCTTCCGTATTACAGGTTTCCTGGTTTTGCCACTATAAAAAACATGGATGTGGTGGTTTTCAATTATCCCGACGGGGATACCCTTTCAACCAAATATCAGAGCAACATCTCTTATCACCAGATGGTGAGGAAGCTTGGCAGGGATGTGATCTGGAACGATCCTCAGACTTATGGCGAAATCATCTCAAGGCCCGTGGACAAAAGGGAGAACTTTATCAAGCGGTGCATCGGGATCGCAGGCGACAGCATCCGTATTGTCGACAGGAAAGTGTTCATCAACGGTCAACTTGAGAAGAATCCGGGAAAGAGGCAGTGGAAATACATTGTGCGCACCGACGGAAATCCCATTAACACCATGAACCTCGAGAAGCTCGGGATCACAGAACCTCCCCAGACCGATAACAACGGTAATTACGAGCTAACCCTTTCGGATGAAGCCATAGCAGGCCTCAAACAGTTCAGCAATATTAAAACCATAGAACCGGAGATCCTGCCTAAAGGCTTATGGGATCCCGACATTTTCCCCTTCGACTCGGCATACCGCTGGAACGTCGACAATTTCGGCCCTGTCTGGGTGCCGAAAGCCGGCGTGACCATTAAAATCAACAGCTCAAATATTATGCTTTACAAGAGGGCCATAGGCGTCTTTGAAGGGAATGACCTGAAGATACGCGACGGCAAGATCTATATCAACGGAAAGGAATCCGACACCTATACGTTTAAAATGAACTATTACTGGATGATGGGTGATAACAGGCATAATTCACAGGATTCAAGGTACTGGGGTTTCGTACCCGAAGACCATGTGGTGGGGAAGGCGTCCCTGGTATGGCTGTCGCTTGATCCGAACAAATCGCTGTTCGACGGCAAGATCCGCTGGAGCAAGCTCATGCATTTAGTGAAATAAACCCTGAGAAAGCAAATACACCCATGACCGACTCCCGTATCCGACTGTTGTTCCTGTTAATCCCGGTTTTTATTTTATTGCAGGGAAACACGAAAGCCACGCCGCCTTTTGAAGGAGTAATCAATTTCAGGATCGCTTACCCCGGCACCAAACTTACCAAAAGCCAGTTAGACCTTTTCCCTAAAACCCTTACTGTAATGATCAAAGGCGGTAAATCAAGAAACCAATCTTACGCCTTACATCATCGAAGAAAGGCCAATGAACGTAGCGAGTATGG
>JBAXBP010000105.1:0-11749 GCA_037141915.1 Bacteroidota bacterium | reverse complement strand
CTGGGATATTCCATTAAATCCCAGGCTGTTGAATTTTTCGTGATCGATACGGGTATTGGTATTGATTCAGAAGCCTATGAGAAAATATTTGAACCCTTTGATCACGAGAATACGAGTGAAAACCGGAAGCATCAGGGGAGCGGACTTGGGCTTGCCATATTCAAAGGGTTTTTAAAGCTGCTGGTTGGAGAAAGCCGTCTTGAATCGAACAAAGGTAAAGGCACTGCATTTTTCTTTTCACTTCCGATAGAACCTGCAAACATTGTGAAGGATGAACCCATCGTCCACCCGATAAAACATGCCGGGATAATACGTCCTGTAATCCTGCTTGTCGAGGATGACCTCAGCAGTGGTCTGTACATGACAACGATACTAAAACCTGTTGCTTCGGTTATCTTCAAGGCTCCCAACGGACAAATGGCTGTGGAGATGTGCCGCCTGCATCCCGAGATTTCGCTCGTGCTCATGGACGTGAAGATGCCGGTGATGGATGGGCTTGAGGCCACCCGGAAAATCAAATCATTCAGAAAAGACCTTCCGATCATCGCTGTCACTGCTTACGCCCTAAGCATGGATAAACAGAAAGCCCTCGATGCCGGCTGCGATGACTTCATGTCAAAACCCGTTAGTAAGAAGGATTTACTTGAAAAGCTGAAGAAGCTTGGTTTTGTGGTATAGTGGACAGGCCGATGAAGTTTACTATCCCTGACCGATCCTAATGGAGCAGTTCATTTGCTTAATTATCAGACCTATAAGGTGGTCGCAATAAATTGGTGTCGGGTGGTCAATAGGAACGGCCTATCAAAAGATATACCCCGAATGAGAAACATTATTATCTTTATCACGCCATGCATTTATCTAACTGACCTTGAACAAACTCTTCCACCTGGCCTTGTTGCTTGCCCCCATCCTGCTTACCTCCACGCTGCAGGGCCAGAAAAAGATGTCCCCGGCACAGTTCGATTCCCTCTATGATTTGGCTATCGTTCGACTTGGAACAGACCGGGCGGCCGCGATGAAATGCGTCGAGACGCTCTCGGCTGCCACAGAACCCCTCTCCGATATCCAGCGTGCCAGGCTAAGTTACTTGCAGATGAAGCTGAAAGATACCGTCAGCGCAGGAAACATGGCCCTGGAAATTAATAAACCTCCACACCCAGGTTCACCCGGATATCCTGATTCACTTCAGCGATATGCCCGGCTGTATCTAGAGCGCTCAATGCCGGATATGGCCATTCCCTTTCTGATGAAAGCACTGGAGCTGCTCCCGGCAAACGCAGGGAATGCCGACCATGCAAGGATAGAACTTTGCGAGGCCTACCGTCAGAAGCAGGAATACCATAAAGGGGTCACCCTGATAGAAAACCTGCTCGAAAGGCAGTCGGCGCTCACCGAAAGGAATGCAGCCTATGCCTATAACCGGCTTGCTGCGCTGTACAATGAATGGGGAAAACCTGCCGAAAGCTATAGGGATTCGGTTATAAAATACTCCCGTCTCTGCCTGGAACTCTCCAAAAAAACAGGCGATAAACCCAGCCTCGCAGCAGCCCAGAATGAACTGAGCCTTCAGTATCTCCTCCGGAAAGAGTACGTCAGGGCCCTTGAACTTTCGCAGCAGGCGGTTTCCAACTTCCTCTCCTGCGGGATGCCGTTCCAGGCGATGAACGCACTCATCCTCCAGAGCACTATTTACCTTGGGCAAAAGCAGTACAGGCAGGCTCTCGGGGCTCTGCAGGAGGCCACACAGCTGGCGTCCATATGGGAAAACCGCAACCTTTATATGCGGATTTACTACCAGTATGCCAACATTTATACTGCAACAGGAGATTACAGGGAGGCATCCGGATTCCTGGTCCTTTGCCTCAGTCTTCAGACCGAGTTCTTCGGCGATAGGATGAACAAACAGATCGTAGAACAGTCGGCCCGCTATGATCTCTTCGTTAAGGAGCAGAAGATCAGGGAGGAGCAGAAAAAGAACGAATATAACCACCGGCAGATCATTTTTCTGATCATCATCTCCATCACACTCATTCTTGCATTTGTTTTCAGCCTGTTCTATTTCAGGTTGAAACGGCAGGGGGCTCTGAAGCAAAAGCTTATCGAGGCCGTAGTGGAAACGGAAAACAACGAACGAAGTCGCATTGCCCGTGACCTTCACGATGGACTCGGACCCGTTCTTTCGGCCATTAATCATTATTTTCAGGCTTTTCTTGATACGAAACCTGAACACAGGGATGCCATCCGGAACCGGTTGCAGATGGTAATTTCCGAGGCAATCGACGAAGTTTCCAGGATCTCACATAATATCAGTCCCCATGTGCTGGAAAAACACGGGCTGGTGACTGCACTTAATAATTTCCTGGCACCTCTGAAGACTAATGAAAAATATGAGATTTCCTTTACTTCAGGATTTGACGAAAGACTGGATCCAAAGATCGAGTTGACGGTTTACCGCTGTATTACTGAACTGATTAACAACACCCTGAAACATGCTGAAGCAACCAGGATCAGCCTTGATATAGAACACAGCGAGGGTAAATTGGCTATCCGGTATTCCGACAACGGCAAAGGGTTCACCGCTATATCGGGAAAAAGGATGGGCCAGGGCATACCCAACATTACCAACAGAGTAGAATCTTTCGGAGGGATACTGTCGTTCGTAACCGCTCCGAATGCAGGACTTTCGGTTTACATTTCAATGCCTTTGTGAAATGGAAAAAATAAGAGTGGCGGTCATTGATGACCATAACCTTTTCCGTGAAGGGATCCTCCTGGTTTTAAACCAGGTCGACGGCCTCGAAGTTGTTTTCGACACCTCCGACGGGAACCGTTTTGTGGAGGCCCTGCACGAAACAGAGGTGGATGTTGCACTGATGGATATTGAAATGCCCGCCATCGGCGGAGCTCACACGACCGAAATGGCACTGAAAGTAAAGCCAGAGCTGAAAGTGATTGCCCTCACCATGTTCTCCGATACCGGCCATTACACCCAGATGATCCAGGCGGGGGTCAAAGGCTTTATCCTCAAGAAGGCAAACAAATTTGAGCTTGAACAGGCCATCCGGGAGGTGTACAGGGGAGGGGCCTATTTCAGCCAGGAGATTTTGCAGAAGCTGGCTTTCAGATACAAAGGAAAAACGACCGGCAGGGAGGAACTGACCACTCGCGAGATGGAGATCATGGTACTGATCTGCCAGGGGTTTACCTCCCAGGAGATATCTGAACGTCTTCATATTTCCTGTAAGACAGTCGAAACCCACCGTGCCAACCTGTTTCTGAAAGCCGAAGTCAGGAACGTTGCCGGCCTGATTGCGTGGGCCATCCGCAACCAGTTTTATTCCATTGAATAATTTTCATCCGTATTTCTAAGGGATTACCCCGAGTGAATTTCAGGTAATTCCCTCCCTGTTTTCATTGGTTCTACCTAAAACCATTGCTCATCACCAATGTAATTTTACATCCGGTTTAGTTTGCCAATGATGATCACCATAGCGGTTGCCGACATTAATCAGACTTACTGCCAGGGGCTGAAAACCATGCTGGAACAGGTGGAGGGATTCAAGGTTGTTCTGCTTCCCGCTTCAGGCTTCCTTCGGGAGACCTTAAACAAATTGACCATAGATATGTTGCTGGTGGATGAGGATCTGTACGAGGCCTGTCATGCAGGACCCGGAAAAATGGAAACGGTATGGCCGGATAAGAAAACAATAATCCTGACCATGGATTGCAAGGAAATGACAACGGTGCATAAGGGTGTGGAGGCGATCTGCAAAGGTGCGGGCAAGCGAGAGTTTGTTGAAAGGATCATGAAATTGACCCTGGGTGAACCGTTATGAAATGTCATCCAAGCCAATAATAACTAATTAAACATAGAAAGGAGAAATGTATGTCTTGTTTTTTTAAAATTACATCAAGGATGATGAAATGCAGTCTCATCATTACCGCCATGATGCTGCTGATCGCCGGTGTTGCGTTGCTTGGCGGTTGCAGCAAGAAAAGCAGCTCTGAAGAGCAGAAACTTGACGGGACGAATCCCCGGCTTCGTTTTGTTTTCCTGGCCGACAGCCGGGGTGATTCACTTGGCTATACGGTTGACACTACTGCCTTAAATCCAATCATCCGCTGTATAGACACATTGAAACCCCAGCCGTCCTTTTTGGTATTCGGTGGTGATATGTGCTACAGGGGATATCTGGCAAAGCATTACACTTTCCAGGAATTTAAAAATCTGTTCTCAAAACTTACCGGCAAGGGGATACCGCTTTACACGGCCATGGGTAATCATGAACTTTATCATGAGCACGCATCTTACGGTTACTTTCTTGTGAACCAGACGCAGTTCCAGAGCACTTTTTCCGAGAACCCGTCAAACGGACCGACGGGCTATGAACACCTGGCTTATTCTTTCACCGATGCGTCAACCAGTTCTTTTTTCGCTGTAATGGATTGTTATTATGTAACCAAAGACACCCAGAAAATAAATATGGGAGGCCATATCGATTCGACACAGATGGCCTGGCTGAAAACACAGGTGGCCCAGACCAGCGCTTTGCATAAGTTCCTTTTCATCCATGTGCCCTATTATTACGTCGATAACGACTCGACGGAAGCTTCAGAAGCGGATACAACGCTCACAACGCTCTGGTCCTTCATTGACGCTAATAAATTCGACTTCTATGCATGTGGACATTCGCATCTGTATGCCCGGAGGACCATTGACGGCAGCTTGGCCCCGTATCCACAGCCCGCTCATCCTGTACCAGCCTGGCAGAACAATGTGGTGCAGCTTCTTAACGGCACTTGCGGCGCAGGATCCGGCGGCGGCATCATCGATCCGACAGTCAGAAGCGAATGGAACGTTCACAATGACCACAAGACCTATTACTTCAGCGTTGTTGATATCTCAGGAAGCACAGTAACTGTAAACAGCTACAAAGGTTATACAGGAGCATACAGTGTATTCGATACGTTCAAGATTACGAAGTAGAACGTGCAATGACGATGGTAAAGAGAAGATTTTAAGAAAAATTGTTTTAGTATAAACGTAAAGGAAAATGTTTCTAAAAAAAGAAAGGAGAAAACTATGTCGAATACATTAAAGATTATATTCCTGACCATGAAAAGCCCCCTTCACATCTTAACAATAACGCTGCTACTTGTTATTGTTGCGATGCTGGGCGGCTGCAAGAAAAGCAGCTCGGACCAACCGCCTTCACCTGGCGAAACGTTTCGATTCGTCTGGCTGGCCGACAGCCGGGGTGAAACCCTTGAACACCCGATTAACGACACCGTGCTGAATGCCATCATCAGCAAAATAGCCGCATTATCACCAAAACCATCCTTTGTAATATTCGGTGGCGACGGATCTTACAGGGGCTATATCCACCCCTCTTTCATGTTCCAGACCTTTAAAGACCTGTTTGCACCTGTCACTAGCCAGGGAATACCCCTTTACACCGCCATCGGTAATCATGAACTGTATTACCAGCATTCCGATACGGGTTTTCTTCTCATAAACCAGCAGCAGTTCCAGGCTGTGTTTTCCGAGAACCCCTCCAACGGTCCGGCCAGCTACGAGCACCTTGCCTATTCCTTCACCTCCCCGGGCGGAAGCTGCTTTTTCGCGACTTTGGATCCCTACTTCCTGACCCATGATTCTGTTCCCGATGGCCTGGGGGGCAACATCGAAGGCCCCCAGATGTCATGGTTAAGAGCACAGGTGGCCAAGACCAAGGCAATCCACAAATTTATTTTCATTCATACGCCCTATTATTATGTCTCAAACGACACCACCGAACTATCCACTGTAAGCCCGTCTTTTACCAGGCTCTGGGCATTCCTTGACTCAAACAAGTTTGACTTGTATGCCTGCGGACATTCACATCTTTTTGCCCGAAGGACCATTGACAGCAGTGTACTCCCGAATCCGCAGACCGTACCTCAGACTCCCGCCTGGAAGAATAATGTAGTTCAGCTTATCAATGGAACTTGCGGCGCAGGTGGAGGTGGCGGTACCGTCGATCCGGGCGTCAGGGTCGCCTGGAACGTGCACGATGCCAACAAAACCTATTATTTCAGCGTGTTCGACATTAATGGCAGCACGGTAACAGTAAACAGTTACGGAGGTTACAAAGGGGCTTACAGCCTGATCGATACGTTCACGATTACCCGATAGACCGCACAATGCAACCAAGGGAATGTTAACAAAACTGCGATCATCGGAACTCTTTTTCCTTATTGATTCTGATCGGAGAAACTTGGGTGCGACAGGGGCTCAGGAGTGGAAGAAACACCGGCTTTGACCAGCCTTCGCCAGAACAACTTGACCATCTCATTTTATCGATTGCTAACATGGTAATGTAGTCAATATAAATCGGCAGAAGGTGGTCACTGTTGCCGGCCGGTCCAACACAGCTGAGATTGAACACTCATTTCATAAAAATTTCAGTAATGTTACAGTACAAAAAAGAAAAACTTCGATAAATCACTAATAATTAGATCATTATCGAAGTCTATTTGTGCCCGGAACAGGACTCGAACCTGCACATCCTGGGGACACTAGTCCCTGAAACTAGCGCGTCTACCAATTCCGCCATCCGGGCGACACAAAAATCTAAAAAGAACAATACAAAAATAGCTGAAATTCAGCCGGTTATGGTGCCCAGGACAAGACTCGAACTTGCACATCCTAAGGACACTACCCCCTCAAAGTAGCGTGTCTACCAATTTCACCACCTGGGCATTGAATTCCGTAAACACATGAATTTCAAAACGTTTACGAAATATTTTCTAAGAACATGGCTTTAAAACCGGGCGCAAAGGTATAAAAAAAAATGGACAATGTACGATGTACGATGTACAATTTCTTTAATAATGACTGCGGATGAGGTTAGTGGGCGATCAAAGAGACGAGGTAAGCAACAAGCAAGCCGCTGCAAACAGTGAGAAATTTCTGTAGATTGTACTTATGGTGTTCCTCGGTTTCAAATAATATTGAAGTGGAAACATGAAGGAATATGCCTATTACAACAGCCATGCTGTATGTAAAGAAGGTATCCATCGATTCAACAATGCTGCTCTCGATTACCAGTCCCGCTATCGAACCC
This sequence comes from Bacteroidota bacterium, assembly GCA_037141915.1. Lineage (GTDB taxonomy): Bacteria > Bacteroidota > Bacteroidia > Bacteroidales > FEN-979 > CAIRDP01. Next base: position 4,643 of record JBAXBP010000105.1, on the reverse strand, counting down.
AGTGGTGTCATCACTGCAAAAATGCCGAGATAAAGAAACGCCCTGGATGGTTTACAGCCATAATGCAGAAAAAGCCCCATCAGGGTGAGGGAGATGGGGATGTTATGAATTACAATACCGAGGACGAGTGAGTGCTGTATCTCTGTCGCAAACCGGCTTACAAGGGGCATCCCTTCGAGGAAAGCATGAATGCACAGCCCGGTGAGCAACAACCAGGGAGCCGCTCTCTCCCCTTCGGTATGAACATGCTTATGCCCGTGCTCTGCACCTTCTGTAATAAGTTCCAGTACCAGCTGAATAAGGAAACCGAGGAGGACGAAAAGGCCGACTAAGGGGGCTGCCTTTGAGAACACTTCAGGAACAAGAACGAGGAAACAGATCCCTATCAGGAAAGCGCCTGAAAAGGCAAGCAGTAGCTTAAGCAGCTTCTGGTCGTCGCGGCGGATCAGGAATACCAGGGAACCGCTGGCAAGAACGGTAGCGATGAGGACGAGGTAGATGACAATGTTCATATTAAAAGCGAAATGGCGAAAGGCGAAATGGCGAAAGGCGAAATTTCGCTTTTCACTTTTCGCTTCTTGTTTTATTCAACATCAATTATCCTGAATTTCGTGCTCATAGGCACACCTTTAAAATTTTCAAGGAATGGTTCCGAAATATGTCCTATGCATCCGGTGCGGTCTGAAAGGCCCAGGGCTTCCAGGTCCTGGTGAACCTTGCCGAGAAACTTTTCGCTCAGCACGATCCTGTTTTCAAAGCATTTCGTCATCAGCCGGGCCGTGAGATCCACATCCGATCCGTAATAATCATTGGCATCTTCAAAAAACGTTACATTATATACTTCGGTGCAGTAATGAATAGCCACCTTGCAGGCCAGGAAAGTATCCTCAACAGGGTAATGCTTTATATTATACAAGGTCGCATAGATCTCTTCAAGCAACATGTAATAGGAATTGATGGCTTTATCAGATTTAAGCACATCATCAGGAATGAAAAGCATGATCTCATCACCTATCCCCTTGACAATATATTGGGGAAAATTGTTCAGCAGCGAAAGAAAATTAAAGGTATTGTTCAGCTTCCGGCCCCAGTCGGTCAATCCACCGAGGTACTTCATGTCGGTTGAGCGGTTGATATCCATAAAAAAACACGTACCCGGGCAATTGGGAATGGAAGAGAGATACCTGACCATCTCCTCCGAGTTGGGGTCTTTAAAATGGATAAAATAGGCCATCAGAACACCCCAAGGGCATCTTCCTCATTGGAGTGAATTTCGAAAATCGTTGTAAATCCTGAAATTTCAAAAATCTCGCGGATGTTATCCTGCAGGCTGCAAAGCACAAACTTCCCTTTGACCATGGTGATCCTTTTCAGAGCCATCAGCAGTATCCTCAGTCCGGAGCTGCTCACATAATCCATCTGAGCACAATTGATCAGGATCCTGTCGATATTCTGATCGAGAAGCTCGGTCAGCCTCTTTTCCAGTATGCTGTAATTGATAGTGTCAAGCCTGCCTTTAATGCTTATGATCATGCATTTCCCGGTTTTCCTTTCGATCAGTTCCATATGAGTGTTATGTTAATAATTGCGGGTTAAAAGTACTATATTTTTTCCATTCTTACGCTCGTAGCTGATCTCATTTACGAGCTTCTTTACAAAATGAATGCCCAGCCCGCCGATCTGACGCTCCTCTACCGGATGGTTGACTGTGTCGCTGGTATCTTTTTCAAGAAGGTTAAACGCCTTCCCGTCATCCTCAATGCAAACCCGGATTATCCCCGGGGCAGGATGGATAAACCTCACAAGGATGTCGTGGTCCCTCCCGTCGTCAAAGGCATAGAAAACAATATTGGTGAACAGTTCTTCGAGTATAAGGTTCAGTTCCATGCTGACTTTCGGGGGGATCTCCCATTCTTCGGCAGTCTGCTCAAGTTCCGCAACGAGGCGGTTCAGTTCTCCAAGTTTGTTTGGTAAGCTTATCTGCTTCATGTCTGTGGATTTGGTGTCCCCGCCCGGCCTGGCCTTTGATCTCAGTACCAAAAGCGTGATATCGTCGGCCTGGTCCACCCCTTTCATAAACCCAATCACATCGTCTTCGAGGCGGTTGATGAGGTCAGCGGGACAAAGATCAGGATTCTGACGCACAATTTCAAGCATTGGCTCCTCGCCGTAAAAATTATCCGCACTGCTGATGGCTTCCGTCACGCCATCGGTATACAATAAAATAGCATCTCCAGGTTCAAACAGAACACTTCCGGAGGTATACGTGGCATGTTCAAATATGCCCAGGGGGATGCCATGGACATCCCCGAGTTTTTTGATCCTGCCTCCCGGTTTTACCAGGAATGGCGGATTATGCCCGGCATTGCAATAGGTCATGCAGCTGTTTTTCAGGTCGACTATCCCTGCGATAAAGGTCACGAACATCTGGTTTGGATTCTCCCTGCAGATCTCCTTGTTGATCTCATAAACACTCTGGTTCAGAGGGACGTTCAATGACACCCTTGATCGGAACAATATCCTCGCCGTGACCATGAACAGAGAAGCCGGAACACCCTTGCCTGAAACATCTCCGATTGCAATAAACAGGTGGTCGTCGTCCAGGAAATAATAATCATAAAGATCGCCTCCCACGGCACGTGCAGGGTTCAGCAGGGCCCCAAGATCCCAATCATCCCTTGCGGGAAAATTTTTAGGCAGCAGACCCATCTGAATATCATGGGCCACGCTAAGTTCGCTCTCTATCTTTTCGCGGGCGGCAGTGGCATCCTGGAGGTTGGCAATATAATTGACCAGCTCATCCTTCATATGTGAGAATGCATTGGTGAGCTGGGATATCTCGTCTTTCGAAGTGAAGACAGGCAGGGCCGTGCCGAAATCCCCCTGCCCTATCCGGTGGGTCGCATCGACAAGACGGCTGATCGGGCGGATGAACTTCCCCGTGATGAGGATGGTAAGCATGATCATCGCGGCAAGGCTGATCAGGAATATTGCGATGAGGTTATAAAAGAAATCATACAAACCGGCGTATAGCTCCCTGGTGGGGAAAGTGATCGCAAAGATCCAGTTCGTATGCGGCACGGGAGCCGTGTAAAGCCAGCTGGGTACTTTCACATGCGAAAGGTCCCGCATTTTAACGAACATCCTGTTTCCTTTAAGCATCAGGCTGATCGCTGAATCAGTCTGGCTGCGCGATTCTCCTATAACCACCTTATGGATATCCTGGTTGATGTATGCTTTATTCGGATGGGCTATCATAATGCCTTTCGACGACATCAGGTAGCTGAAGCCCGTCTTGTAAACCCTTGCAGACGCCAGTATATGCATGAAAGTTCCCAGGGAGATATCCATCGTGATAACACCTGCAAATACCCGCTTACCGCTGATACCGCGGTAAAACGGCACGGAATAGGTGCACATCAGGGTATCGCCTCCGCCTTTGTCGTAATAGGGCTCCGACCATACCGCTTCCCCAAGCTGTTTTGGGATACGGTACCAGTCTTTGTTAAAATAATCATATTCTGCGGATGAGAGATCCCGTTCAATGACAGTATTACGCGTCTCGAACACATAAGGACAATGCCTGTAAATCTTTTTATCGAACATATAGGGTTCAAAAGCAATGGCGCTTCCGAAAACCACGGTATCTTCAAGCACAAATTCCTTTGCAAGGTCAAGGATCATGCGGTAGTCGGGCTTTTCGACTTCCAGTGCGGTCGACAGGGTCGAAGGCACCTGTTCAACCGGCCTGATCACGTTACTGATCCTCGAAATGGTAAGGTCGGTGATATTGGATGCTCTTTGCGCTGCATCCTCATCCAGGATAGCCCGCGTATATGAAAAAGTGTAGTAAAAGGCGATGCTGAATACGAGCAGGAAGGCCAGTATGAAAAAGCGCGTATATCTGATCGCCAGGCCTCCTTTCGGGAGGAGGGGCTTGCCGCGTTTATTTACGGCTTCATCATTCGTTTCAGGTTCCATAGTGAATGTTGGGTGAAGTAGAGGGTTTGCCATGTTAACAAATACCTGCTTTACAAAAGTAAAAGTAAAAAAATATACATTTGCATGTACATAAAATATAAATATGGAAAACTCACTGGAACAGCTTAAACCATCACGGCTCTGGCATTACTTTGCTGAAATCTGCAAAGTTCCCCGTCCATCGAAGAAAGAAGAAAAAATAGCTTCCTGGCTTATGTCTTTTGCTTCAGCCCGCGGGCTTGAATGCATCAAGGATGAATGCGGGAACATACTGATACGCAAAAATGCCGCTCCCGGCTATGAAAAGCGCAAAACCGTGATCCTCCAGTCCCATATGGATATGGTTTGTGAAAAGAACTCCGATACGGTTCATGATTTTGATAAGGACCCCATCGAGCCGTTTATTGACGGTGAATGGGTGAGGGCAAAAGGGACCACTCTCGGCGGAGATGACGGCATTGGCATCGCTGTTGCGGTGGCGATACTTGATGCAGACGACATTTCGCACGGGCCTTTGGAAGCCTTGTTCACGGTGGATGAAGAAACGGGACTTACCGGGGCTTTCGCGCTCAAACCGGGGCTTCTGAACGGCAGGGTGCTCATCAACCTGGATTCGGAAGACGAGGGCCAGGTGTTCATTGGCTGCGCAGGAGGCATGGATA
>JBAXBP010000104.1:0-11778 GCA_037141915.1 Bacteroidota bacterium | reverse complement strand
CATTCATCAATATCCTTATCATCAGGCCCAGGAAGAGTGCGATTACAATAAAAGATCCTATAAAACCATGTTCCTCTCCAACGGTGCAGAAAATGAAATCGGTGCTCTGCTCGGGTACGAAATTGTATTTGGTCTGGGTCCCCTGCAGGAAGCCTTTGCCCCAGAACCTGCCTGAGCCGATCGCAATAAGAGACTGGTTCACGTTATACCCTGCTCCTTTAAGGTCGGTATTATTACCGAGAAGTACATTGATCCTCTGCCGCTGGTGAGGTTCAAGCACATGGTTAACGGCAAAGTGTACCGAAAAAACAAGACCGGAAGAGGCAAGGAATATAGCCAGTGCGATCATAAGGGTTCTTGCACGCCTTCGGCTGCGCAGGTAGATGAGTCCCGAGATCGTGAACAAAGTCGCGACCAGGATGTATTTATTGATGATAAGGGCCAGCACGCCCAGCACAGGTATCACTAAAAGGGCAAGCAGGACATACCCTGAAAGGCCTGCCCTGTAAAGGACCAGCACAAAGCAGAAGAAAACGAGGGCAGATCCGGTATCATGCTCAAGGAGGATCAGCAACGCAGGCAGGATAATAATTGAAACTGCGATTACCAGGGTTCTCGGGTGTTTTATGTTCCTGTCAAGGTATCCCAGGAATTTTGCCAGGGCTAGGGCCGTCGCCATTTTTGCGAATTCAGCAGGCTGGATGCCGAATCCGCCTATGGCGAACCATGATTTGGAACCGGCAATTTCCCTGCCTGCAAAGATCACTACCACCGACATCAGCAGGAAAAAGCCGTAGATGAAGTACGAAAACTGGGAAAAGAATTTCGGATCAATAATAAGTATGCTGATGGCCAGCACCAGGGATGCAAGGATGAAGACCATCTGCTTGCCGTATTTCTGGTGGAGATCGGTGATAGACTGGTGACTGTCGTTATACACAGCGGCGTATATATTAAGCCAGCCCATGAGGACAAGGGCCAGGTACAGGCTGACCAGTACCAGGTCAATCCGGTAAAAAATGCCCTTTTCCGATTTCATTTCCTGTGTTTATTCCGTGGATGAGGTCAGCATTCATCATACGTTCTTCAAGGTCTTTGCGGCTGACTTTCCTTTTTAAATATTTTTCAAGCATCAGGCTGGCGATAGGGGCCGCCCATGCGGCACCGAAGCCTGCATTTTCGACCACCACCGAGATAGCGATCTTTGTATTCAGTTTGGGTGCAAACGCGATAAAGATGGAATGGTTCTTGCCGTGGGGGTTCTGGGCTGTTCCGGTTTTTCCGCAGAAATCTATACTGTCTATTTTAGAAGCGCGTGCAGTCCCTTCACTGACCACATCGGCCATTCCCTCAACAACAATATCAAAATAGGCAGGATTGACGTCGGTGAACTTCTTCTCGGTGAATCCCGGGTTAATGGAATCCTTTTTCCCGATGGCCCTTATGATATGGGGGATATGGTACCAGCCGCGGTTGCTGATAGTGGCAGCCAGGTTTGCAAGCTGAAGGGGTGTGATCCCGATTTCTCCCTGGCCTATCCCCAGCGAAATGATGGTCATGGATCTCCAGCGGTCTTTCCCGTGGTATTTGTCGTAATAAGCAGGAGAAGGGATGTTCCCGTTAAGCTCACCGGTGACATCCAGCCCGAGTTTCCGTCCCAGCCCGAAACTCATCACTTCTTTTCTCCAGTGCTCATAAGCCTGGCGGGTGCTGGTGTAGGAGCTGTTATCAATGATCGACCTGAAAACCCTGCAGAAATAGGTGTTGCATGAGATCTGGATTGCGCCTTTGAGGTTCAGGGGGGAAGGGTGGGAGTGGCATCCCACCATTTTGCCGTTGCCTATGCTGAAGCCTCCCGGGCAGCCATAGGTAGTGGTGGGAAAGAGGACGCCTTCCTGCTGGCCAACGAGGGCATCGACCAGCTTGAATGTTGATCCCGGCGGGTACATGGCCATGAGCGCACGGTTGAAAAGCGGCTGGTAAATGGTATCAAGCACCAGGTTCCTGTAATTCTTTCTCCTGATGTTGCCAACGAGAAGATTGGGGTCATAGGTAGGGCTTGTGATCATGCAAAGGATCTCGCCGGTGGAAGGCTCGATAGCGACAATGCTGCCTTTCTTGTTAGCCATCAGTTTCTCGCCATACTCCTGCAAATCCTCATCAAGGGAGGAGTAAAGGTCGGTCCCGGCATAGGCTAGGGTGTCGTATTTCCCTTCCTGGAAGCTGCCTTTATCACGGTTAAGCACATCAACCACCCGTACCTTCATGCCTTTTTCACCCCTGAGCAGGCTCTCGTATGATTTTTCTATGCCGTTAACACCGATATAATCCCCTGACCTGTAATAGGAGTCCCCCTCAATGATATCGGGGCTGGCTTCACCGATGTACCCGAAGGTATGGGCTGCGATGGAATAAGTGTATTTGCGCAAGGTACGCGACTGCACAAAGAAACCTGGAAAACGGAAGAGCTTCTCTTCAAGAAAGCCGTAGTTTTCACGGGTTATCTGGGCTTCGAATATGGATTGCCGGTAAGGTGAATAATTACGGGCTTTGATCATCCTCCTTGTAAACTCATCCTTGTCAATCCCGATTAGCCTGCAGAGTTCCGCAGTGTCAATATTTTTGGCCTGGCGCGGTATGACCATGAGATCATAGGCTGCCTCGTTGTAAACAAGCAGCTTCCCGTTGCGGTCGAATATAAGCCCCCTTGCAGGGTACTGGGTGATATACCTCAGAACATTATTGTTTGCCGATAAAATGTATTTATCGACCAGGATCTGGACATAAATAAGCCGGGCTGTAAAAATCAACCCCACGGCCAGGAATATTCCTATGATGATCAACCTTCGGTAAGCCAGAGCTCTTTCCATTCCTGTTTATGGCCTTCTGACTACGATTTGAGGAGTATAAACCACATTGCTTTTATGCAGGGCACGGTCATAGATGAACATCGAGAACATGATCGTGTCCCATTTAGGGGCCGGGTTTAAAGGGATGGTATCAACAATGAGCCCTTTGATTGCCTTGTTGGCATCATTGGGTGTAAGGTTTGGTATACGGTACCGGAGGGGAGGTACCAGGGTTGTATCTTTAACAAAAACACCATTCTTTTTTTCGTACAGGTCGATGAAATAATTGTAGTAGAAATAACTTGCAGTGTCGAAAGGAGGGTTAAGATCCCAGGGGTTCAGTCCTATATCCCCATCCCCGTCCTGGAACGTAATGGTAAGCACCCCTGTTTTTGCAATCTTCGTCGTATCAAACATATTGTAATAATCGGAGAAACCAATCTGGGGGATCACCGAAAAGGATTCTTTTTTTACGCATGAAAATAGCAATACCAGGCAAACTGCGGCAGGCAGGAGGATGAAACCGGATTTCATGAGGTGCCCTTTTGTTCCCATGGGATGCCTGAATTTTTAATACATTTGAACCCGCGCAAAGATAATGAATATACGTGAACCGTGAATCGTGAACCGTGAATCGTGAACCGTGAACCGTGAATCGTGAATCGTGATATGAGCATGGATAGACTCAGGGAGAGAATATTTACAGCTGGTAATACCACCGGGTTCGATGAGCTTGCCCTGGAGGTCTTCAGATTCCAGTACGAGAACTGCGAAGTGTACCACGAATTTGCCGATGCCTTATCACGCAGTCCGGGCAATGTAGGCAGTTCAGCTGAGATCCCTTTTATCCCTATTGAATTTTACCAGTCCAGGGAGGTTGTCAGTTCCGGGATGAAGGCCGTGATGGAATTCCAGAGCAGCGGAACCACCGGCTCAATCCCCGGCCGTCACCTGGTCGCCGACCAGGGTTTGTATGACCTTTCGCTGCTCGGGGGTTTTAATTTTGCATACGGGGACCCGGCCGGGTATACCTTTCTTGCGCTTACTCCGGAACCTGACGAAAAGCCGCATTCCTCCCTCATTTATATGATATCAAAGCTGATGCAGCAGAATAAAGCTGGCAGGCACGGTTTTTTTCTGAATGATTTTGAAGCACTTCGAAAAAGGCTGTCAGGCAACGATACTGCTCCAGGAAAGACTATTCTCATCGGGCTTACTTATGCCCTTCTTGATTTCGCCGGGAAGTACCCGGGGGAATACCCCGGCCTGGTCGTCATTGAGACCGGCGGTATGAAAGGACGGCGCAGGGAGATCACCAGGGCCGAGCTTCACAGCCGGCTAAGCGACGTGTTCTCATCCGCAGTGATACATTCAGAATATGGAATGACAGAGCTGTTGTCGCAGGCCTGGTCAAAACACTATGGAATTTTCACTCCGCCTCCCTGGATGAGGGTAATGGTGCGCGAGGTGAACGATCCATTCTGCTGGTGCAGGCCCGGCAGGAGTGGAGGGATCAGCGTGATCGATCTTGCGAATCTTTATTCCTGCAGTTTTATTGCGACCCAGGACCTGGGACGGGTGAGGGAAGACGGAGGTTTTGAAGTGCTCGGCCGGTTTGACTCAAGCGACCTCAGGGGCTGTTCACTTATGATACAGGAGTGAGTATCTCAGCCGAATCATTCTTTGGGGAATTCACAAGTTTTGAGATCTTGTAAGCTTTCATTTTTTCTGCCGGATAAGGTTTCAGTATACCCAGGAGTTCGGAATCGGACAAGGGGGACAGCCAGCGTTTTTCGTCGGCTGCAGCAAGGATTACCGGCATCCTGTCGTGGATGCTGCTCATCATTTCATTGGAAGAAGTGGTAAGTATTGAAAATGAATGTATGATCTCCCCGTCGGCAGTGGTCCAGTGGTCCCAGATCCCTGCCATGGCAAAGGGTTTCTCATCCTTCATCAGGATACGGTACGGGGTCTTTTCACTGTCTTTCTTCCATTCAAAGAAACTGTCGGCAGGGACCAGGCAGCGCCTGCTTCTGAAAGCATTTTTATAGGACGGTTTTTCGAGTATTGTTTCGGATCTTGCATTGATCATTTTATAGCCGATCGACTTTTCCTTGGCCCAGGAGGGAATAAGGCCCCAGTGAAAGAGGCTGATCTCCCTTGGTGTGCTGTTTGAGATAACGGCCAGCTCCTGGCCGGGGGCGCAGTTATACCGGGCTTTATAAATGGCAGTGCGCACCCTCACGCCGAAACGTTCTTCGATGAGTTCGTCAACTACTGCAAATGAATACCTGCCGCACATGGCTTTGATCTTAAATCTCTCCCGGTAAATTCCCTGCAGTTTGCTGCGGAATCCGGGGCCGGGGCTAACCCCGGGTTCATACCATTGATTCCCTTTATGAAAGAATAACAGGTTAAAGTTAGGATTTTTTTTTATTTTTGGTACTTAATACAAAGATTCAGATGGACCAACCCAGGCCCGGGACTTCACATCGCAGGCAAGAAAGGAAGCGCAGTACCCATCATTCCGGTAAGCCTAATCCTTACAGGCGGGTCGAAACCATTATTACAAAACATTTTCTCAGGATTGCCGGTGTTATTCTGATCCTTGCCGTTGTAGGGTATTCGGTGAGTTCACTTGATAATCTCAGGGGCATTGTGAAACAGATCGTTTCGCATGAACAGTTCAGCCCCCGGCCTTCACAGAACCCGCAGGCAGCCGGGGCCGGCATTGTTCAGCCTGCAGTCACTCCCGCAACAGATTACAGTCAGTCGGATATAAGGATTATGGCTGTTTTATGCGCCGCGACTTGCATGATTTTTGCTCTCATCCTCCTTTTTTCAATACAGATCCGACGGAAGGAGATCCCGAGAATTGCCATCGTGGTATTTTATGCAGTTGTTTTCCTCCTGGCCAGGAAGTACGGCTGGCAGATCCATCTGCTTTTCCCGATGATCCTTATGTTTTCAGCTCTTATCTTTTATTCGGGTGTCAGGCTGCATTCCATGGTCGCCGGGAAGTGGAATTACCTTGTATGCTGGTTGTCGTTCATGATATGGTGGGCAATGAAAATGATACTTGGCCGGAATGCCGGACTTCTGCCTGGTTTCTTTATATATGGATCACTTTTTTACCTTTTGTTCCTGTTCACAGGAGCATACGGGGGTTTCAGGGGGCATCACAAATACTCGGAGTATGCCGAGATGGGCCTGACCATGTTAAACGGAATGCTTTTTTACCTGATGGGGCTTTTCGGTCTTGCAAGATTCGGGCTTATGGATTATGCCTGGGTGTTTTCCCTGGCTCTTGCAGTGGCCAATATGGGGATACTGTTCGTTTTTGCTGCGGCAGGAAAAAGACCAGAGCCCGGGCCTTATGTTTTTCCTGCTTTCATCATGCTCAGCCTTATTTTTCCTTTCATCTTCCATGCCGACGCTATCATTTTGTTTCTGGCTGTGCTGTCGAGCCTGTTGCTGTTCTATTCGAAATACAGCGGTGACCGTGTTGCCGTGATCACCGCCCTGGTTTCCATTGTGATGATGCTGCTCGTGTATTTCAAAGACCTGGTCTTCCAGTATCTCCCTGCCGCTTTTCTTGGCAATGTGCTCGCCAACAAGGCCATGATGATGAAGGGGCTGGTGGCGGGACTTGTGATCTTTCCAGTGATGATTATCAACAGCAGGCTGATCAGAAAACTTCATGTTGGATTCTCCAAGGAATGGTTCAGCCGCAGGAGCTACCAGAGCTTTTTCAAAGGAATAAATCTGATAGTGCTTTACCTCTCGGGATTCTGGGTTGTAAATTATATTGTCCTGGTATGGTCTAAGAATTCCGACCTGAATTATATGAGCTGGTTCGGGTATAACTGTCTTTTTTTCATCATTACCATCCCCTTGCTTTCGGTACAGAAGTCAAAATTTGTTATCCCGGCAATTGGTTTTGCTTTGTTCTTTAGCCTCGCTTATCCCACCCTGATCCATTTTACCAATGTGGAAATGAGGAATAATGCATTGCAGCATGAGCAAATTTCAAAACTTGCGTTCTGGTTTCACTATCCGGTAGTTGTACTTTTCATTGCGGAGATCTTTATACTGGAGGTCTTCATAAGGAAGGCCATGGAAAAAAGTTCTTTACTGGTAAGGATTTTCACCGCTTATTTGATGCTGGCCGGGCTTTTCATTCTCTTGTCGGAGTATGATCATTTCAGCATATGGACCGGTCTCAGGCGGGGGGTGACAATCGAAGAAATTGCATTAGCCGACAGGGTGATTCCCTATACCATTATCCTGCTCTCGTATACGGCGGTTATACTGGGTGTGGGAATGACAACCCGGAACAGGCTGTTACGGGCTGCGGGACTGATTCTATTATCGGTGACAGTGGTTAAAATGCTTTATATTGATGTAAGGACATTAAGCGGGATGACCCGCTCGGTAGTATTGTTCACTGTCGGATTGATTGTTTTCGTCCTGTCGTTCATGTATCCCAGGCTTAAGAGATATTTCAGGCAGCGCGAGCATGATTCAAAAGGGATCGTTAAGCGCAGTCATCATCGTTCCCACCGCAAACCGTCTACTGTTCCCATGCAACACATAACTCCCGCAAAGGATGAAACACTATAATATTACAATCAGCGGGCAGGTCCAGAAAATCGGGTTCCGTTTCTCAGCAATGCATTCGGCATACCGTTATGGAGTGCAGGGGATAGTTAAGAATATGAACGACGGAAAAGTTTACATTGAAGCGGAGGGAGAGGATAGCAATCTTGACGATTTTCTTCAGTGGTGCCGCAGGGGGCCCCTTGGGGCAAAAGTGGACAATGTGGGCGTTGAGGAAGGGGAAATGAAAAATTTCCTGTCATTTGATATTATAAGCTCAAGAATATAATATTCGATATTCATTTCGCCGCTCCTTCCACCACGATTACGATTTCCCCTTTGACCGTTTTATTGCTGAAATGCAGTATAAGTTCTTCGAGGGTGCCTCTTGCATTCTCTTCGTAGATCTTTGTAAGTTCGCGGGAAACGCAGGCGTAGCGTCCTGATCCGAAAAATTCGGCAAGCTGGGTGAGTGTTTTGACAAGCCGGAACGGGCTTTCGTAAAATACGATGGTCCTTTCTTCGGTTGCAAGTTCTTTTAGCCTGGTCTGCCTGCCTTTTTTATGTGGCAGGAACCCTTCAAAAACGAAGTGGTCGGACGGGATTCCGCTGTTGACCAGGGCCGGGATGAAGGCTGTTGGTCCGGGCAGGCATTCCACAGGAATGCCTGCCCGGATGCATGCCCTGATTAAAAGGTAGCCGGGATCGCTGATCCCGGGAGTGCCGGCATCGCTCACCAGGGCAACTACCGACCCGGCCTGCAACCGTTCGATAAGGTTCTCAACCGTACGGTGTTCATTGAACTGATGGTGGGAATGCAGTGGCTTCTCAATGCCGTAATGCCTGAGAAGGTTGGAAGTATTACGCGTATCCTCAGCCAGGATGAGGTCCACTTCCTTCAATATCCTTAAAGCCCGGAGGGTAATATCCTCGAGATTACCGATAGGCGTGGGAACAATATATAACTTACCCGACATGTTCTAAATTTTGGGAATTGGATATTCCTTGGCTGTTTGAATACTCGAATAATCGAATAACGAATGCTGAATTTTGAATGGTTAATAATTCAAATTCGTAAATCAAAATTCGTTAATCGAGTATTCGAGTATTCATCTTCTATTCCATCACTTCACTACTAACTTGAATCCCACCCCGTGAACATTGATCAGCTCAACGCCGGGGTCTTCTTTCAGGTATTTCCGAAGTTTAACAATATAAACATCCATGCTCCTTGCATTGAAATAGCTGTCGTCGTTCCATATCTGGGTCAACGCTACGGAACGGTCCAAAACCTCATTTGCATTCACGCAAAGAAGCCTCAGCAGTCCGGCTTCCTTTGAAGTCAGCTTTTGCTCCCTTCCCTCTATCGCAAGCACCTGCCTGTCGAAATCGAAAGTATATTTCCCTACCGTAAAAACATGATCATTCCCTGCCGCTTTCCCCCCTTCATCGCTCCGCCTGAGAATTGCATGCATCCTCATCAGCAGTTCTTCCATGCTGAAAGGTTTGGTGATATAATCATCGGCCCCGGCCTCAAAACCTTTCAGCTTATCCTCCTGCAGGGTTTTTGCGGTAAGAAACAACATCGGAACCTTCCTGTTCATGGCCCGGATCTCCTTTGCAGCAGCAAACCCGTCCTTAACCGGCATCATGATGTCGAGGATCACAAAATCAATCTCTTTTTTTCCGAACATCTCCACCGCTTCCTGCCCGTTTACGCATAAGGTTGTGCTGTAACCTTTTGCGTCAAGGTAGTTCTTAAGGATATTCCCCAGGTTGCGATCATCCTCAGCCAGTAAAACATTAACACTTCCTTTTTCCATGCTTTCAGTTTTTTACTCTTTATATTTAAACGGAAAAAACACTTTAAACTTGCTCCCTTTATTAACTTCACTTTCAATACTTATCTTTCCGTGATGTTCTGCCACTATCGCCTTCACATAGCTTAAGCCAAGCCCGAAGCCCCTCACATCCTGTATATTCCCTGTCGGGACACGGTAAAGCTTGTCGAAAATCTTTTTCTGTTCCGATTTGCTGATGCCGATCCCGTTATCCTCTATCGTAATCTGCATCCCGTTCCCCGTATTCTCGGTGCTGATCCGTATCATCGGTTTTTTAGGGGAATATTTATTCGCATTGTCAAGCAGGTTGTATACCAGGTTGGTCACATGTACCTTATCGCCTTCAATCCTGGGATTCGAAGCATAAAAGCTTTTGATGATGACTCCGTCCTTGATCTCCACCTGTATCCTGATGTTCTTTACCACATCATGAATGATATCATGGATGTTGATGAGCTCGCGTTTCATTTTCAGCTCCCCTGAGTCGATCACTGCGGTTTGAAGTATCTTCTCAGCCATGCCCGCAAGCCTTTTGTTTTCTTCCTGAATCATGTTGACGTACGACGACGCCAGCTCGGGTGATCGGGCAACATCACTGTCATTCATTGCCTCGCAGGCAAGGGAGATCGTAGCAATGGGGGTCTTGAACTCATGGGTCATGTTGTTGATGAAATCATTTTTCATCTCCGACAAGCGCTTCTGCCTGAAAACTGTCGCAATGGTGTAAGTGAACGAATAAACGATCACAATGATAAGCACCAGGGAAATCAGCAGCATGCCCCATAATTCGGTCAGGAGGAACCTCTGCTCATTCGGGAAAGAGATCAGGAGGTATTCGGGAGGGGTGAAAATATCGCTTTGAAACAAAGGAAATGCATACCCGTTTTCAAATAACTCCTTCCTGTAATTGGGCGATTTTTCAACAAGATAGGCTTCGTTCTCGGGTTTATAAATGCCGAATTCAAAACGGGTATCTATTCCCCTCAGGTTAAGTTCTCTGGAAATAAGCGAATCAAGGATGTTCTTGTTCAGGAATTCGTCATAAGGCAAATGCGGGTTGATGTTGAGCAAGCCCTCGGGTTTTGATTTCTCAATGGAACGCCGTTTCTCAAGCAACTCTACTTTTGATACAACCTTCGTGATGGCCTCATTAACGCTGCGTCGGAAATTGGCTTCCTTCACCGATGAGGCGTTCCTGATCCAGTAGATCTGTATCCCCATCAACCCACCGAGGGCAATAGACATCACAACGATGGTGAAAATGATAAACCGCCTGTTCATTCTACAAAAGTAAGCGAAAAAGCTGAGCTACAGATTTAACACTTTTTAACGTATATTAATAATCCTTAACATTTTCGTACCACAGGCTGGCGTATATTTGTAACATAATTGCTGGGCAGAGAAGAAGCAAGAAAACTTTTATGCGGCAGTAATGTGTGCAAGTTAAGTGAGACAACGTTTTGTTTATTGATTAAATCCCGGACCGGTTCCGGGATTTTTTTTTGCTTTAATTTATGTGGATGTGGGAGCTGGTCTCGAAACGAATTACTTCTTACAAGTTGCATCAGATGTTTAGAGCGAGCAAAAGGCGGTGTGGTGCGCAAGCGCAGGATACAATGTGAATCACACACTCAGCCCCGTCACCACCTTCTCTATCACCTCAGGATAGTACCTGTATTCAAGCTCATGTATCCTCGCAGCCAGGCTCTCGGGAGTGTCACCCGGCATCACAGGGCAACGGGCCTGGAAAATAACATCGCCTTCATCATACTTTTCATTGACATAATGTATGCTGATGCCCGATTCAGGTTCACCAGCCTCTATCACCGCTTTGTGTACCTTGCCGCCGTACATTCCTTTTCCGCCGTATTTGGGAAGCAAGGCCGGGTGAATATTGATGATCCTGCCAGGATACATCCCGAGAAGGGAAGAAGGAAGAAGCCATAAAAAGCCGGCAAGGACTATAAAGGATATGTCATTTTTGATGAGCAGGTCGCCCGTTTCATTCGTTTCGTAAAATGTTTTCCGGCTGAATACATGAGAAGGAATCCCAAGGTTCAAGGCCCTGGTCAGAACATATGCTTCGGGATTGTTGCTTAAAATAAGCCTTATCCGGATGAGGGGATCGTTCGAGAAATATTCGGATATCCTCTGGGCATTAGTCCCGCTTCCTGAAGCCAGAATCGCTATATTTGCCATGATTTTCAGTTTCAGAAACAAAAGTACAAAACCCTGATGGTATACTAAAACCTAACCTTTGTTATATAAGTGATTGAAATTTAAATTTTAAGGCAACCTAACATTATCCAAATGGTACTGATAATCAACAAGTTGATTTTTAGAAATGTTAAAAAATCTTAAAATTCTTTGGCGGCTACATGGAAATTACTTCCTTTGCACTCCTTTAACCAAAAAAAATAAAGAAACATGTCTGACATTGCAGCAAAAGTTAAAGCTATCATTGTTGATAAGCTTGGTGTTGATGAAAG